>CAYJHO010000019.1:0-32912 GCA_964369945.1 uncultured Lachnospiraceae bacterium
TATACAGGCAAAGAACAAGATTGCTTTAGCTATTTCATATATAGAAGAGCATTATAATTATGAAATATCAATACAAGAGTTGGCAGAGAAATTTGCGATTAGTCCCAATTATTTTTCTACCTTATTCAAAAAAGAGACAGGAATGTCAGCCATTCATTTTATGAGACAGATTAGAATAGAAAAGGCAAAAGACTTCCTAAAAAATACAAATAAGTCGGTAATAGATATTGCCTGCGAAGTAGGATATGAAGATAGTCAATATTTTTATAAAGTGTTTAAAAAGATTGAGGGACAGACTCCATTGACCTATCGCAAGCAATATGGAAATTTAGCCTAAAGATGAAAAAAAGGCGCAATACATACTAAATGTTCTAAATCCAACTTACTTTGATATAGTTTTGCTATTACATGGCCAGAGTGATATTGTGATAGCATTGGAATTTCAATAGGAACTGCTTCTGTTAGATGATGGGAGGTGGTTCCTTTTTGTGAGGTAAGAGTCACAATATAATTGCAGTCTAAGTCATAGCAAAATCCTGGTTTTAAGCTGCGATCAATAGAAGCTACTAAATGTTGTTCGGAGTTAAGTTGTAGTTCTAATACTGGACCACGGGATACATAACAACGGCAGTCTCGTATAGAAGATATAATATTCTCTTCTATGGATTGGTCTTCGTTTCTAAGGATTAAAGTGGAGAATTTTTGCTCTAGAGTAACTATATTATGTAAATCCATTCCCGCAGTACATGCAATAGAATAGCCTTGCAATACCAAGTTTTCCCACCAAGCAATTCCTTCTTTGTTCACGGTTTGTAAGGGCTCAGAGTTATTGATAACCTCGATGAAATCTAGGTTATTAAAGTCCTGGATTGTCATGCAAAATCCACAACTTCCTTTTGGATGGGTATCTGAAAAAGGATGGGCGATACCGACTAAAGAACCAGCCTTTTTTAAAGCCAAAAATAGTTGATCCGGATTCCAACGATTCAAATTCTCGAAGCTGATGTATTTTCTTAGGTTTGGGCATAGAATGTGGCCATAGTATGTAGTATATTCCATACCAAGCAAGCAAGTGGGGAAATCTAGATGAGTTTCTAACAATGCTTCCATCTTGCTATGCCCAGAGATGGTATTGTGATCCGTTAAGGCAAAGGCATCAACAGAGCACTCTTTCATATAATTTGCTAACTCAAAATGAGAAAGGGAACCATCCGATTCTGTAGTATGATTATGGAGCTCAACATTAAGATATTTCATGGGAATTCATCCTTTCTCCAAATAATTGAAGAGAATAGAACGTGTCATCTTCAATGATACTAAATACTACAATGGTTATTTTAAGGCAGCCATGAAATTCAGCGGTTGGAATGCAGCCTTTTGTTGCGTAATCTTTAGATATTTCTATCTTCTTGGGGTTATCTTGTCTATGAATTCCGCCAATAAATTCATCATTTAACAGAAAGATAAGTTGCATTTCTGATTTTACTTGATCCCGATACTGCTTGTCATGAGAAAACAAGATATCTAGTTGTTGATACCTATGATCCAAGCAAATAGAATAAGAAATTTGCCCAATAAAGCCCTGATTCAATAATCCTCTAACTTCGTATATTTGTTCCATATAGCACCTCCATTATGCAAAATATACAATAGAATTTACATAGATGCAATCAAAAACACGCAATCATAGAAATTTACAGTTATTATTGTAGAATAGTCCATTGTGACAGTTCTTATAAAACGATACTATATATTTAAATAGATTATCGTTTCGGTAATGGAGGTAGAAGCCATGAAAATTAAATTTCCGCCAAATGGTGAATTCAAATTATTGCAATTTACAGACATACATTATAGTGATGGAAATGAAGTAGATAAAGAAACTGTTACCTTAATGAAAAGAATCTTGGAAATGGAACAGCCGGATTTCATTTTTGTTACAGGTGATACCGTGTTTGGGAAAGATAATAAAGAGCACTTGCTGTTGGCTCTAGAGCCTATTATCGAATCAAAGATTCCTTTTAGCTATGCCTTTGGTAATCATGACACAGAAGAAGGTGCTGGTTATGAAGAGTTAGCTGATATTTTAAAGGAGATAGATACTTGTTATTTCTATGATGATAAAGAGGCAGGGGCAGGTGTAGGAAATCACTTTATTGCAGTAGAAGATGAAAAAGGAAATGTACCATGGCTTTTAGTAGGGATGGATAGCGGAAATTATGTGACTCTTCCTAAGGTAGAAGGCTATGATTATATAAAAAGATCTCAAATTGATTGGTATATTAAGAACATGGAAACGTATGCTTCCAAAAGTCCCAAGCTTGCTGCTCTTGTATTTATGCATGTACCACTTCCAGAGTATGATTATGTGTGGGAAGTAGGAAATTGCTTTGGAGAAAAGAGAGAAGAGGTTTGTCCACAAGCAGTGAATTCTGGGTTATTTACAGCTATGTTAGAAGAAGGACATACGAGAGGAGTATTTGTTGGCCATGATCATATCAACGACTACTATGGAGATTTGTACGGAATTGTATTGGGGTATGGCAGAGCTAGTGGATACAATACATATGGACAGGATGACTTTTTACGAGGGGCTAGAATTTTTGTACTAAATCAAGAAGATACATCAAAATTTAGAACCTATGTAAGGCTGTCCGATGGAACAAAATTAGAGAAAATGGAAGGGGGAGACCTATGAAAACAAGAAAAGTAGTAAAATATTTCCCCTTATACTTAATGTTAGCACCTACGTTGATTTATTTTATTTTGATTTCCTATGTACCAATGACGGGCTTGGTACTGGCATTTAAAGAATATTCCTTCAATACAGGAATATGGGGAGGCGATTGGGTAGGATTAACCTATTTTGAAACATTTTTTCAAAGCTACGACAGTATTAGATTATTAAGGAATACCGTGACAGTAGGTTTTATGAAGTGTATCCTAGAATTTCCCTTTGCTATTATATTAGCTTTGATGCTAAACGAAGTTATGAATTTGAGAGTGAAAAAGGTAGTGCAAACCATAAGTTATCTACCACACTTTTTATCTACGGTTATTGTTGTGACGATTGTGCAAAGAGTTTTAGCACCAAATAATGGGATTCTAAATCAAATAATTGGAGCCTTAGGAGGAAGTTCTGATACCTTTTTCTTAATGGAAGCAGAATACTTTTATCAAATTTTATTTAGTATGGATTTATGGAAAGGCATTGGTTGGAGTTCTATCATCTATTTAGCAGCAATCAGTGGTGTTGATGCAGAATTGTATGAAGCGGCAGATATGGATGGTTGTTCTAAACTAAAGAAGATATGGCACATTACACTACCAGGTATAAGGCCAACCATAGGAATTATGTTCATTATGGGAATTGGTAGCATGTTATCTTCTGGCTTTGATCAAATTTATTTGCTTAGAACACCAGGGAATATGGAACTTGCAGATACCTTAGATACCTATGTGGTAAGGGTCGGTCTTGCTGGTGGGCAGTTTGGCTATGCCACAGCCATTGGTTTGATACAAGGTGTAGTTGGTTTAATTTTAGTCGTAATATGTAATATGATTTGTAAAAAGGTTGCCGAAATCAGTTTGTGGTAACTTTAGATAAAGAAGGGAGAAAGATATGAGAAAGAAGAATTTATGGAAAAAAGGAACAGCATTAGCAATGGCAACAGCTTTATCCATGGCTGCATTGTCAGCATGTGGAACGACACCAACAGAAGAAGGGAATGTAGAGTCAGAAGGATCAAAAGAAGAAGCTTCTGGTGATGAATCCGTAGAAGCGGGTACATCAGACTCTTTTATTGCAGATCGAAAGATTACAGTACAAGCCTATGTTGATGATATTGGATATTCACTACCAGAAGATTTGATGTCTACACCTGTTATGCAAGAGATCAAAGAAATTACTGGAGTTGAATTAGAGATTCTTTATACACCAGGAGATAGTGACTCTTCTGTACTTGCGGCTCATTTAGCTTCAGGAACAGTAGCAGATGTAGTAATAACTTATCTAAACAACTCTTCAAGACCTGAATTTGTACTACTTGACAAAGCTGCTTCCGAGGGAATGTTTGCAGATGTTTCAGAATATATGGCAAATTCAGAAGTATATAGCAAATATATGGAAGAAGGCTATTTACCAAATGATGCATACAAAAATATTACATTTAGAGAGGATTATGACGGAGTATATTTAATGCAATTATCCATTCCAGCAGTAGATCGATCAATGGAGTATAATCCAGAGCAAGAGTATGTAGGTGGAATGTATATTAGAAAAGATATCGCAGAGGATTTAGGAATTGACCCAACTGCAATTCGTACCCAAGAAGAATTCTATGATTTGCTTGTAGATATCAAAGAAGGTGGGTATGTAGATGCCAATGGGCAAGCAGTTTATCCATTAGGGCCTAAGTATTGGGGTGGTTCTCCAGATGCCTTGGATTATATCGTTGGTGGCTATCATTGGGGCGTAAGTGATAATTACAATATGGACGAAGACGGACAGGTATATCACGAAGCGCAAACAGATTATGTGTATGACAAGATCGATTTTGTAAGAACATTATTAGAGGAAGAGTTAATTAATCCAGAATTTTTCACTATGGATGAGATTCGTTCTAAGGAAGTATCCGAAACAGGAAATTCAGCTATTATAGCAGATGTACATAATTATATGCCTATTATTTATGAAACAGGTGAATGGATTCCATTAGGACCGTTAAATGCTTATGATGGAGATAACTCCAAAATCGTGAGTGGTAAAGGTGGTTATGGAGCATGGGCAATTTCAGCAAATGCAGAAAATCCAGAAGAAATCTTTGAATTTTTTGATTGGCTATCTACAGAAGAAGGTAAATTACTTGGAAATTATGGTATTGAAGGCGAACACTATAATATGGTGGATGGAAAACCAGTAGTGACAGAAGAAGTGTTAACTCAAATCAATGATGGAAATTCAGATTGGTTGATCAATAATGTAGGAGCATCTTTTGGTGGAGCAGGTGTAGTATTCTGGGAATATGCAATGACAGATGTAGACTGGTTAGAAGAATTTGGAGAGAGTAGACCAGGAGCTAGCCAAGGTGGCGGTTATGAGGGAGCAATTCAAATCGCAACAGATTACCCAAGAGAAAAACGTTTAGTGGAAGGTTTGCCAGCAACTGCATATCTATCAATGGAAGGTTTTGAAGATACAAAAGTACAAATGGGTCTTATCAATTACGAAGAAATGTTGGTACAAGCAATGTATGCAGGTTCTGACGATGAAATTGAGCAAATTGTGGAATCCTTTAGAAATCAATTAGAGCAAGCCGGAATAGAAGAATTTACAGCTTACCTAGAAGAGGAATATGCAAAGGATCCAAAGAGTATTAATTTTTATTAAAAAGGATAAGAGAGGATAGCGAATATGAAGAAAAGTGCAGGAGACAGAATAATACAAATTATTATTTACATCATTTTGATAGGCCTATGTATTGTTATATTAGTTCCTTGTTTGAATGTTCTAGCGCTATCCTTTAATGATGGAGCGGATTCTGCAAAGGGTGGAATTTATCTATGGCCAAGAGCGTTTACACTAGATAACTACATAGAGGTTTTTAGTGATGGTAAAATCATGGATGCTTATGTGATTACCATAGCAAGAACCATAGTGGGAACTGGTTTAACGCTCATCGTTACAAGTTTAGCTGCATTTGCATTAAAGCATAAGGATTTACCAGGTCGCAAATTTCTTATGGTTATGATTACCTTTACCATGTTATTTAGTGGTGGTATGATACCAACTTATATTCAATACAATCAATTGGGTTTACTCAATACCTTCTGGGTTTATGTCATTCCAGGAATGGTAGGTGTTACTTACTTACTCATGATGCGCACTTTCTTTGAATCGATACCAGATAGTTTGGATGAATCTGCAAGATTGGATGGCTGCAGCTATTTTAAAATATATTTAAAAATTCTGTTGCCACTGAGTAAGCCAGTGATAGCAGTAGTTGGTTTATATGCAGCAGTAGGACATTGGAATGATTGGTTTTCTGGGGCGTTCTATATGAGAAGCAGCGATTTATGGCCAGTGCAGACCGTGTTACAACAGATGCTTTCAAGAGCTATGGCAGCATCACAAGAAATTACCAGTGCATCACAAGCGATTGCACAGGCAAACAATGCAGTGACATCAGATTCCTTAAAGATGGCAGCTGTTGTTGTTACAACAGTTCCAATATTATGTGTATATCCATTTGTACAAAAGTATTTTGCAAAGGGTGCGATGATAGGAGCAGTAAAAGGTTAAAAAGAGTCCAATTGTCTAATCTAGGCAATTGGATTTTTCTTTATCAGTAAGGAGAAGGAAATGAAAAAGTGGGATGTTTTTGTATATGGTGATATTAATATAGATTTGGTGGTTAAGGATGTGGAACGATTGCCAAATCCAGGTGAAGAAGAGTTTGTAGAGGAAATGGGAACTTTTATTGGAGGCGGAGCAGCACTATTTACCATGGGCTTGGCAAAGCTAGGAATTCGCACAGTCTTTCAGGGCTGTGTTGGGAACGATATGTATGGAACATTTATACATAGGGAATTACAAAACCTTGGTGTGGATGATAGCTTGCTAGAACAATCGGATAGTGAAAATACGGGGATTAGTATTAGTTTTACAACAAAAAGAGATCGCTGTTTTGTCAGTTATCTTGGTACAAATAGTAGGATAGATTTATCTAGAATTGATTGCAAGCAACTAGCTCAAGCAAGGCATATACATGTGACTGGATATCGTGGGGAAGAAAATCATGAAACCTATCTAACAAACCTACGCAAATATAAAGAAGTATCTGATTTAAGTATTTCTTTTGATGTAGGGTGGGATGATACTGGAGTATGGAGTCCAAGAATTCAAGAGCTATTTCCTTATATTGATATATTGTTTATGAATGAATCGGAAGCTCTTAATTATAGCAGAAAGGAAAGCATAGATGAGGCTTTGGAATTCTTATCTCAAGGGGATAGGATTGCGGTGATCAAATGCGGGAAAAAGGGAGCGGTGGCAAAGTGCCAGTCTAAGGTTTATGAAAAAGCTGCCTATTCGGTAATCTGTATCGATACAACTGGGGCAGGAGATAGCTTCAATGCAGGATTTATCGCAAGCTATTTGGAGGGGAATACCATAGAAAGGTGTTTAGAATATGGAAATGCCTGCGGAGCTTTTTGTGTTACAGCCTTAGGAGGAAATCAAGGGTTTCCAAGAAAAAGTGAATTAGAGGAGTTTATAAAAGGATGAAAAAAATTACAGTAATTGGTGGAGCAGGAGTACGTACCGTTATTTTTATCAATGGCCTATTGGAGCGTTATCAAAGTTTAAATATTGGAACAGTGGCCTTGTATGATATTGATAAAGAAAAGTTGAATATGATTTACCATATTTGTAAGCATGTTATTCAAAGAGAAGGTGCAAACCTTAATTTGACCTTGGTTCATTCCTTAGAAGAAGAGTTACTAGACACAGATTATGTTGTGACAACATTGAGAGTGGGTGGGGATGATTCTAGGAAATTAGATGAAGAATTGGCAGTAAGGCATGGTGTGATAGGACAAGAAACTACTGGTGTTGGTGGTTTTTCCATGGCAGCAAGAACGCTGCATGTGTTAGATGAGTATTGTAAAATAATTCAAGAAAAGGCACCAAATGCCTATATCTTTAATTTTACTAATCCTTCAGGACTTATGACCCAAGCCTTACATGATAGAGGTTATGATAGGGTCATAGGAATTTGCGATGCGCCGAGTAGTACTAAATATCGTATTGCAAAATTTCTAAAGGTGAAGGAAGAGGATTTGTTTGTACATTTCTTTGGTTTGAATCATCTTTCTTGGATTAGAAGCATTCAAGTGGATGGAAAAGAGTTACTCGGAGAATTGTTACAATCCGATGAGTTTTTAGAATCCATACAAGAATTTTCAATGTTCGATAAAGATTTGTTGCGAAGCATTCAATTATTGCCTAATGAGTATTTGTATTATTACTACCACAGAGAAAAGGCACTGGCAAATATGTTAAATGCAGATTGTTTACGAGGAAGTAGTATCAAAAATATTAATCAGAGGATGTTTGAAGAATTAAAGCAACTAGACACTAGGGACGGAGAAGTTTTATTACAAACATTTCTCTATTACATGGAAGTAAGAGAGCAGTCTTACATGGCTGTAGAAACGCAAAGGGAAAAGGAAATAGAAATAAAAAGAGGCGAACTAGAGATACCTAGTGGGATTGGTTATGCAGGTGTTATGCTAGATTGTATTGAAGCACTACAAAGCGACCAAGCAAAATATATGACATTGTGTGTAAAAAATGAGGGAAGCATGAAGCTATTTGGAGATCATGAAATTATAGAATCTACCTGTAAAGTATCTAGAAAAGGTATTGCTGTACTGCCAGTATCCGATGTTCCAAAGCATTGTGAAGTACTGCTTCAAACCATAAAATATTATGAAAAGGCAGCAGTAAAGGCAATAGAACAAAAGGATATTTCACAAGCATATTTGGCCTTAATGATACATCCATTAATTGGATCCTATTCGTTAGCAAAAGTGCTGATAGATGAGTTAGAAGAATCTTATGGAGGTTTGTTATGAAGCTAAGTTACCGAGAAGAAATTTCATATGAGCAGTTAAAGCAAGATGGAGTAGAAGAATTGATTGTATTAGTTTCTGGTCAAAGCAAAAAAGAGCTGTTGGAGAAGAGTGAATTTGCAGAAATTCAAGTAAGTATACTCGAGCTACCAAAGAAGCAAAAACATTTTATGTACACGATGAGAGAATTTATGGGCAAGATTGTAAGAAGTCGAACCGGGAGTTTTGCTCTATCCTTTGCTTTAATAGAGGAAGAATATGCCTCTGAGGTAGAAACATTTCTTTGTTATTTCGTTGAGGCACAATATCAATTAGATAAGAAGTTAATATGGAACATCCCTACAAGGTCTTGCTTTGAACTTAGAAATCAATTGATAGGAGAAACAAACGAGCAACAAATACTTTTGATTGGAACGAAGTTAACACCCCTAGCAGAGAGGGCGTTGAGAAAGGGAGAAAGTATTAATTACGCAAGATTGTTAGGCGATCTTCCAAACAACTTTATGAATCAAGTCCATATCGTTGATTATTGCCATGACTTGTCAAAGGCATATGGTCTAGAGTTTGAATTAATAGAAGAAGAAGGGTTAAAAGAATTTGGAGGTATCCTAGGAGTCGGTGCAGGAAGCGAAAGAGGTTCTGCCCTTATTGCCATAAAATACAAAGGGGGAAAAGCAGCAGAAGAAATAGCTGTCATTGGAAAAGGAGTCATGTTTGATACCGGAGGTTATCATATTAAATCGGCAGAAGGAATGGATGGGATGAAGTATGATATGTGTGGAGCAGCGAATGTAATCTCTATAATAGAAATGGTAGCAAGGGAAAAACTTCAAATAAACCTAACCGCATACTTACCGATTGTAGAAAATGAAATAGGTCCTAAGGCTATGAAGATGGGCGACGTGATAAAGATGTATGGCGGAAAAACAGTGGAAGTAGTGAATATGGACGCAGAGGGAAGGTTGATTTTAGCGGATGCCATTAGCTATGCTATTGAAAAAGGGGCAAAGCGCATTATTACCCTTGCTACCTTAACCTACTCTTGCCAAGGAGCATTAGGGGACGACTACATTGGTGTTTTTACCAATGATTCTAGCAGTGTGGAGTTGTTAAGGCGGGCAGCAGATAAAGTGGGAGAAAAGATGTGGGAATTGCCACTAGATGAATCCTTTAAAGAACCTCTGTTGGATTCCCAAGTAGCGGATATCAAAAATTATAGTTTAGGAGCTAGAGCAGGGGCTAGTGTAGCTGCAGGATTTCTGGAAGAATTTGTGGAAGAAGGTGTATCTTGGATTCATATGGATATGGTTGGCCCGTCGGTACAACGTTCGAAAAGTGAAGGAAGAGCCAAGGGTGCTACAGGCGCAGGTATCTTAAGTGTTTATCATTTGTTAGAAGGGATGTCAAATGTATGAATTATTATTTTCAAGATAGTATATCAGAGCCAGTGCTAAAAAAATATTTAGAAAGAGCTGTAAGTGCAGCCTTTTTAGTTCATAGCAAGACCTTAGGGGATGATGTAAGGGCAATTGTAAATCTAGGTGTTAAGTTTTTAGGACGTGCATCCGGAATCTGGGAGCCAGATTCTGATGATATCGAGCATTTTGAGAAATCAAGGTGCCTAGCAGAAAAGGTACACCAGGCAGACCCAGAAATTATATTGCAAGCTTGCCTGTTTGAAGCAGTTTATTTCTATGAAAATAATTTTACGATTCCTAGTTATGTATTAGAAGCTTTTGGACTAGAGAAAAGAGAACGGAAATTTTGCGTAGAAGATATGCTTTTTCTAGAAAAGCCTGAGGGATTTATGTTTGGAGAAGAAGGTGGAATTCCAGATATTAGTAGACTTGAAACAAAGCTTTGGTTTTATTATCGTGCAACACAATATATAGAAGCTGGGTATGAAGCCTTGCATTTAGGCCAAATACATTTATATTGTGCCAACGATTACGGAATGTTGCAGATGCAAGAATTGATTAGGATGATTCGAGACTATGCAAAAAAACATGCCAGAAGAGGCTTGGTATTACTAGATGCTCATAGCCATGGAATCAATATTGACGGTACTCTATTATTAGATTATCATGCCATGCCTTATACTAGAGTTCCTTTGTTAGAGACAAAAGAAGAGAAGCTAGTTTTGGTAAAAGAAGGCTATAGTGAAGGGGGAAGAAATCCCAATGGATGGACGGCTGCAGCCATGCCTTACTTGATGGAATATGATAACTGGGGAGGAAAAGTAGTGAGAGACTTTTCTGCATTGAGTTATGAAGAACGGGCGTATCGGGATTGGTTTGGCTATGATCAAATTGGTTGGTTTGCCAATCAAAATAAAGAAGATCGACAACACTTTCTTGAATATACGTTAAAATGGACAGCCATTCATAATCCAAATGCATTCTTTCAAATTCCGTTTAGAAGAACTTTGAATAGAGCTGCCATTTCGACTGAAGAGGGGCTACAAGAATATTATCAAATCAATACAAAGGGACAAGACTGTCCGATGGGATTTGGAGAGGAAGAGTTTCTAAAAAGGATCTGGGGAGAGGAACGGGTATTAAGGGAACGGTATGCCAATCCACCACTGATACATAGGTATGGTGGGGAAGAGGAGTATGACCAAGAAACCAAGATGAAACTACCAGAGAGGGTGATAGTATATGGAGGTTTTCAAACTCAGGTAGGTGCAGTGGCAAACGATTCTAATAGCGAAATAACAAGAATGTATTATATGGGAGATAAGAAATATAGATTAGCGGTAGTAATTCCTTACAAAGGCCGATATGATTTTGCAATTTCCACGTATGGAACCCTGTCTGCCACCTATTGCAAGGATCGTTTTCCAAGAAGCGGAAGTTCCAATAAAAGCTATTTTGAAACAAGCAAAGACAATGCGGTAGTGGTATTCCATTATCAATTTTTAGAAAATATAGTAGAAGTAGAAGTGGTATAAATTACAACAGCTCTCTTTAAAAAGAGAGCTGTATTACAATAAAATGTTCCGTTTCTACAATGGCATTGTACCAGGGGAAGGTCTTTTCGATCGGTAGTATATCTGTGATTTCTTCTTCGTACTGCTCAAAGGATGTAAGTGAAACAGGGCTTATCTGAAAATCAAACTGATTCAGATAATTAGAAATCTCGATAGAAGCTTCTACCGTAGTCAAATCTTTGGTATCTCTACAGTCAAAGATAGAATAAATAAAAGAATCATCATTGCTTAAATCAATGCAAGAAGCATTGGTCATTTCTTCAAGGGAACCGATAAAGACAAATTCTTTGTCTGACTCGAAGAATCCTAGTTCTTCTAAATCTCCCTTTAATAAGGTTGCTAGCTGTTTATCTTGTCTATGGATAAAGGCCATAGTATATAAGCTACGGCAAATAGGGGCTACGACAAACAAGAGCAAAGGAATGATTAGTAGCACAGCAAGAGGCCATTTTGGCAAGTGTTTTTCTGAATAATTTTGTGACATATTGTCTCCCTTCTCTAGTTAGAATTCATATCATAGCTTATACCATCTCCTAGGTTTACCGTAACAGCTTCTTGTAGAAGATGTACATAACCATCAAGTGGAAAAGTCGGTGGATTATCCACTCGTATAATATACTCGGATAGTGTTCTTGAAGAAGAGGTAGGATAGGTGAAAGTATGTCCTAAGGATTCAAAGTAACCAAGAATTCTATTGCTGCTAAAAAAGTTATAGGGTTCCATGTCATATTCTAAATTATAAACAGATAGAAAGAGGTAGGATGGATTGTTTGCTACAATTTCCTCCTGGCTTGTAGGCGCTTGGTGGTGTCCCCAAAAGGTAATAGGAGCTTGATCTTTTACCGCATAGCTATCATACAAATCAGCAAGTATATGAGTGCTCATAGCATAATCATAATCTCTGACTTCTTGATTAATAGAATAAATGGTATTGATGTCTTTCAGTTGTAGTAAAAGTAGTGTCCCACTTACTACAATCAGGGAGGTATTCCAAAGTCTACGTACGCTCAGTTTCACAAAAGTCAGATCTGCAAATCCAAATTCATAGGCAATCAAAAGAAGACAAACAGCTGCATAGCCTAGTGTAAATTGAGAGCGGATTGCTACGTTGCTTCCCAAAATCAGGCTTAAAGCAAAAGGTGTTAATAGAATACCAAGTAAACCTAAAAAGGAAAAAACAGAAGAAAGCTTACTCACAAAAGGTCTTCGAATCCAAAAGATTAGTATAAGAATACTCGCAAGCAATAAGAGGCTAGTATAGAAAATTCCCTCTCCTAGAAACATGCGGATACAAACACTTGCTACCACTCGTATTTTATCCAAAAGACTTCCTTCTACCGTCCAAATAATCTGATTGGATAAGTAATCCTCTGAATCAAAGAATAAGGAGTGAATCAATTGGGAACAAGCAAACGACAGCACAAATTGTAAGATGGCTCCCCAGATAGTAGCAATTCCTTTTGGGGGGAACTTTAATTCTTTGCGACTACGATACATGACAATCACAAAGATAAAGAGATAAGAGCATAAAACAAAGGGAACAAAGGATTGGTAAATAGCAAATACTAGAACCAAAATTGGGAGAGCTAGCATAAGCCATAAGTTCTGCTTGTGTTGTACAAATAAATAAAACATTCCCATACAGAGAAAAGATAATAAAATACCAAAGGCAATTTCTGCCGATTGATAATGGAAATAGTACTGTTCTGTAAAGCTTGGATAAGTCAAAACAATCATGCTAAAGATAGCAATCATTGGCTTTGGTGTACGGGGGAGTATCCGACTGCCAATATAATAAAAACAAGAGGCTGCAAGCCATAAAAAGAGAAGAAATAGCAGGCCGGTATAAAAGGGGTTGTACCAAGTAGTACCCAAAAGCCATTTGGTAAACACCAAGCCATATCTTCCAATTTCATACCAGTTATAGGTAGTTTCGGGTATATTGATTACTACTTCGCTATCTACGTAATAGTTCATAGTAAAAGCTTGTACACCATAAGTAATCGTTAATACAGCGAGAAAGAAAATATGAGCCAGCGGCATAGAGCCTAGTTGGCGTAGGAATAGGTAGTACTGTCTGTAAATCATAGTACTGTATTTTTTAATAGTGTTCATAATTTGCGATCCTTTCAGGATAATATACGAATCTAATTTATATTGTACAGTATAAGTTTGGGAAGAATAAAAATCAAGGAAAATCAAGATTAAGTAAAAAAGCAGATTGAATATTGTTATTTTACCAAAAAAATAGTATAATATATTGGTTAAATGCGAGAAAAGGAGATCTATTTATGAAACCAATTTTTTTAAAACCAGTAATCAAACATATCCTATGGGGCGGAACTAAATTAAGAGATGTTTTTGGTTACCAAGAGGAAGGTAGTGATTTAGCAGAGTGTTGGGGAATTTCAGCACATGCACAAGGTGATTGCCAAGTCCTAGAAGGAGACTTACAAGGAAAAACACTTTCAGAGCTTTGGAAATCTTATCCAGAAGTATTTGGTAAAACAAAAGAAGAGACAGATGGAGTTGCATTTCCTTTATTAGTAAAGGTGATTGATGCAAAGGATAATTTGAGTATTCAAGTACACCCAGATGATGCCTATGCAAGAGCAGCAGGGGATGACAATTTTGGTAAGACAGAATGTTGGTATATTTTAGACTGTGAAGAAGGTTCTGAAATTGTAATTGGTCATAATGCAAATACAAAAGAAGAGTTAGAAACCATGATACGTGCTGGACAGTGGGATCAATTAATTGGAAAGATTCAAGTAAAGCCAGGTGACTTTATTCAAATCAACCCAGGTATGGTACATGCGATTACAGGTGGTATTACTATTTTAGAAACACAACAAAACAGCGCAGTAACCTACCGTGTCTATGATTATGATAGGAAAGTGAATGGCCAACTAAGAGAACTACATGTTGAGAAAAGTATTGATGTGATTACGGTTCCAGGCAAGGTAGAAAGTGATCTTATGTTTAACACCAATGATTTACCAAGCAATACAGTAAATACATTATATCGTTGTCAATATTATGATGTATTTGAAATAAAGGTAGACGGAGCAGTAAGCGTGCAAAATCCAGGACCATATATGTTGATGTCTGTTGCAGCCGGACAAGGTTCTATTGATGGAAAAGAAATTAAAATTGGGGATCACTTCATCCTACCAAATGATGTAAAAGAAGTGAAATTAGAAGGGAATATGAAGATCATAGCTTCTACAGAAGGGAAATCGTAACATGAAAATAGGTATGGATATAGGCGGGATGTCTATTAAAATTGGTTTAGTAAATGAAGAAAATGCAATCGTAGCAAGAAAGGTAATTCCTACCATACTTGATATACCGTACACAGAATTAATTCAAAATATGGCAGATGCTACCTTAGAATTATTAGAAGAAAATAATCTAAAATTAGAAGATTGTGATGGATTAGGGATTGGAAGTCCAGGAACCATTGATGTACCAAACGGTGTTATCATTTATTCTAATAATTTCTTCTGGGAAAATGTACCATTGGTAGACTTGCTAAAGAAGACATTAAATACTACGATTAAAGTGGCAAACGATGCAGATGCAGCAGCTTTAGGAGAAGTTTGCGCAGGAAGTGCAAAGGGCGCTAACAATGCAGTTTTGATTACATTAGGCACAGGAGTTGGAAGTGGTGTTATTATCAATAAGAAAATCTTTAGTGGTCCATTAGTAGGTGGAGCAGAGCTAGGTCATATGGCAATAACCATTGGTGGTGAGCAATGTACTTGTGGAAGAAAAGGATGCTTTGAAGTATATGCATCTGCAACAGCTCTTCATAGAATCGCAAAAAGAGAAGCTGCTAAATATTCCTTATCAGTTATGAATACCATGTGTGAAGGAAACTTAGAAAATATGAATGGAAAGATTCCTTTTGATGCAGAAGCCCTAGGTGATCAAGCAGGAATCAATACCGTAACGGAATATGTAGAAAACCTTGCTTGTGGTGTTGCGAATGCTATTAATATTTTCCGCCCTGAGAAAATTATCTTAGGTGGTGGCGTTGCAGCACAAAGAGAAAATATTACAGATAGGCTACAAGAAATGATGAAAGATTTGTGTTTTGCAGGAGAACATGGGCAAATCGCAGAAATCGTTGTTTCTGAATTAGGAAATGATGCAGGAATCATTGGAGCGGCAAATTTAGTATAAAAATATGATTTTCCTTGCATATTAAGAAAAACTACTGTATAATTTTATACGTATGTGGGAAGTTGAGAATTATGATGCAAAAGGCAAGTAATCTATATCAAAAATTGCAGAAATACCAAGCACAAAACCATTACCCATTCCATATGCCAGGGCACAAGAGGTTTCTAGGCTATGAAGCTGAAGGTGACTTGTTGAAGCAAATTGCCCAAATTGACATTACAGAAATTGATGGATTTGATAATCTTCATGATGCTACAGAAATATTGGCTGAAATCCAAGAAGAAATTGCGGAGATTTGTGGTTCTAGAAAGTCCTATCTAGTAGTAGGAGGGAGTACCACATCCATTTTAGCAGCATTGTCGGCAGCAGTACCTATGGGTAGCAAGATTTTGATGGCAAGAAATTGTCATAAAGCAGTTTATCATGCAGTGTATTTGAGGAAGTTAAGGCCAAACTATTTATACCCGAAGCTAGAGGAATCTTGTCAAATTGCTTTGCCGATGACAGCAGATCAAGTAGAAAAGGCATTGAGAGAAGACGAAGAAGTGAAGGCAGTGGTGCTGACAAGCCCAACGTATGAAGGTTTAGTTAGTGAGATAGAAGCCATAGCCAAGATTACTAAGCGTTATGATATTCCCTTGTTAGTGGATGAAGCTCATGGAGCACATTTTAGTTATAGTGGGGAGTTACCAAGTAGTGCCATAGCTCATGCTGATATTGTAATGCAATCTTTGCATAAGACAACAGCAGCGATGACACAATCTGCATTATTGCATTTGAACTCGGATAGGATTAACCCTAGAGAGATTCAGAGATATTTAGATATTTATATGACAAGTAGCCCTTCTTATGTGTTGATGGCAAGTATGCAAGAAGCCATCTTAGACTATCATAGCAACGGACAAGCTTATGGAAAGAGATTGTGGGAATTTCGAAATCAAATCAAAGAAGCAGTTTCTTTGTTATCTTCCTTTCATGTTTACGAATCTGAGAATGAACTAGATCCTGGCAAAGTGGTGATATATAGCCATTGGATGACAGGGAAGGAATTGTATGAACTTTTGATCGCTGAGTACCAAATTCAGATGGAGATGTGCCAAGCTAACTATGTAGTGGCAATTTTGACTCCTTATGATACAGCAGAAGGAATTACTAGATTAATGAAAGCCTTGCAAGACATAGAACATGGTTTGTTAAAGGAAAAAAGGACAGCTCTTAAAATGGAGTTTGAATTTACAAGCATCCGACCCAAGAAAGCAGAAGAAATTTGGGAATCTTGGGATGAGGGTGAGAAAACAGAATTAGACCAAAGCTTAAGCAAGGTCAGTAGCAATTTTGTTTATTTATATCCACCGGGTATACCAATTCTAGTACCAGGAGAAATCTGGGATCAAGAATTGATAACATATATTAAAAATATTATTAAAAAAAAGTATGTGGTATTAGGCACAGAGCTTATCTGTGAGAAAATATATACACAAACGAAGTAGAAGGAAGGAAATAATTATGTTAAAAAGAACTAAAATTATTTGTACCATGGGACCAGCTTGTGAGAATGAACAAGCATTGACAGCAATGATTAAAAACGGAATGAATGTAGCACGTTTCAACTTTTCTCATGGAGATCATGCAGAGCAAAAAGGAAGATACGAACTAGTTGATAGAGTGAGAAAATCTTTAAATGCACCAGTAGCAGTATTAATGGATACAAAAGGTCCAGAAATTCGTTTAGGTGTTTTCGCAAACGGAAAAGAAGTACTTGAAGATGGTGCGAAATTCACATTAACAACAGACGATATCGAAGGAACAGTAGAAAGAGCAACATTAACATACAAAAACCTAAGAAACGATGTTAAGAAAGGTTCTACAATCTTAATTAACGATGGAGCTATTGAATTAACAGTTGATGAAGTTACAGATAAAGATATCATTTGTACTATCGTTAACGGTGGTGTTATTTCTAACAAGAAAGGTATTAATGTTCCAGATGCTGACTTATCTATGCCTTACTTAAGTGAAATCGACAAAAAAGACATCTTATTCGGTACAGAAATCGGATTCGATTTTATCGCAGCTAGTTTTGTGCGTAACGCAGAAGATGTACTTGCAATTCGTGAATTATTAGATTCAAGAAATAGCAAAATGAAAATTATTGCTAAAATTGAAAACCGTCAAGGTATCGATAACTTAGATGAAATCTTAGCATTAGCTGATGGTATCATGGTAGCTCGTGGAGACATGGGTGTAGAGATTCCTTTCGAGCAAGTTCCAAGAATTCAAAAAGATATGATTCAAAAAGCTAAAAAAGCTGGTAAAATCGTTGTAACAGCAACACAAATGTTAGAGTCTATGACAAACAACCCTCGTCCTACAAGAGCGGAAGTTGCAGACGTTGCAAACGCTGTATATGATGGAACAACAGCAATTATGTTATCAGGAGAAACAGCTGCTGGTAAATATCCTTCAGGTGCTGTTCTAGCTATGGCTAAAATCGCTGCTGAAACAGAAGGTTGTATCGATTACAAAAACCTATTAGCTAATATTGACCTACATGAAGAAGTTGATGGACCTACAGCGATTGCTTATGCAGCATGTACGATTGCTTCACAAGTAAATGCTACAGCAATTATTGCAGCTTCTATGACAGGAAGTACTGTACAAAAAGTATCTAATTGCAAGCCACCAGTATCAATTATCGGATGTTCTAGCGAAGATGAGACATGCTATGGAATGGCTGTTATGTGGGGTGTAGACGCTGTTAAGATTGAAATTAAAGAGACAGATGAAGCTTTATGTGATGAAGTGATTACAAAAGCAAAAGCTGCTGGTAAAATTCAAACAGGTGACAAGGTAGTAGTTGTTGCTGGGGTACCTCTAGGTAAAGCAGGCGCTACAAATATGTTGAAAGTTGTTGAAGTTAAGTAATTAAAATTCAATAAATAGCTATACATTGGCGGGGAGCAATCCCCGCTAAACTTGTATTAAATAGGAGTATGAAATGGGAAAGATAGTTTTTTTGATGGGGAAAAGCGCGTGTGGAAAAGACACCATTTTTGGGGAGTTGAAAAAGGATCGTAGATTCGGCTTTGAAGAGATAGTGCTAGGGACAACTAGGCCTATTCGTGCTGGAGAAATTGAAGGAAAAAGCTACCATTTTAAAACAGAAGAAGAGTTTCAAGTATATCTGAAAGAGCATAAAATCATAGAACATAGAGCTTATGAAACCATGCATGGAACATGGCGCTATTTTATGATAAATGAAGATACGATAGATATTACAAATAAAAACTACTTATTAATCGGAACACTAGAATCTTATCAACAGGTGAGAGAGTTTTTCGGGAAAGATACAGTGATACCTGTCCTGATTGATTTAGAGGATGGATTAAGATTAGAAAGAGCATTACATAGGGAACAACAGCAAGAGAATCCAAAGTATGAAGAACTTTGTAGAAGATTTCTAGCTGACCAAATAGATTTTGATAAAGAGAAAATTCAAAGCTTAGAAATAGATAGAAGCTTTTATAATATAGAAATAGAAGAGTGTTTAGAAGAAATTGTGGAGTATTTGACATGTATGAAGATATCGTAGGGCAAAGCAGGTTAAAGGCACATTTTATAAATGCAATGGAACAAGATAAGGTGTCCCACGCTTATATTTTACAAGGGGAAAAAGGGAGTGGCAAAAAGCTTCTTTCCTTTTCTTATGCAAAAGCACTTCTTTGTGAATTGGGGACTGGTAGTGCATGTAATACTTGTAAAAGTTGTTTGCAGATGAATCACGGAAATCATCCAGATTATACCATGGTAAGTCATGAAAAGCCAAATGTAATTAGCGTGGAAGACATTCGTTCTCAGGTAAATCATAGCGTATCCATTAAACCCTATAGTAGCAAAAGAAAAATTTATGTCATTGAGGATGCACATAAGATGAATGTGCAAGCTCAAAATGCACTGCTAAAAACACTAGAAGAACCACCATCTTATGTGAGTATCATTCTGCTAACTTCGAATATAGAAGCTTTGCTTCAAACGATAAGAAGTAGATGTATAGAATTAAATGTACGGGCATTGCCAGATGAAGATATTATTAAATATCTTATGCATCACAAAATGATTCCGGATTATCAAGCAAAGATTTGTGCAAGTTTTGCCAGAGGGAATTTGGGGAAAGCAATAGAATTAGCAACAGGAACTCATTTTGATGAAATGAAAGAGGATATGCTATATTTTTTGAAGCATATGGATCAGAAATCGGTGAGTGAAATTTCAAAGTGGGGCAAAGAAAAAGTGGAGAAGGATTATGATATCGAAAGCTTTTTTGACCTTTTAACCATGTGGTTTCGAGATATTTTGCTGTATAAGAGTACAAATACGGCAAAACACTTGATTTTTAGTGAAGAAGTACAGTATATTAAGAAAATAGCAGAGAAAACTAGTTTTGAAAAATTGCAAAGAAGTATTGAGGCGATTGATGAATGTAAAACTAGGTTGACATATAATGTAAATAGCGAATTGAGCATGCAATGGCTGTTGATGATTTGCGCGGAGGGATTTAGATGATTAAGGTAATTGGAGTGCGCTTTAAGAAGGCGGGTAAGATATATTATTTTGACCCAGCAGATTTTAATATAAAAAAAGGGGATTATGTAATTGTAGAAACTGCAAGAGGTATGGAATATGGTGCCGTAGTTTCAGACCTAAAATTGGTAGCAGAAGAGGAAGTGATGCAACCGTTAAAACCTGTGATTCGTCTTGCAACAAATAAAGATATGATGCAAGAGGCAGAGAATAAACAAAGAGAAAAAGACGCACTAAGAATTTGTGCTGAAAAGATAAAAGAGCATCAATTAGAAATGAAGTTGATTGAAGCTGAATATGCATTTGATAACAATAAATTACTATTTTATTTTACAGCAGATGGAAGAATTGACTTCCGCGAGTTGGTTAAGGATTTAGCAGCAATTTTTAAGACTAGAATTGAGTTGAGGCAAATTGGTGTTAGAGATGAAGCTAAGATTAAAGGTGGTATAGGGATTTGTGGGAGACCACTTTGTTGTCACACGCATTTAGCAGACTTTTTGCCAGTGTCGATTAAAATGGCAAAGGAACAAAATTTATCCTTGAACCCAACTAAGATTTCTGGAGTATGTGGTCGCTTGATGTGTTGTTTGAAGCATGAAGAAGAAACCTATGAAGATTTAAATAAAAACCTCCCAAATGTAGGAGATTTAGTAACCTGCCCAGATGGATTGAAGGGAGAAGTGCAAAGCGTTAATATCTTACGACAATTAGTGAAAGTAGTGGGGGAACGCGGAGACTCTAAAGAGGTTCAAGAGCATAAGGTTGAGGATATTAAGTTTTTAAAAAGAGGTGCTAAGAAAGTCAAAATGGAACTCAGTAAAGAAGAATTAGCAGCTCTTGAAAAGTTAGAGAAAGAAGAAAAGGCGGCAAAAGCGGCTGAAAAGGCAGAAAAATCTAATCGTGCAGCAAAAAACGATAAACAGGACTCGCCAGATAGAAGTAATAGAGCAGATAGAAGTGATAGGCCTGAGCGATCAGATAAGCAAGTAAAGAATGATAGAAATCAGCGAAAGCCGATGCATAAGCAAGGGAATAGAAATCAAGAAAAGCCAGTGGAGAAGCGAATAGACAAGCCAGTAGAGGTACAGAGTGAGAAGAAGGTAGAAAAAGAGCCATCCACACAGCAAGCAGAAAAAAGAAATAAAAGACCTTACTATAAAAATAGAAAAAATAAAAAGCCAGAAGGAAAGAAACCAACAAATGAATCTTGAGCTAAAGCAAAATGAGAGACTAGATTGTTTGCAGCGCAATAATTATTATATTATACAAAATCCTGAAAAATTCTGTTTTGGAATGGATGCAGTGCTTCTATCAGGTTTCGCACAAGCGAAACAAGGGGATAGGGTGTTAGATATGGGGACAGGAACAGGAATTATTCCCATGTTAATGAAAGCCAAAACAAAGGCTACTGAATTTGTGGGCCTAGAGCTACAAAGTGAAAGTGCTGATATGGCAAGGAGAAGTGTATATTACAATAAGTTAGAAGATGAGATTCGAATTGTAGAGGGCGATATTAAGGAGGCAGCTGCAATATTTGGAGCTGCTTCTTTTGATGTCGTAACATGTAATCCACCTTATATGATCTCGAATCACGGAATACAAAATGAACAAGCGCCTAAAACGATTGCTCGACATGAAATTCACTGTAATTTAGAAGATGTAATATCCCAAGCGGCAAAATTATGTAAACCAGGAGGGCATTTCTACATGGTGCATCGTCCATTTCGTTTGGCGGAAATTATCTCTATGATGACAAGTTATAAATTGGAGCCAAAGAGGATGCGACTAGTATATCCTTATGTGGATCGTGAACCTAATATGGTTTTGATCGAAGGAGTTCGCGGGGGCAAAAGTCGAATCCAGGTGGAGAAGCCATTGATTGTATATGAAAAGCCAGGAGTGTATACCTCGGAAATTTTAGAGGTTTACGGGTATTGATATAGGGATGAATATCGGAAACAGATTCCAAGATTCATGATGAACAAGTGGGGGACAGAGTCCCTTAAGGAAAAACGGAGGTTGATAATAAGATTATGGAAGGAATGTTATATCTTTGTGCAACACCCATAGGGAATTTGGGAGATATTACAGCAAGAGTGATTGATACACTAGCAGAAGTAGAATTGATTGCGGCAGAAGATACTAGAAATAGCATTAAACTGTTAAATCATTTTGAAATAAAAACTCCGATGACAAGTTATCACGAGCATAACAAATATGATAAAGCAGAATTTCTGATTCAAAAAATGCGAGAAGGTACACGTATCGCTTTGATTACAGACGCTGGGACTCCAGCGATATCAGATCCAGGAGAAGTCTTAGTGAGACGCTGTATAGAAGAAGGAATTACAGTAACTTCTTTACCAGGTGCGGTGGCTTGCATTACGGCATTAACGCTTTCTGGTTTAAACACTACTAGATTTTGTTTTGAGGGCTTTTTGCCTAGTGAGAAAAAAGCAAGAGCGAATATATTGCAGATTCTAAAGGATGAGACAAGAACCATCATATGTTATGAAGCGCCTCATCATTTGGTAAAGACTCTGAAAGATTTGCAAACCTATCTTGGAAATAGAAAGATTACCTTGTGTAGAGAGCTTACCAAAAAGTTTGAAACTATTTGGCCGACTACGATCGATCAAGCTTTAATTGTGTTAGAAGAGCTACCTGCAAGGGGGGAGTATGTTCTAGTGATCGAAGGAAGAGATATTGAGGAATTAAAAGAAGAAGAAAAAAAAGAGTGGGAAAAGTTAAGTATAGAAGAACATATGGCGATATATGAAGCAGAGGGCATGGATAATAAAACAGCTATGAAACAAGTGGCAAAAGATCGTGGTCTTAGCAAAAGAGATATTTATCAACATTTACATGTCTAAGTAAAACTATTTGCACATATAGTTTATAAAGAAGTGTTTAGGTGAAGCTATGTTAAACTATTTATGGGCAGCCATGATTATGATTGGCGTGGTATATGCGGCAATTTCTGGAAACATGCAGGCATTGAGTGAAGGGGTTTTAGAGTCTGCTGCAGATGCAATTTCTTTGTGTTTTACCATGTTAGGTGCTATGGCACTTTGGGTTGGCTTGATGGAAATTGCAGATCAAGCAGGTTTAGTGGAGAAGTGGCAGAAGGGCTTGAAGCCCCTTTTGAGATTCTTGTTTCCAAGATTAGATCCAGAAGGAGAAGCCTGTGGCTATATTGCAACCAATGTAATTACTAATTTCTTGGGTCTAGGATGGGCTTGTACTCCAGCTGGTATAAAAGCGATGGAGTGCCTTGCCAAAGAAGAGGCAAAGAGGAAGAAAGTGGATAAGGTTCAAAGGGCCAGTGTTGAGATGTGTACCTTTCTAATTTTGAATATATCATCCTTACAGTTAATTCCTGTTAACATGATTGTGTACAGAACCAGTTATGGAAGTGCAGAACCAGCGGCGGTGATTGCACCAGCTATCTTGGCTACTGCCTGTAGTACAGTTGCTGGGGTTGTTTTTGCTAAGTTGGCCGCAGGGTTTAGCGATAAGGGGGATGTATGCAAGCATTAGGAGATATTTCTAATATTTTAATACCAGCTATTATTTTCTATATTGTAGGATATGGCTTGGTGACTAAAATTGATGTGTATGAAAGTTTTATTAAGGGGGCAAAGGGCGGTATGTTAACCGTCGGGCAAATAGCACCGACCTTAGTTAGTCTTATGGTATCGGTAGGTGTGTTACGGGCTTCTGGGTTTCTGGACTTCTTAGGTTCTATGTTAAAAGGCTTGGGAGAGATGATTCATATTCCGGAGGATGTGATACCACTGATTGTTGTGAAAACAGTATCATCTTCTGCAGCAACAGGATTGGTGATTGATATTTTTAAAAATCACGGGCCGGATTCCTATGTGGGCATGCTATCCTCCATAATTATGGGGAGCACTGAGACTGTATTTTATACAATGTCGGTGTATTTCCTAGCAGCAGGGATCACCAAAACTAGATATACTTTAGCGGGAGCTTTATTTGCAACAGTGGCTGGGATTGTAGCTAGTGTGCTAATTTTACAATTTGCTTAAAGAGGAAAATAAAATGCAATGGATGATTTTCTTAGGGATTTGCGTTATAATAGGTATAATCTCTTGGATCGTATGGATAATAAATAGAAGAAAGCCAGGGCCATTGGATGAAATGGAGGGTAGAGAGTTTGAGCACTTTTGTGCAAAGCTCTTACAACGTAGAGGCTTCTTAGAGGTAGAAGTTACCAAAGGGAGTGGCGACTATGGGATTGATATTTTGGCCGAAAAAGACGGCATAAGTTATGGGATACAGTGCAAACATTACGCTAGCCCTGTGGGAGTCAAAGCGGTTCAAGAAGCTTATGCTGGGCGAGATTACCATGATTGTATGGTAGGAGTGGTAATGGCGAATCAGTACTTTACTGCGCCAGCGGTAGAGGCAGCAAAGAAGTTGAAGATAGTCCTTTGGGATCGTGGCTATATAGAACAAATGATGGAGGAAGCAGATGTCAAATATTAATCTAGTGTTAAATGAGATATTGGTGAAGATGTTTCGAAGTGTCAATACAATTGAAGAGCATGCAATTAAAAGCAGAGGCGATCAGAATATGACTGCTAATGATATGCATGTAATTGAAGCGATCGGAATTGCTGGCCAAAAGAATATGTCATCTGTGGCCAAATCTCTTATGGTGACGATGGGGACGTTGACCATAGCGGTGAATAGTTTGGTAAAAAAAGGATATGTACAACGAACTAGGAGTAGTCAAGATAGACGGGTAGTCTTGATTTCTTTGACGGAAAAAGGACAAGTTGCCTTTATGGAGCAAAAACAATTTCACGATAATATGATAGAGCATGCAATAGAGTTACTTACGGAAGAAGAGAAGAAGGTGTTGCAGAAGTCTTTGCTTCGTCTTCACAACTATTTCCGTAAGCAACAAGAAGATATTAGTTCTTGAATATCTCGGAATCATATAATAATTGATTTAGTTGAGTAAAAGTGGAAGAGCTATGTTCAAGGAACCATGTATGGAAATAATAATCGGTATAAGAATCTGGGTAAAGGTTCTGTGCCGATTTTTTTAGTGCCATAATTTCTAAGTAGCCAACATAATATTTGGGATAATTGCCAGGTGTATTACAAATTAAATCGTAAAGAGAAGGGGCGATGCTAGTATCGAAACCTAAGCTTTCTAATAGATTAGAAACTTCGGAAATGCTAGCTCCATCATAGTGAATGTAAATATCTAGGAGTGCACTTAAGGCAAGTTGTAGCTCTTGGCTTACTTGGTGGAAATCAATACTTGCGTGGTAGCTTTCATTTACCTGGCTACGCAATATATCATAGGAATAAAACTCAGAGTAGATACCCCACCCTTCTGTATAACCACCATAGCTTATAAGATATTCCATTAGTTCAGCCTCTTCTGATTGTAGAAAGTTCTGAGAATATACGGTTTGATATAAGTGCCCAGGAAAACCTTCGTGAGCTAGGGTAACAAAAAGATCAATAGGAGCATAGGTAGTTTTAGGGTTGATATAAATGACATTGTTTGTATTATTGTCGATAGGAGGGGTGATATAGAATGCTGGTGCACTAGAGGCTTGCAGACTTTCGGCTACTTCCTCCATACGAATGTTTGGCATGGGGGTTAAAGGAGGAAAGTTGTCTAGGCTGCTTTGGTACAAAATGTCTAATATTTCTTCATAGGATTCGCTAGGAAGAGAAAGCTCTGTGAGAAAATCACTTTCCTTGAGTGTAGACAATTGTAAGTAAAGAATTTCAAATTGTTCAAATAAAAGAGCCTTTATTTCCTCTACGGATCGATCCGTTCCTATCTGACTTTTGAGTAAAAAACTATAATAATCTTGCCCAGAGGGAAAGGAAGAAAGCCCGCTAAGGGTAGGAGATCCAGTGAGGCTTCTTAAGTCATTTGCTAAGGTGAGAAGTGCAGGGGCATAGCTGGTTTCTAACAAATGGGAATGGGTGCTTAGAAATTTGTCTAGTTCTTCTTCTGAAATAAGAGAATGTTCCTGTAGCAAGCTTAACTTGGTGTGGAAGCTATCTTCTAGGAGGCTGTAGTCGAGGGCGAGGGAATCACATTGATCTGCGCTTTCTTCTAAATTGCCAATAAAAGGGCTTAATTGAAGTTTTTCTTTTTCTTGCATATAGATGGTTAGGCCATTTAGATAATCAGGGAGTTGGGCGAGTAAGTCGAGATAAAGCTCTACATCTGTTTTGTTAGAAAAACTATATTCTGATAATAAAATGGGGAGGGTATTTTGTACTCCATCATAGGGAGAAAGAGGGAAGGCATAGTAACTGTACTGAAATGATTCAAGTTTTAAGGATAGATAGCTGTCTAATTGCTGGTAGTGAATATCATGAGTGAAAGTGAAATCTTCTAATTTCTGATAGGCATTCACATAATATGTTTTTTCATCCTCCAAAAATTCTGTAGAAAAGGGGCGAAGTGTAAGTTGTCTAGGGTCAATGCCATATTGGTCGGGAGCATGCAAGGTGAAGTGGAGTTCCATCGGATTATTCTTTAAATAATCAAGAGCAAGTGAGTGGCTAAATTCTTGGAATTGATATCTTGTATAAATGTTGTAAGAAGTTAAGGCTAGACAGAATAGAAGAAAGGCAAGAAGGGACTTGAGGAAAAAATGAGGTTTTTTCAACATAGGGTATCCTGTTTTTTATTAAATATATGAATCGTTAAAATGAAATAGACTAAATTTATAGAATGTATTGTAAATGTACCTTAGATAAGGTATGGTAAAATGAACTCTCGGAATCTTTCCTACGAAATTCAAAAACAAAGTATTCACAAAATGCGCTTTCGCTCGGTTACAACGTAGCTGTACCTAAGTGGCTAGAAAACAGCCACTAAATGCAGACGTTTCCACACGATTTGTGCTTACTTTGTTTTTGAATTTCGGAAACAGATTCCGAGATTCGTGATGAAAAAGTGGGAGGCATGTGATGAGAAAAAAAATCCAATTAGAAAATGAGAAAATTTATATGGAGCATCGCTTGGATGAGAAGCCAAACCCTACCGATTATAGTGAGATGCACACCCATGATCATGCGGAAATATATATTTTTTTGGCAGGAGAAGGAACCTATTATGTAGAAGGTACACCATATCCTTTAAAGCCAGGGCATATACTTGTGATGAGGCAACATGAGTTTCACTGCGTACATATCAAAGAAGGAACTCCTTATGAGCGGATTATTATTAATTTTAAACAGGAATTGATTGGTCAAAGTTTTGGAGGAGAAGTGCTTTTGAAAAGTTTCCTAGAGCGTCCTCAAGGGAGATTTAATCAATATCACTTAAAGGATATTTTTCAAGAATATTATCCCTGCTTTATTGACAAACTAATCTATGTAGAAGGAGATGAATTGGCTCATGGACTTAGTCATTTGCACTATCTATTGCATGGAATATATCTAGCATACCAGAGAAGGGGAAGTGCTAGGGAAGAAGAGATCAGCCACAAATCTTATGAGATCATAAGTTATATCAATCATCATTTATTAGATGATTTGAGTTTAGAACATTTGTGCCAAGAGTTCTTTATGAGTAAATCTCAGCTTGGAAGATTATTTAAGAAAACAACAGGAGCTTCCGTGTGGGATTATATCATTAGTAAGCGTCTAGTTTTCGCAAGACAGTTAATACAAGGTGGGACATCGGCTACAGAGGCTTGCTTTCAAGCCGGATTTAGCGACTACACCTCGTTTTATAAATCCTACAAGAATAAGTTTCAATGTTCCCCAAGAAGAGACAAAAAAAGCAGCAGCTTACATTTATAGAACATTATTGACGAAATTGTATAGAAAATCTAGGTATTTAGACATAGTTTTAGATAGTCTTCCACTTGACAATCAAAGTATAGTATTTTACTATTAAGGTTGATAAAAGAATAGTGGGATACTATGGAATGGAGGAAGCAATGAACAAATTAGAACTTCAAAGAACGGCAGTGGAAGTTCGTAAGAATATTTTAACAGGCGTATACAATGCGAAAGCAGGACATCCAGGAGGGTCATTATCAGCAGCAGATATTTTTACGTATCTATATTTCCAAGAGATGAATATTGATCCAAGTAATCCAAAATGGGATGACAGAGACAGATTTGTGTTGTCAAAAGGGCACACAGCACCTGGTCTATATGCTGCATTAGCATTGAAAGGGTATTTTCCTGTTGAAGATATCGCTACATTAAGAAAACTTGGTTCCCATTTACAAGGACATCCTTGTTTACAATATACACCAGGAATCGATATGTCTACCGGTTCTCTAGGACAAGGTGTTTCAGCAGCGGTAGGAATTGCTATTTCTGCACAAATTGACAAAAAAGATTATAGAACATATGCATTATTAGGTGATGGCGAGATTCAAGAAGGACAAGTTTGGGAAGCGGCCATGCTTGCAGGATTCCGTAAGCTTGATAATCTATGTATTATTATTGATAATAATAATTTACAAATAGATGGAGAAATCGATAAAGTTTGTTCTCCGTATCCGATTGAAGATAAATTTAAAGCATTTAAATTCCATACCATTACCATTGATGGAAATGATTTCGATCAAATTCACGCTGCTTTTGAAGAAGCAAAAGCAACCAAAGGAATGCCGACGGTTATTGTTGCAAAAACAATAAAAGGAAAAGGAGTTTCTTTTATGGAAAACCTTGCTTCTTGGCATGGAGTAGCACCAAACGAAGCACAATACTTACAAGGTATGGAAGAATTAGAGAAAGTAGGTAATGAATTATGTCAGAAGTAAAGAAAATTGCAACGAGAGAAAGTTATGGTTCTGAACTAGCGAAATTAGGGGCAGAAAATCAAAATATCGTAGTACTAGATGCTGACTTAACAAAATCTACAAAAACATCAGTATTTGGGGAGCAATTTCCAGAACGACACATTAACTGTGGGATTGCAGAAGCAAATATGGCTTGTGTAGCAGCAGGTTTAGCAACAACAGGTAAAATTCCTTTTATGAGTTCTTTTGCTATGTTTGTATCAGGAAGAGCTTATGAGCAAATTCGTAACTCCATTGCTTATCCACAATTAAATGTTAAGATAGGAGCTACTCACGCAGGGATTACAGTAGGAGAAGATGGCGCATCACATCAATGTATTGAAGATATTGCTTTGATGAGAGTGTTACCAGGAATGGTAATTCTAAATCCTGCAGATGATATCGAAGCGAAGGCTTGTGTAAGAGCTGCAGTAGAACATGATGGTCCAGTGTATTTAAGATTTGGACGTTCTGCAGTACCTGTGATTAACGATACTCCAGATTATAAATTTGAAATCGGAAAAGGTACTGTATTAAGAGAAGGAAAAGACATAACAATTGTTGCAACTGGTTTATGTGTAGATAGTGCTATTACAGCAGCGAAATTATTAGAGGCAGACGGTATTGATGCAGAGATTATTAATATTTGTACCATCAAGCCTTTAGATGGAGCTTTGATCGCAGAGTCTGCTAAGAAAACAGGAAAAGTGATCACAGTGGAAGAACACTCTGTAATCGGAGGACTTGGTTCAGCAGTATGTGATGCTTTGGCCGAATTGCATCCTACAGTAGTGAAGAAGTTAGGATTACAAGATACCTTTGGCCAATCAGGAACAGCAGACCAATTAATGGAACACTATGGACTTGATGGAAAAGGTGTGTATAAATCAACGAAAGAATTTTTGGGTTAATTAGAAATTATGGAATATATTTTATCGCCTTCTATGCTTGCGTGTGATTTTTGTAAGGTAGGAGAAGAATTAAAGAGATTAGAGCAAGCAGGAGTAAAATGGGTGCATTTAGATGTAATGGATGGGAATTTTGTTCCTAATATTTCATTTGGAATTCCTGTGATTCAATCTTTTAGAAAAGCTAGTGATTTATTTTTTGATGTACATTTGATGATAGAAAGACCAAGTAGATATTTAGAGCAGTTTGCAAAAGCAGGGGCGGATTTGATTTGTGTTCACTTAGAAGCAGTTTGCGATGTAGTAGCAGTGATTCAAAGGATAAAAGAACTTGGTTGTAAAGCAGCAGTTGCAGTTAAGCCTGGAACTAGAATAGAAGAAGTTTATCCTTATCTAGAAATGCTGGATATGGTATTGATTATGACAGTGGAACCAGGATTTGGTGGACAAGGCTATATGGATTCTTGTACTGAGAAAATAGTGCAGTTAAGAAACGTAGTGAACGAAAGATCGCTAGATGTTATGATTCAAGTAGATGGTGGCATCGGTGCTACTAATGCAAATGTAGTAGTAGAGGCAGGTGCTAATGTTATTGTGGCAGGAAGTGCAGTGTTTTCAGGAAATATGGAAGAGAATATTAAAGGGATCACAAAGCATTTTGAAATAAAGTAACATGTGTGAAGACTGTGTCTTTGCTTGACAGAGTGAGTTTTCATATGATAGTCTTATCATATTGGCAAAACACAGAGAAAGCTGAATGGTTTAAATGAAATAGGCTCGTCTTCTTGTTTGAGAAGACGGGCGTTTTTTAGGTATGGAGGAAAGAATGAGTAAAGGGAAATATTATATTACAACAGCGATAGCCTATACGTCGGGAAAACCACATATAGGGAATAGTTATGAAATTATGCTTGCAGATAGTATTGCAAGATACAAGAGAAAAGAAGGATACGATGTATTTTTTCAAACAGGAACAGATGAGCATGGACAAAAGATTGAGTTAAAAGCAGAAGAAGCAGGCGTAAGCTGTCAAGAGTTTGTAGATGGTGTAGCAGATGTGATTAAAAACCAATTTGATATGGTAAACACTTCTTATGATAACTTTGTTCGTACAACAGATACTGCACATAAGGTGCAGGTTCAAAAGATTTTCAAAAAGCTATACGAGCAAGGAGATATTTACAAGAGTTCTTATGAAGGTCTATACTGTACTCCGTGTGAGTCTTTTTGGACAGAATCTCAATTAAAAGAGGGAACATGTCCAGACTGTGGAAGAGAGGTAAAAGCTGCCAAGGAAGAAGCGTATTTCTTTAAGATGAGTAAATATGCAGATCGCTTGATAGAACATATCAATACCCATCCACAATTTATTCAACCTGTTTCTAGAAAAAATGAAATGATGAATAACTTCCTATTACCAGGGCTTCAAGATCTTTGTGTATCTAGAACATCTTTTAAATGGGGAATTCCAGTTGATTTTGATGATAAACATGTGGTTTATGTTTGGTTAGATGCCTTATCAAATTATATTACAGGAATTGGCTACGATGCAGATGGAAATAGTTCAGATCAATACCAGAAACTATGGCCAGCTGACTTGCATCTGATTGGAAAGGATATTGTTAGATTCCATACCATTTATTGGCCGATTTTCTTAATGGCATTAGGAGAGGAATTACCAACTCAAGTATTTGGACATCCTTGGTTGTTACAAGGGGATGGGAAAATGAGTAAGTCAAAAGGTAACGTAATCTACGTAGAAGATCTTGCAAATATGTTTGGGGTAGATGCAGTTCGCTATTTTGTATTACATGAAATGCCATTTGAAAATGATGGTGTTATTAGCTGGGAGCTTATGGTAGAAAGATTTAACTCAGATCTTGTAAATACCTTAGGTAACTTAGTGTATAGAACCATTTCTATGACTAATAAGTATTTTGATGGTGTTATAAAGAAAACAGGGGTGGAGTCAGAAGTAGACGCAGAGTTAAAGGCTGTGATGATGGCAACACAAGACAAGGTAACAGGGAAAATTAAAGACTTGCGAGTGGCTGATGCTATTACAGAAATTTTTACAGCTGTAAAAAGATGTAATAAGTATATTGATGAAACAGAGCCATGGGTATTAGCAAAAGATGAGGCGAATGCAGATCGTTTGAGTGAGGTGCTATATAATCTTTGTGATAGTATTATGACAGCAGCTAGTTTGCTAGAGTCATTTATGCCAAATACTGCAGCTAGCATTGCGAAGCAATTAAATGCCAACCTAAGAAGTTTAGAAGAGTGTAATCAAACAGGTTTATATCCAGCAGAGAATAAGGTGGATGCAGCTCCGGAAATGTTATTTAGTCGATTAAAGCTAGAGGATATTTTGGTGGAAGTAGAGAAGATTATCAAAGCGCAAACACCAGATGAGAAGCAAGAGGAAGAAGAAGCCGTAATTGAAATAGAAGCAAAAGAAGAAATTTCATATGATGATTTTATGAAAATGCAATTTCAAGTAGGAACTGTTATTTCTTGTGAAGAAGTGAAGAAATCTAAGAAATTATTATGTTTGCAGGTGAGAGTTGGAAGTACAGTAAAGCAGATTGTTTCAGGGATTAAGCAATACTATAGTGCAGAAGAAATGGTAGGTAAGCAGGTGATGGTACTCGTAAACCTAAAGCCAGCTACCCTTGCAGGAATTACTTCAGAAGGTATGATTCTTAGTGCAGAAGATGCAGAAGGTAATCTAGCATTAGTGAGCCCTGAGAAAAAGATGCCAGCGGGAGCAGAAATACGATAAGATATAGC
>CAYJHO010000020.1:0-31150 GCA_964369945.1 uncultured Lachnospiraceae bacterium
AACTAGCTTTAATTCTAAATAGTTTTTGTTACTCACTATCTTAGCAATTGTACAAATCTCTATTAGATATGTTTCTTTTTCTCTCGTGTTAACTAGTATCTTTGTTTTTTCTATATTATCTTTTTTCCATCTATTCAATGTCTTTTGTAAATCGGTTATCATAGAGTTCATTTCTCTTTTTCTTATAAAATCGAAAGCTTGATATCTAAAAGACTCATATACTTGTTCATAATCTGAAGTAACAAAAAGGATTTTTTTCTTAGGATATATTTCTTGGATATGCTCTGCCACTTTAAATCCATTGCTCTCTTTCATGTGTATATCTAGTAAAATCAAATCATAAGAAGCGGCTGATTCTATTAGTCCCCCTCCCTCTTCATATAGCTCAATTTCACATTCTATTTCTAATTGACTCGCTGCCTCTATCATACATATTTCTAGAATTTTTAATTGATTTCTATCATCATCACAGATTGCAATTTTCATCTCCCACTCCTATCCCCTAGTCTTTTTTATATCATACCATAATTCACTGTTAATGTGATGTTTTTTCTTGATTTTTTGCATAAAAAAAGCCAACCATATAATTAGTCAGCTTTTTGTTTCAATTTTATCAATTACATTCTTTGCCCACACCTTAGAGCGCAACATATAGGTTCCTATGATGGCCTTTACGACATCTACAAACTGTACGGCAAAGTACACCCAAATCATAGGTAGTGTTGTAAATCTACATAATAGGAATGCTAATGGCACCGGAAATACCCAAGTATATACACTGTCAAATAAAAAGGTAATCCAGGTCTTTCCTCCGGTTCGAATGGTAAAGTATGCCACATGCAAATAGGCATGTAAGGGTAGTGAAAATCCTGCTACAATCAATAATTGACTGGTTAGGCTTCGTACTTCATCACTGGTATTATAAAGCAATGGAATCAATCCAGAACAGGCTATGGCCAAGGCTCCCATTAAGGAATTTAAGATCACTGACATGGTAATAATCTTACGGTCTTCATCTATGGCTTTTTCTATATTCCCTGCCCCTAATTGCTGCCCTACCACAATGGTAACCGCGGTTCCCATGGCAAACATCAATACACAGAATAGATTCCACACTGTACTATTGATATTAATGGCTGCCACCACATCTAAGCCTCTTGTAGAATAACTTTGGTTGATGGTGGTCATCCCAAGTGACCAGGCAACTTCATTTAAAATCAAAGGACTACCTGTGATAAAGATTTTCTTCATCAAATTTCCACTTACATAAAAAGATTGATATAGTCCAATCACAAAAGGATATTTCTTTCTGTGACAATGGGTATACACTAAGATATACAGCAGTTCTACATATCTAGAAACTACCGTACCTACTGCTGCCCCTATCACCCCTAATTCTGGAAATCCAAAGTTACCAAAAATCAAGAGATAATTTAAACCTAAATTTACCACAATGGCAATGGAACCTGCAATCATGGGCTGTACTGTCTGCCCTACTTCACGCAAGGTTCCTGCATATGCCTGATTCATCATAAAGGGAATCAAGGAAAGAAGCATAAGTGCCAAATATTGTAGTCCATACTCCTTGGTCTGTGCTAGTTCCGCTGCACTTCCTCCTTCATTACTTAGAAATAAACTAAGTAAGCTTTCTCCATACAAAGTAAAAACCCCAATGGCGGCCACAGCCGTTAACAGTCCAAACAAAAGCTTAAAGCGAAAGGTTTGTTTTAAGCCTTCATAGTTTTTCACGCCTGCAAATTGGGCTCCAAAGATGGAAGCCCCTGATACCACCCCAAATATAGTGATATTAAATACGAAAATCAATTGATTCACAATAGCCACAGAACTAATCGCTGTGGTTCCTAAACTACCTACCATAATGTTATCCAGCAAACCAACAAAGGTGGTAATTGCCTGTTGTACCACTATGGGCATAACTAATATGAGCATCTTTTTATAAAAGGCCCAGTTTCCAAAATACTTTTCTCTCACGTTTCTCTTTTCCTTTAGTAAAATCTCATGCTGTCACTGTTTTGTAATAATAATACATTGTATAAAAACAATACATCATCAAAGCTTTTTCCCTCTAATAAAGTCATGGCATAAGACAATGTAGTATATCGCAAATCCACTAGCACTATCTCAGTATAATATGAACTAAGCAAGGGTGCAATACTACTTCCAAAAGAATCTCGAAAGAGTAACAAGCTTTGATCTAGAACTGCCTCTTCGTTTTCTATGACTTGTAAGGCTCTTGCCCCTCCTAAGAAAATATCATAGGGATCCACGCCTTGTAATTTCTCTAGCTGATACATGCTGACATATGCATCTTCTTCATAGTCAAATACCTTAGCATGTTCCATGCTCTCACTGGTCAAATAGCGTAAGGATTCCTCTTCACTTAAAAGCGCAGAAGCTGCCCAAAGGCCTCCCCGAAAACTTTCACTAGCTACGAAACTTTCATACTCTATTTCCATTTCCACTGTCCAATCTGCATTCATAGATCTTACCAAGGTTTCTACCACATCTAGTAGCTCTTCTTGCTTCCAATGTAAATCTGTCTCATAATAAGAATCTAAATCTAGCTGTTCTTGCATCGAAATTTCCACTCCATCTACAAAGTTTTCTTCCACTAAGGCTTCCATGTTCTCATAGTCTAAGCTAGGAATCCCTTCTGCTTCTAAATAGAAGTTTTTATCTGGAATTACACTATAGTATACGTCCGTATCTGTAAAATAAGTTTCCGTGGCTCTCTGAAATCCCTTGGCAGCCTGCAAAATGTTCTCTTCCTCTAAGGCATAGTCTAGTTGAAAGATATGCTCTCCTACTTGAAAATAGCCGTCAGTATTTTTCTTTTGAAATAACCACAGGTCAGCCATTGCCTTTCCTGTTCTTAAACCTTCTCTCGCCACAAATTGATCTAGCAAATACGCTTCCATATCTTCCATATAATCCCCAGATTCTAAATCCTCTAGTCGAAACTCTGGCAACTGCTTTAAGGACCTTCTTTCCGATAGGGAAAGATCTTGGTCTGGTAGCAAGAAGGATACTATGGGCACCAATACTAAGATAACTAGAAAGAAAATACCTGGTAAGGATTTTAATTTGTTTTCTTCTTTCATCCAACATCCTCCTTAAAATCTAAAGTACAAAAATGGATGTACAGAACTATGCAGGATATACATAGTAACCAGGGTCATTGTAACAATAACAAATCCACATTTTAGTACCAATGATAACTTACTCGATTTTATTTTGATAAAATGCTTTACAGGCAAGGACGCTAACACTGCAAGAACTAAGAGAAATATCATATTTCTAAGTTCATAATAAATAGCAGGATTCCCCTCCCCTTGAAAGGAAAACATTTGCAATATCCTTGTACCTACTTCTTCTAAAGATTCAAATCGAAATAGTACAAAGCTTATACAAACCACTAAGATGGTATACACATGGCCTACTGCTTTTCCTAGACGATTCAAACAAGTTTGTAACCATAATTTCTCTATTAATAGAAAGAAACCAAAGTACAGTCCCCATAAAACAAAGTTCCAACTAGCCCCGTGCCAAAGTCCACTAAGAAACCAAACGATTAGTAAGTGAAGGGCAAAACGCTTCTTGCTACATCTGCTTCCACCTAGTGGAATATACACATAATCTCGAAAGAAGGTACTAAGACTGATATGCCACCTTCTCCAAAACTCTGTAATACTTCTAGAAATAAATGGATAGTTAAAGTTCATGGGAAACTCAAATCCCAACATCTTACCTAAGCCAATAGCCATATCGCTATAGCCTGAAAAATCTAGGTATATTTGAAGCATATAGCAAAGTGCCACGACCCAAGCAGTGAGACTTCCTGTTCCTGTTACGGATTCTAACAAGATAATAGCCTCTCCTAATTGATCTGCTAATAAAACCTTCTTTGCTAGACCTAGCAAAAAGACGATGGCTCCCTCTGAGATCTGAACTAAGCCAATCTTTCTTTCCTTCATTTGCAGTTTGATACTATCATATCGCACAATAGGTCCTGCAATCAACTGGGGAAACATCGTTACATAAGCCCCAAAGTCAATCATATTTCTTTCTGCTTCTAAGTCTTTCCTACTGACATCTACTAGATAACTAATGATTTGAAAGGAATAAAAGCTAATTCCTACTGGCAAGGCCAAATAGAGTAAATCTAAATCCAGACTGGTCATTTGATTTACGGTAGATATCAGAAAATCTGTATACTTAAAAATTCCTAATAAGGATAACTGTAAGCCTACAAACACATACAATATCCATTTGTTTTGTACACGCTCGATACATCTACCGCCTAGATAACCCACCAATATGGATCCTAACATAAGAAATCCATATTTTGGTTCTCCCCACACATAAAAAAGAAAGCTTGCTAAAAAAAGCAAGCTATTCTTATATGCGTTAGGCACTAGAACATAGAGCAATAATGTAATTGGTAAAAAATAGTATAAAAAGGTAATACTTGAAAACAACATATCTCTATCCTCTATTTCTTAATCTAACATACTATTCTGTTGCATTTAAATTTTGATAGGCAGCTACTAAAGCATCTGCTTCTGCCTCTGCTCCCATAATAAATAAAATGGTATTATCCACACTTTCAGCTACCACTGCTTCTGGAATCACACAAACCCATTTTGCAGTATCCGCATTGTCTAATAACAATTGCTTAGTTGCTTCCACATCTTGTCCATCTTCTACTTTTAATACGACTGCTTGATATGCAATAGAAGTCATCATTGGCATAGATACATACGAATCTACAAAACTTACTTCTTCTGTCCCAAGTACAGAAGCCATGTTAGTTTCATCGATAGGCATTCCTGCAAATCCTTCTACTGCACCTGCAAAATCAGGATTCAAATCAGCAGTTGCATAAATTGCTTTCATGATATCTTCTGCAGTTCCTTCTGCTAATACGGTAGAATAATCCACTTCAACTTCCTCTGTAGATTCTTCTACTTCTGTAGAAGTTTCAACTTCTTCTGTGGTCTCTTCTGTTTCTACGGTTTCTTCTACCGACTCACTTGTCTCTGTGCTAACTTCTGATTCTGTTGTTTCTGATGAACATGCTACCATGGTAATCATCATTCCTGCTAATAATAGTGATACTAATTTCTTTTTCATAATTTTATTCTCCTCAATCTATCAATATATCATATAGCATTTCTGCCCTACAAATATATATACGCATTTTAAAAGAAAAACTCACAGAAAAAATAAAATTATTTTATTTTTTCAAAAGCTTGTGCTAAATCTTCGATAATATCGTCAATATGTTCGGTTCCGATAGACAAACGAATGGTAGTAGAAGTAATCTTACTTGCCAACAATTCTTCTTCATTCATTTGTGAATGGGTGGTAGATGCTGGATGAATTACTAATGACTTTACATCGGCAACATTGGCTAATAAAGAGAAGAGCTCTAAACTCTCCGTAAAGCACTTTGCTTGTTCTGTGGTTCCTTCTACTTCAAAGGTAAAGATAGATCCTGCTCCATTAGGATAGTACTTTTGATATAAATCATGGTTCTTGTGACTAGAAAGCACTGGATGGTTTACCTTTCTTACTTGCTTATGTCCATTTAAATATTCTACTACTTTTAAGGCATTTTCCACATGTCTTTCTACACGAAGAGATAAGGTCTCTAAACCTTGTAGTAATAAAAAGGAATTAAATGGGCTAATACAAGCACCTGTATCACGTAATAGGGTAGTACGGATTTGTGTTACATAAGCCGCTCTTCCTACTGCCTCAGCAAACACAATACCGTGATAAGATGGATCTGGCTTGGATAATCCAGGGAACTTATCATTTTGCATCCAATCAAAATTGCCACCATCTACAATCACACCACCAATTACGGTACCATGACCTCCCATAAACTTGGTTGCAGAATGAACTACAATGTCCGCTCCATGTTCGATTGGTCTAAATAAATATGGGGTAGCAAAGGTATTATCTACAATCAGTGGAATTCCTGCTTCATGAGCCACTTTTGCAATGGCTTCCACATCCACAATATCACAATTTGGATTGCCCAAGGATTCGATAAAAATCGCCTTGGTATTGTCTTGAATGGCATTTTTATACTCTTCAATACTCTCCCCGCTAATAAAGCTAGTGGTAATGCCATATTGTGGTAGGGTATTGGCAAATAAATTAAAGGTTCCCCCATAGATTGCTTGACTAGAAACGATATGATCTCCATTCTTAGCAATGTTTTGAATCGCGTAGGAAACTGCTGCAGTACCTGATGCTACGCTTAGAGCCGCTACTCCACCTTCTAAGGCAGCTACACGTTGTTCAAACACATCGGAAGTTGGGTTCATAAGTCTTGTATAGATATTCCCTGACTCCGTTAAGGCAAATCTTCCTGCTGCCTGTGCAGAATCTTTAAATACATAAGATGTAGTTGCATAAATTGGAACAGCTCTAGAATCCGTAGTTGGATCCGCCATTTCTTGCCCTACATGTAATTGCTTGGTTTCAAAACGATATTCTCTACTCATTTAAGTTCTCCTCATCGATATATTCAAAAATTAGAAAGTAATCTTTCCAAATCCCTTCTGTTACCAAAACAGCGATTTGATTTTCACTTTCATTTCTATAATATACCCCTAGTTCTTGGAAGTCAATATCCTTCGAGTCTTTTATTCCTACAAAATTACTAGGCATTGAAAGATATGTTCCACTTTCTGATATTTCTACAGGTGCATTCATGGAATCTGCAATGATTTGATAGGTATTCCCTTGGTATCTTAATACTAGCGTATCAGAATCTATGGATTCCTTTAATAAGCCCTCTTGTACCCCTGCATCTCCCTCATCTAGTGCCATTCGTGGCGTACTATCTTCTGCTTGTGACATATTGCTTGTCTCTGCCTCCATCATGGGAGCAATCGATTCTACCGCTTGATCCATGGTATTTATTTCCATTTCCTCAGCGGCTTCTTCTGCTCCACCTGCCCCCTCTGTCATATTCCCTTCCATTGGTCTAGTTGTGGTCCACACAAAACTAGCAATGCCTAACATAAGAATACATGCTGCTAAGGGCACTAATTGCCTTCTTATATTATAATAAGCTTTCCTTTGTTTTTGCCGGCTCAACTCTTCGATATACGATTCGTCTATCTGGCCTATGGCTTCTAATAGATCTATTCCTTTCATACTCTATAACCCTTCTCTTCTAAATAAACTTTTAATTTCTGCCTACTCCGATATAAGCTTGTTTCAATATTTCCTTTTCTCATGCCTGTATCTAAAGAAATTTGTTTGATGGAATCCATTCTCCAATATCTGCGAACAAAAAGATCTCTTCCGCTTGCATTTAAGCTCTCTAAGAATTGGTTAATATAGGAGGCCAACTCTTCTGCTACAATATTCTCTTCCACCGATTCTAGTGAGGCTACACATTGCTCTAACTCTTCGATTACACATTCCACATTTTGATTTCTCTTTTGTGCATGAAGGTAGCGGTATTTTTGAATAGCTATATTTCGTACAATTTTCCCTAAATACGCTTTTAGTGATAAAGGCTCTGTTGGTGGAATACTATCCCAAGCACGTAGATATGTATCGTTTTCACTCTCTAGGGCATCTTCTTCTGACTTTAGAATATCCCTTGCTATCTTTCTGCAGTAATTTCCATATTTGATACTACATTCACTTATGGCTTCTTCTGATCTTTGAAAGAATAGTTCTATAATCTTTTTGTCTTCCATTCCTTCCTCCTAATAATATAGACGCAAAGCATGAACCCTGCTTGCGTCTATGAATAAGTTTTTTATAATTTTATCGTGGCACTCAATTTTTCTTCGATATGAACAGGATAATAAGACATTTTTGCCTTTCTTAACCCTTCAATTCCTAAGTCCTCTTCTCGATTTACGAAACTAACATCTGTAAAGTTAGCTTTGGCAAATTGATTGTTAATCATTGGATAGGCTCCATCATAACTGATGTCTGCTTTTTCTATTAACACATCAAAAACAGTATCATTGGTTTTCGCTCCTAAGGTAAAGGCCACCAACTCTGATTCAGCAAAGAGCAATCCACCTTTCATGCCTAAGACATCTGCATAGCGGAACAATTTCTCTACAACTACATATTCATCTTCAAATACATCGGCATCTTCTGAATCTTTTCCATCCTTCCATTTATTTTGGAAGTCTAACACCATTCTTTTATCTTCGCTAGAAGAAAAATCAATATCTCTATATTCCCAAGACTCCCCATAGGTATTTAGAAATTTATTGATGTGATTTCTCTTTGCACTATACTTCTTACCAACAAGACCCATTAAATCACTGGCTTGATAGATATAATCATAGGCGTCCCTATTCTCAAAAATTTCTACATTTTCTCCATATATCCCTTTTAGTGATTCTGCTTGTTTTGTCGTTAGTCCAAATAAGGAAAGTTGATTTGTCCCGTTGTGTTCTAACAGAGCTTCTAAGCCCTCCTTAAAATTGTCTTCTCCTAGTGGCGCATAGTATCCATATTCTTTTTCATCCATTGACTTAGCACGAATAAACGCATTTTGTTCTGTAATACAGACCTCTGTATTGTAATGTTCTCCCCATACGAAAAGACAGGCAAAATTACGTTCTGTACTAGGCACTTGATTCTCATATAAATAAGGCAACAGTTTTTCACGATGTTCCATGCTTATTTTTTCAAAATGTAACATAATACTCTCTTTCTATTTTTAGCTTAGTATTCCCATTTATTGAAACAATACTCTTCTAAAGTTCTTCTTGCCTCTTTTTACAATTAGACCATCTGCAAAATCTTCTTTTGTATAAGTAGCTTTAATATCCATTACCTTTTCATCGGATACTACTACTCCACCTTGCTCTACTGCTCTACGCGCTTCCGAACGAGACTTACAAAGATCTGCTTGTACTAAAACTCCTAAGATATCAATGCTACCATCCACCAAATGCTCTTCATTAATAAATGCTTCTGGCATATTTTCAGCACTACCACCACTAAATAAAGCTCTCGAGCTTTCTTGCGCTTTCATAGCTTCTTCTTCGTCATGTACTAATTTTGTTAATTCATAAGCTAAGATTTCTTTTGCTTGATTCAATTGACTGCCTTCCCAAGTATCCATTTTCTCAATTTCTTCGATAGGTAAGAAAGTTAACATCTTAATACATTTCAATACATCGCCATCTGCAACATTTCTCCAGTATTGATAGAACTCAAATGGGCTTGTCTTCTCAGGATCTAGCCAAACTGCTCCTTTTTGTGTCTTACCCATTTTATTTCCTTCACTATTTAATAGTAAAGTAATGGTCATAGCAAAGGCATTTTCTCCTAACTTTCTACGGATTAACTCTGTTCCACCAAGCATATTTGACCATTGATCATCTCCACCAAACTGCATATTACAGCCATATTTGTTGTATAATACATAGAAGTCATAACTTTGCATAATCATATAGTTAAATTCAAAGAAAGAAAGTCCCTTTTCCATACGTTGCTTATAACATTCTGCCGAAAGCATTCTGTTTACACTAAAATGAGAACCCACTTCTCTTAATAATTCCACATAATTTAAATCCATTAACCAATCAGCGTTATTTACCATCAAAGCTTTTCCTTCTGAAAAGTCGATAAATTTGCTCATTTGCTTTTTGAAACACTCTATATTATGATTGATGGTTTCTGTTGTCATCATATTTCTCATATCACTTCTTCCAGATGGATCACCAATCATACCAGTACCACCACCTAAAAGGGCAATCGGCTTATTTCCTGCCATTTGTAATCTCTTCATCAGACATAAGGCCATAAAGTGACCTACATGCAACGAATCTGCGGTTGGATCAAATCCTATATAAAAGGTTGCTTTCCCTTCATTAATTAACTCTTTTATTTCTTCTTCATCTGTCAATTGGGCCAAAAGTCCTCTGGCCTTTAACTCATCAAATATTTTCATATATTCCTCCATTGTATGGTATTTATTCTAGTTATACATAGTCATTCTATACACTATCGCTAACAAAGTCAAGTCTGAATCCTATATTATTTAAGCAATCTTGGACTGATATAAGTCCCAATCTTGTTCATACTATAAGTAAAATATCTTTATAAAACAAAAGGGGGACTACGCATGAATGACCTTAAAATAAAAAGCAATGGTAAAATTTGTGTAGGACGAAATATTAGGAGAATTCGAAAATCCAGAAAAATTGGACAATCCGAACTAGTAGGTATGCTAGAGTTGAAAGGGATTTATATCACAAGAGAATCCCTTGTTAAAATTGAACGTGAAATTCAACATATCTATGCAGAGCAACTCTTAGGAATCAAAGAAGCTCTAAATACCACATATGACGACTTACTCGAGCCCACATCATCACATGACTACGATAAGATATAACCACAAAAAGAGCAGAATATGCTCTTTTTATTATGCCAAATAACATTCAAATGCATCCTTCATCCAGGTCCAAGTTTCTCCATCGATTAAAATACAATCAAAACGTACTTCTGCTTCCATCGGAAGTTTATTTTCATAACAATAACTTTGTGCTATCTTTGCAATTTTTCTTTGTTTCTTATCATTCACAGCTTCTGCTGCAATTCCATAACGATTACTAGTTCTATACTTCACCTCAAAAAAGACAAGGCAAGGTCCATCATATCCAATTAGATCAACCTCACCTTGCTTACATCTATAATTCATTTCCACAATTCTAATACCTTGTTGTATCAGATATTCTCTTGCCTTTGTTTCGTAAATACTTCCTAATTCCCTATTATTCAAGAATAGATACCTCTAATCAATAAATCCAAAACTATCTAGTGGCCATAAACGTAATACTGCTTTTCCTACAATATCCTCTTCTTTGATATTCCCTACTTCATAATATCTGCTGTCCTTACTATTGTTGCGATTGTCTCCCATTACAAAATATTCATCTTCTCCAAGTAAGACGGGTTCTTCTGCACGGATTCTTCGAAAAGCATCTACTGCTTCATTTCCAAAATCTTCTTCTAAAAGTTCTCCATCAATGAAAATACTTCCTGCTTCATCAATGTATAATTCCTCTCCTGGCATCCCTATAATTCTTTTGATATAAAACACATCATCTCCTGCTTGTTCAAAGGGAAAGATAATGATATCAAACCTTTCTGGTTCTGAGAAATTATAAGAAAGCTTATCGATCCATAAATGCTCACCATTTTCTAATGTAGATTGCATGGAATCTCCATCTACCACAGAAAAAGAACCTACATAAGTTACAAACAAAAATGCTGCTACCCAAGCAGCCAATACATGTAATGCAAAGCTAACAATCTCCCGAAGAATTACATTCTTCTTCGTGCCAACACTTTCTTTTTCTGTTGCTTCTATATATTGTCTTTCATCCATGAACGCTCCCTCACTTACTTTCCCTTAAAAATCATCTGGCCACTCTAATGTTATACTCCCTAGTTTACCACTTCTAAAATCATCTATCAATAGATTTGCTGCTTTTTCTAAATCTAACTGCTCTCCTTTTTTAAAGCATCGTCTATTTTCTGCGATTTTTTCTAGTATTTTTACTGTATCTTCTGCAGAATCAAATTCATATCTCTTTTGAATTAAATGTCCGTATTTCGGTGCAATATGATCAATTAAATTCATCGCTAATATATCTGTATGCAAAATATGATCATTAATAGAACCAATATAAGCTAGTTTCATGCCTATTAATTTATCTTCAAACTTAGGCCACAAAATTCCAGGAGTATCTAACAATTCTAGATTCTTATTTAATTTGATCCACTGCTTTCCTTTGGTTACCCCTGGTTTATTCCCTGTTTTGGTACAAGCTTTTCCAGCAAAGGAATTGATAAAAGTGGATTTTCCTACATTAGGAATTCCTACTACCATTGCTCGCACTGGTCGATTGATAATCCCTCTTTTTCTGTCTCTCTCAATTTTTTCCTTACAAGCCTCTTGTACTACTGCTTGAATACTCTTAACTCCTTGTCCAGATTTAGAATTCACTTCTACCACATGGAAGCCTTTTGCTTTAAAATATTCCATCCATGCCTTGTTTGCTCTATTATCAGCCAAATCCGACTTATTCAACAAAATAATTCTAGACTTATGCTTTCCTAATTCATCGATTTCTGGGTTCCTACTACTAATTGGTATTCTAGCATCAACAAGTTCAATAATCAAATCAATCAGCTTAATATTCTCTTGCATCATACGCTTTGCTTTTGTCATATGACCAGGATACCAATGAATATTCATTTGATTTGTATTTCCTTGCTCTGCATTTCCTTCTAATTTCTTCTTCGCTCGCTCAGCTCTTTTTTGTTCCATATTCATATCTTCGTTACTCCTTTACAAAATTCCTTATGAATAGCTTTCTATGAATGGGGCATGCTCCCAATTCTTTTAATGCTGCAATATGTTTTGCTGTTCCATAGCCGCTATTGGAGGAAAAATCATAACCTGGATAAACCTGATCATACTCTTCCATCATTCTATCTCTTGTTACCTTAGCTATGATGCTAGCAGCTCCAATACTAGCACTTTTTGCATCACCTTTAATAATTGGTACCTGCTCTATCTCCACCCCTGGAATTGTCACTGCATCATTTAGTAGTAAATCTGGTTCTATTGCTAGACTGTCTATAGCATCTCTCATGGCAGCATAGGTAGCTTGCAGGATATTAATTTCATCAATCATCGCTACTGGTGCAACACCAATTCCAATGGCAACTGCCTTTTGCATAATTTCATCAAATAAGAGCTCTCGTTTCTTCTTCGATAACTTTTTAGAATCGTTGATATATAAAATATCACAGTCTTTTGGTAATATTACAGCTGCGGCTACCACAGGCCCTGCAAGAGGCCCTCTACCAACTTCATCGATACCACATATGAATTGATATCCCTCATATTCTCTCTCGTAAGAGAATAGTTCATACATTCTTTCTTCTTCTAACTTCAGACGTTCTTCTTTCTTTGTCAATCTATAATCCCTGGACTGCCTGTTTCTGAAAACAAAGCAAACCATACCTTCCCTACTATTTGTTCTTTTGTAATGATTCCAATCGAAGTAAATCTACTATCTGTACTATTATTGCGATTATCTCCTAATACAAAGAATTCCTCTTCCCCAAGCACTATTTCTTCAGCTGCAATTCCACTTTCTTGCATCTTATCAAAATCCCCGTCTTCCTCTTCTCCGTTCACATATAGATATCCATCTATTATTTGAATTCTGTCCCCAGGGATTCCTACCACTCTCTTAACCGACAGCTGATCTGTATTGGAGTGAGAAACTTGAAAGATTACAACATCGTTTCTATTCGGACTTGTAATGCTATAGGCCATATGATTGATATACATCCCCTGAGCATGCGCTATGGTAGGCTCCATAGATAGGCCTATCTGTGTGTGCATTCGGAAAAATGCCAGGGTAGCACTAACACCGATCCCAGCTGCTACCACTACGATTGCTACATAGATCCAGAGACTCTTTATGATCTTTGTGTTTAATTTTCTACGTCGTCTAAAAGATAGTCCTTTTCTCATTGTTAACCTCTTATGTAAAACAAAGAAAGGACAACTACACAGTAGCTGCCCTTACAATGCTTATTATTTTACTAATTCTTTAACTTTAGCCTTCTTACCAACGCGATCTCTTAAGTAATTCAATTTGGCACGTCTTACTTTACCTCTTCTGATCACTTCGATTTTCTCAACATTTGGGCTGTGTAATGGCCAAGTTTTCTCAACGCCTACACCATTAGATGTTTTTCTAACTGTGAAAGTTTCTCTGTTGCTTCCACCTTGTCTCTTTAATACAGTTCCTTCAAAAATCTGAATACGCTCACGGTTTCCCTCTTTGATCTTACCATGTACTCTTACTGTATCTCCAACAGCGAATTGGTCTACTGAAGCTTTTAATTGTTCTGCTTCGATATTCTTAATAATATTGTTCATTGTGTTTTCCCTCCTATATTTGGATGTTCTTGATATAAAATATATTCAGAGGACCATCTCCTATTCATTTGTTCACAACATAAAGACTCTATCATATTTAGAAGAAAAAATCAAGTATTTTTTTCTTTCCATTTCATAAATAAATCAGGTCTTCTCTCTTTTGTTCTCTCTAGTGACTTTTCCTGCCTCCATTTTTCAATGTTAGCATGGTTTCCACTGAGCAATACCGCTGGAACCTCTCGGTCCTTCCATATTTGTGGACGAGTATATTGTGGATGCTCTAATAAATCATTATGAAAAGATTCTGTTTCTGCTGATTCTTCATTGTTTAATACTCCAGGTACTAGACGCCCTATTGCATCAATCATCACCAAGGCAGGAAGTTCGCCACCTGTCAATACATAATCACCAAGGGAAATATAATCTGTTACAATTTCTTCTAACACTCTCTCATCAATCCCCTCATAGTGGCCACACAAAAAGACCAGTTCTTCTTCCTTTGCCAATTCCCTGGCTAAGTCTTGTTGAAAAGTTTTCCCTTGTGGCGTTACATAAACAACTCTTGCCTTTGTATTCAAAGAAGCATAGGCATCATAAATAGGCTGTGCCTGCATCAGCATCCCTGCACCTCCGCCATAAGGATAATCATCTACTTTATTATGTTTATTGTTGGTATAGTCTCTAATATTGACTGCATTTACTTCGATATGCCCTGCTTCCATAGCTCGCTTCATGATGCTATCTGAAACACCACCTTCAATCATCTGTGGAAATAAGGTAAGTACATGAAACTTCATTTGTCTAACCTTCCTATTAGTCTAGCAAACCGTCCATGATATGAACTTTGATAAACTTATTCTCCATATTTATTTCTAACACACATTGCTTAATTGCCGGAAGTAACAACTCTTTTCCATCTGTCATTTCGATTACATATACATCGTTAGCTCCCGTTTCCATTACATCTTTGAGTGTACCGATTTCTTCATCATGTTCTCCCACCACGGATAAACCTCTTAGATCAGTAATAAAATACTCACCTTTTTGTAGTTTGACAGCATTACTTCTTGTCACTAGTAGTGGTCTACTTTTATACTTTTCTATTTCATTGATATTGTTAAATTGTTTAAACTTCAAAATCACCATTTTCTTAAAAAACTTAACACTCTCTATTTCAAGTGTGATCGTCTCTTTCCCAGTATCTAGAAGTACTTCTTTTAACTTTTTAAAGCGATTCACATCATCTGTTGTTGGAAATACCTTAACTTCTCCTCGTATTCCATGTGTCGATGCAATCACACCCACTTGTAATAAATCTTCCATTCTTTCCTCCATACTGATGCGCTAATCTCTCGGAATCTGTTCCTATCAAAGAAAGGGCAATGAAAAGCTTCCTTCTCATTGCCACTCTTTTTAGATAATCTCTACGTCAACTTTCAAATTTTCTTTTGCTGAAGCAGCTTTTACTACTGAACGGATTGCTTTTGCAATTCTCCCTTGTTTCCCTATAACTTTTCCCATGTCAGATGCAGCAACTCGTACTTCCACAGTAATATGGTTTCCATCTTCCTTCTCAGTTACTACAACTTCTTCTGGATGATCCACAAGCGCTTTTACAATTAATTCTACTAATTTCTTCATAACACTACCTCCAGAAGTGCATTCCAGTTATTATTTTTCAATTCCTGCAACTTTAAAGATTTTAGCTACAACGTCTGTTGGTTGTGCTCCTGTTGCTAACCACTTCTTAGCTAACTCTTCATTTACGCTAATTGCACTTGGGTTTTTAGTTGGATCGTATGTTCCGATTTCTTCGATGAATTTTCCATCTCTAGGAGAACGAGAATCTGCTACGATAATTCTATAAAAAGGAGCCTTCTTTTGTCCCATTCTTCTTAATCTGATCTTTACTGCCATTGTATTTTCCTCCAAAATAAATATATAATATTGTTTTCTATGAAAAAAGTTTTTCACTTTTTATCAACTTCATTAAAAGAACTTATTTCCACCTAAACCTGGTATGTTAGGGAATCCGCCTTTTCTTTTAGAACCGCCACCAAATTGTTTCATCATCTTCTGTGTTTGCTCAAACTGCTTGATAAATCGATTTACGGTTGCAATATCTACGCCAGCACCTTTTGCAATTCGGTGCTTTCTGCTTGGGTTTAACAGTTTAGGGTTTTTTCTTTCTGCGAAAGTCATAGATAATACAATCGCTTCTGTTCTTGCGATTTGCTTCTCATCTACTAACCCTTCCATATCTGGCATTTTAGCGCCTAGACCTGGTAACATTCCTAGAATACTAGTAAGTCCTCCCATATTTCTCATTTGCTTCATACTTTCTAAGTAATCCTCAAAATCAAACTTACCTTTCTTCATTCTGCCCATCATATCTTTTTCTTTTGCTTCATCTATATCAATATTGGCAACTGCCTTATCGATCAATGTTAAAACATCGCCCATTCCAAGAATACGGCTTGTCATACGGTCTGGATAGAATTGCTCTAAATCAGCTAACTTCTCTCCCATACCTACAAACAAAATTGGTTTTCCTGTTACTGCCTTAACAGATAATGCGGCACCACCTCTAGTGTCACCATCCATCTTGGATAGTATAATACCATCTACTCCAACTTTATCATTAAATTCGCTAGCTACATTAACTGCATCTTGTCCTGTCATAGCATCAACAACTAATAATGTTTGATGCACTTCTAGTTCTGCCTTAATGTCTTTTAACTCTTCCATCATTTGCTCATCAATATGCAAACGTCCTGCAGTATCGATAATCACTACATTGTGTCCATTCTTCTTGGCATGTTCCATGGCTGCTTTTGCAATATCCACTGGCTTATGCCCTGTTCCCATGCTAAATACATCAACACCTTGCTTTTCTCCATTGATATGCAACTGTTCAATGGCAGCTGGACGATAAATATCGCAAGCTACTAATAGTGATTTCTTTGATTTTGCTTTTAATTTCCCAGCAATCTTTGCTGTTGTTGTTGTCTTACCAGCCCCTTGTAAACCTGCCATCATAATAACAGTAATTTGTTGCCCTGGAGCCATCTGTAACTCCGTAGTTTCAGACCCCATCAAAGTCGTCATCTCTTCGTTTACAATCTTAATTACCATTTGGCCTGGATTCAATCCATTCAAAACATCTTGACCAATCGCACGATCCTCTACCGATTTCACAAATTGCTTAACAACTTTAAAGTTAACATCTGCTTCTAAAAGAGCCATCTTAACTTCTTTCAGTGCTAGCTTTACATCTGCTTCTGTCAATCGTCCTTTTGATTTCAAGCTCTTAAATACATTCTGCAATTTATCCGTTAAACTTTCAAATGCCATATCCCCTATCCACGCCTTTCTTTATAGTTCATCTATCAAACGCTTTGCTATCTTCTCTATTTCTCCTAGCCTGACACTCTTTTTCTTTTCCCTGTCAGTACTTAGGACACAAATCAATTCAACATCTTTTCTGGCTTTCTCAAATCGATCCACTAGGTGTAACTTCTCTTCATATTGTCTAAGTTGCTTATCACAACGCTTCAACAAATCATGTACGCCTTGTCTACTAATTCCTGCCTGTTCTGCGATTTCACTCAAAGATAAATCTTCAAAATGTGCAGATTCATAAATACTTCTTTGATGCTCGGTCAATAGCTCTCCATAAAAATCATATAACATACTTTGTTCAACGATTTCTTCCACTGTTGCCATACTAATCCTCAACCTAACATATTCTATGTAAAGTAATTACACTTGACACTTTTGATATAGTAGCATAGATAACAAAAGCTGTCAAGTATTTTTCTTGACAGCTTTTGTTATCTTTTTATAATCTTTCACCAAAGAGATTTTTATAACCTTGTCCATATATTTCATGTGCACTACTTACAATCATAAAGGCTTTTGGATCCACTTCCTTGATGATTTCTTCTACTTTTGGTGCTAACACCTTTCGTACTACTACAAAGACAATTTCTTTTGGATTTCCACTATAGGCACCCTTGCCTTGTATCAAAGTAACTCCCGTATTTAAGTCCTCTACTAATCTAGTTGCAATATCTTTATTCTTATCCGTTACAATATAAATCATCTTAGCACCATCGGTTCCATATAACACCTTATCTAAGGTAAAGGAAGCGATACCTACTGCTACAGCAGCATACATTGCAACTTCTATATCTTGGAAAATAAACGCAGAAACCACTACTACGGTCAAATCCGCTGTCATAAGGAAAGCCCCTGTTTTAATGTGTGGAAACTTTAATCTAAGCAATTTAATGATAATATCGGTACCACCTGTAGTCCCACCTTGTCTCATTACAAGACCAATACCTGCTGCACTAACTACAGCACCAGCAATAGCTGCTAGTACTTTATCTTCTGTAATTGCTCCTAAATTCGCCGAAAAAATATCCATAAAAAATGAAGTTACAAAAATACAAAAAATACTTCTTCCTATTACTTTGATTCCTAACTTCCACAAGCCTACCGCCAAAATCGGAATATTTAGTAGAAACACTAAGGTACCTATGTTGACTGGAAGAAATCTTGATAATAGAATAGAGACCCCTGAAACACCACCAGGTGCTAAATTATTAGGATCTAATAAAAGAGCTACCCCTACTGCGTATAAGATGGATCCTACCACCATTAAAGTATATCTTTTCGCTTTATTTCTAGCTTTATCCACAATAGCCTCCTACAAATTAGTTCTCTCCACATTTACTACATAACCAGCCAACTCTAATGCTGTAATCAAAGCTTCTTTATGCTCTGTACCAAAAGCTTCCATGGTAATGGTAAGCTCTACTGCTGCATTTCTATTTGTGGTGACAAATTGATTATGTTCTAATCGGATTACATTTCCATTTTCTTTTGCTATAATACCAGAAACCTTGTGCAATTGACCAGGTACATCTGGGAGTAAAATAGAAATGGTAAAAATACGATCTCTAAAAATCAAACCCTGCTGTACCACACTTGACATTGTTATAATGTCCATATTTCCACCACTTAACACAGAAACAATCTTTTTCCCGGTTACATTTAAATGTTTTATCGCAGCAACTGACAGTAAGCCCGAATTTTCTACTACCATTTTGTGATTTTCTACCATATCTAGAAAGGATACTATTAATTCATCATCTTCAATGGTAATAATCTCATCTACATGCTGGCAAATATAAGGAAAAATCGTAGCACCAGGAGTCTTTACTGCGGTTCCATCTGCTATGGTATTAATTCCTGGTAAAGTTACTACTTTCCCTTGTTCTAGAGATGCTTTCATGCAACTAGCCCCAGCTGGTTCTACACCAATCACCTTAACCTTAGGATTCATCAGTTTCGCTAAACTAGAAACCCCTGTCACCAAACCGCCGCCACCTACTGGCACCAAAATATAATCCACATCTGATAACTCTCTAAATATTTCAAGTCCAACCGTTCCTTGACCTGTAGCAACTCTTAAATCATCGAATGGATGAATAAAGGTATATCCTTCACTGTCTGCTAACTGATAAGCATGAGCACAGGCTTCGTCGTAGACAGTTCCATGTAATACTACTTCTGCGCCATAAGACTTAGTTCTATTTATTTTCATAAGTGGTGTGGTCGTCGGCATTACAATAACTGCTTTACAGCCAAAACACTTTGCAGCATATGCCACGCCTTGTGCATGATTTCCAGCAGAAGCAGTTACCACACCCTTCCCTCGCTCAGCTTCCGATAGGGTACTCATGGTATAATACGCACCTCTTACTTTGTAGGCACCAGTATATTGTAGATTCTCTGGCTTTAAATAAACATCATTCCCAGATTGAATGCTTAGGTATTCACTGTACACTAATTTTGTTTCTAAGGTAACTGGCTTTAAGACTTCACTAGCCTCTTCAAACTTCTCTAAATTTAACATTTATTCGCTCTCCTCTTCCTCGGTCTCAAATAAAGCGGTTACAAAAGAGTTTGCATCGAATTTCTGTAGATCTTCGATCCCTTCCCCTACTCCTATGTATTTTACTGGTATATTTAATTCTGACTGAATGGCAATGGCAACTCCACCCTTAGCAGTCCCATCTAATTTGGTTAAAATAATCCCAGTCAAATCTGTAACAGAACCAAATTCTCTAGCCTGCACCAAGGCATTTTGCCCTGTGGTACCATCTAATACAATAAAATTCTCTCTGTGCGCATTCGGAAATTCTCTTTCAATAATTCGATTAATTTTCTTTAATTCTTCCATCAGGTTCTTTCTATTATGAAGTCTACCTGCTGTATCACAAATCAATACATCGGTATGTCTTGCCTTTGCTGCATTAACCGCATCATAGATCACACTAGCTGGATCAGAACCTTCTGCACCACCAATCATATCCACTTGTGCGCGCTTTGCCCACTCTGCCAATTGTCCACCTGCTGCTGCACGATAGGTATCTGCTGCTGCAATTAGTACTTTTAAGCCCGATTGCTTTAAATTATATGCAAGCTTTCCTACAGAAGTTGTTTTTCCTACACCATTTACTCCAATCACAAAAATAACAGCTTGCTTTTTTTCAAACTCATAAGCATTCTCTGTCACTTCCATTTGTTTACGGATGGATTCTATCAATACCTTCTTGCATTCTATCGGTTGTTTGATTCTTTGTTTCACCACTTCATCTTTTATATTTTCGATTATTTTATTCGTTACATGAATCCCCAAATCTCCCATAACAAGTCTTTCTTCTAATTCCTCATAAAAATCGTCATCGATTTCTGAAAAACCAAAAAACACTTGGTCAATACCATAAACAATGTTATTCCTAGTCTTTGTCAATCCTTCTTTCAGTTTGGCAAAGAAGCCTTTTTTTTGTTCTGACATATTTCCCTCCTTAATCTAAATCACTGTCTACAAGATCCACACTAACTAGTGCCGAGATTCCCTTTTCTTGCATGGTAATTCCATATAATCTATCTGCTTCTTCCATCGTTCCACGTCTATGCGTAATAACAATAAATTGTGTATGTTTTGTAAGTTTATGTAAATACTTTGCATAACGCCCAACGTTAGATTCATCCAACGCCGCTTCAATCTCGTCTAATAAGCAGAAAGGAGAAGGTTTTAGATTCTGAATAGCAAATAAAAGAGCAATGGCTGTCAAAGCTTTTTCTCCTCCAGACATTTGCATCATGTTTTGTAGCTTCTTACCTGGTGGTTGAGCATTGATTCTAATACCAGCCTCTAAAATGTCTTCATCTTCTAGCATTTCTAAGGCACCTTTTCCCCCACCAAATAGTTCTTTAAACACTTTATCAAACTCTTCCCTTATTTGTGCAAACTTTTCGCGGAATTGCTTTTTCATCAAGGTATCTAATTCAACGATAATATCCTGTAAGGTCTTCTCAGCTTCTATTAAATCATCATGCTGTTTCTTTAAAAAGCTATAACGCTCTAACACTTCTTTATACTCTTCAATGGCATTAACATTAATCGAGCCCAAAGCCTTAATTTCTGATTTTACCCTAGCGATATCCTTTTTCATTCCTAGAAGATCGATCATTTCTAAATCCCTTGCCTGTGCACATTCAGATAAGGTCAACTCATACTCATCCCACATATAGTTTATATGTTGTTCCATGGTCTCTTCTATCTTTTCTTTTTGTGCCTGCAAACGAAATACCTCTTTGTCTAGCTCACTCATTTTACTAGAGATTTCTTCTCTTTTTGTAAAAAAGCTGTTTTGACTTTTTTTCAATTCTTCGTTCAACGACTGTGCCTGCTCTAAATCCCTTTTTGCTTGTGCTAGTTTGTCATCGGATTGTAACAAAGATTCCAAAAGTTCTTCGATGGCCTTCTCTTTTTCTATCACATCTGTACTACCTAATTCCATAGTCTCAAGGATTTCATCTAATTCACGTTGTGAACTACTAATATCCTCTAGCACACGCTCTAAATTCATTTGAGCAAATTGTCTTGCTTGAATATTTTTTTGCACTTCTACTTCAAAATCTGAGAGACTTCGAATGGCCTGTTCTTCCTTTTCGCCTTCCTCTTGCAATACTTTTTGTAGTTCAGCCACCTCAAGATTTGCTTCTTTTTCTTTCTGCTCTGATTCAAGCAATTGCATAGAGATTATTTTCTTTTCCCCTGCAACTTCTAGCACTTGCTTTTCTAGTTGCTCAATCTCTGCTTGCATTTGGTCATTTCCAATTCCGCTCTCTTCACTCTTTTCCTTTGCAGTCTCTAAATTAATTTCTGCTGTGTTTCTCTCTAGTGCTTTCATTTGGAGTTTGGATTTGCATCGCTCTTCCTCAATTCGTAAGCGGTTTCTCATCTCCCGCTTTGTTTCTATTAGTTCTAACTGTTCTTTGATCTGTGCTTGCATTTTTTCTACTGCTTTTTGCAAGTCATCCATTTCTCTTCTTCTTCCTAATAAATTGGAATTATTTTTAAAGGCTCCACCACTCATGGCACCACCTGGTACAATAGAATCCCCTTCTAAGGTAACCATTCGAACAGAGTATTGGTATTTTCTTGCAATCTTAACCGCTTGATCAATATGATCTACCACAACAACTCTACCTAGCAATGACTTTGCCACAAGAGAGTATTTATCATCCACTTGAACAAGAGAATCTGCAAGACCAAGTACACCTGGTTCCTTTAAACATTCTGTCATTTTAAAAGCTTGCGTATTCTTCATGCTGGTTAACGGTAGAAAGGTAGCTCGTCCAGCTTTTTGCTGTTTCAAATATGAAATAATCCTCTTTGCTACCTCTTCATCTGTAGTTACAATATTTTGTATACTTCCACCTAAGGCAGTTTCAATCGCTAACTCATACTTTTTCTCTGTTTTTAAAATATCAGCAACTACCCCTACAATACCTTTTTGCTGATCCTTCAACTCCATGACCCTTTTAATACTTCCGCCATATCCTTCATAGCGTTCCGTCAGATTAGACAAAGCATCTAATCTAGATTGCTCTCTATGGTATATTTGCTCTTTATCACGTAGTTCAAGATCTAATTGATTTAACTCTTGGCGAATCTTATTGACTGCTTCTGTTTTTTCTAATTGCTCTTTTTCTAGTAGCTCCATTTCACTAGCAAGTTCTTTAAATTGCAACTCAAGGCTGCTGATTAACTCTTGTTGCTTTACTTCTTCTGTTTTCATACGAAGCATTTTTGCATTTAATTCTGCTCTCTTAATTGCTACTTGCTCTGACATAGTATCGATACGGCCTATCTTTGATTTAATCATTGCTCTTTGATTTAACTCTTCGATAATCGTATTTTTTTCGTGTTCCATAGCATCGCTAATATGCATAATTTTAGCCGAAATATGATCTAGTACTTTAGAAAGTTCGTCTTTTTTCTCTAAAACCTTTTGAACACTTTCCTCTACCTTGTTCTTTTCTAACAACAAGCGTTCTTTTTCCACTTCCTTAGTGCTCATACTTGCTGTGATAGATTCTTTTCTTGTTTCAAAATGCTTTGAGTTACTTTTTGCAGAATTGATTTGCTCACGGTACAGTGCAATTTGACTTTCCATTTTCCCCTTCATCAAATTGCTATTTTCTAACATAGAACGATTTTGCTCAATATCTTCTTCACAACGGCTCATTTGTTCCCTTGTGTTTTCATAATCTTCTTTTGTTTTCTCGTACTGTTGTGTCACTGCTTGTAATTCATCTTCTGCTATCTTGTATTTTCCATCTACTTCTAATAAATCGGATTTCATTTTCTCTTGCTCTAGCAAAAAGCAATTCACATCTAACTTTTTAAGTTCATCTCTCTTATCCAAATAAATCCGCGCTTTTTGAGATTGCTTCTCTAACGGAACTACCTGCTTTTCTAGTTCGCTTAAAATATCACCTACACGTACTAAATTAGCTTTCTCGTCCTCAAGCTTTTTGATTGCTGTATATTTTCTTCTCTTAAACTTAACAATTCCTGCTGCTTCATCAAATAACTCTCTGCGCTCCTCTGGCTTTCCATTTAAGATCTTTTCGATCTGACCTTGTCCAATAATAGAGTAACCTTCTTTTCCGATTCCAGTATCATAAAACAATTCATGAACATCCTTCAAGCGACAAACGGTTCCATTGATCATGTACTCACTTTCTCCTGATCGATACAACCTTCTAGCAATCGTGACTTCTTCATAGTCAATTGCTAATTGATGATCCGAATTATCTAAGGTAATTGCTACATAGGCTGAACTTAGTGGTTTACGAAGCTCTGTCCCCGAAAAGATAACATCTTGCATCGATGCTCCCCTAAGCTGTTTAATTCTCTGCTCTCCTAACACCCATCTCACAGCATCCGCTACATTACTTTTCCCACTCCCATTTGGTCCCACAATTGCAGTAATACCATTATGAAATTGAAAATTTATTTTATTGGCAAATGATTTAAATCCCTGTACTTCTATACTTTTTAAATACATACAATTATCCCTTATCCTGTAATAAAATTAATGCCTGATATGCTGCTTCTTGCTCTGCTGCCTTTTTACTCTTTCCTGCGCCCTTACCTAATAACTTCTTGCCTACAAAAACCTCAACAAAGAATTGCTTATTATGTTCTGGTCCTGTTGAATGAACCAATTTATATTGTACATCATCTTTTAATTTACTTTGAGCATATTCTTGTAATGCTGATTTTGAGTCGGAGAATAAAGTCCTATTTTCAATATCTACTAAAATAGCACGGAAAATAAATTTCTCTGCTTCTTCTAATCCACCATCTTTGTAAATGGCACCAATGACTGCTTCTATAATATCACAAGCGATCGAGTCCTTTTTCCTTCCACCTGTAGCCTCTTCCCCTTTTCCTAGCAAATAGTACTCCTCTAGCTTAAGTGCTCTTGCACAACTTGCTAACACTGGTTCACACACTAGGGAGGCTCTTAACTTACTTAATTGACCTTCCTGCATTTCTTTAAATTTCTCATATAAAAAATTACTAGAAATCAACTCTAACACAGCATCTCCTAGAAATTCTAATCTTTGATAATTTTCTAATTTATTTATTTTCATTTCATTCGAATAGGAACTATGAGTTAATGCTTGCTTTAACAATCCTTTGTTCCCAAACGTATATCCAATATTTTTTTCGATGTCACCCAACATCTCTTCCATTCTTATAATCGACAAAGTCAGCTCCTTTTCTGCCGTTTTTATGTAATGGGAAATTTCAACAAATTTCCCATTACATAAAAACAAAAGCCCTTTAGAAGGGCTTTTCTTCACTTGTAATTAATTAGTAGTATTTTTAATCATTTCAATTGCTTCTTCAACAGTCTTAATATTCTCCGCAATTTCTGCTGGTACTTCGATATCAAATTCTTCTTCAATCCCCATCACAATTTGGAAAATATCTAAAGAATCTGCTCCTAAATCATCTACGAATGTCATATCCATTCTAATCTCCGACGCATCCACATTTAATACCTCTGCTATTACTTTAGCTAATTTTTCAAATTCCATGTTACAAAACCTCTCCTTACTATTTCTTAATTATACAAGCTTAACATTAGGATTCTAATGTTAGCTTTGCTTTCATTTTATCATTAATCTTTTCTTCTGTAAATGTAGCACATTGCACAATTGCATTTTTTATTTCGTTAGCACTTGAACTTCCGTGTGTTTTCACCACCAAACCGTTTAATCCTAACATCGGTGCTCCACCATATTCTTCCAAATCAAAGCGCTTAAGACTTTTCTTTAGTGCAGATTTCACAAGCAATGCCCCAATCTTACTTTTCATAGTAGAAACCATTGCTGTCTTTATTTCCCCTAACAATGTCTTACCAACACCTTCATACATTTTCAAAATAACATTTCCAACAAAAGCATCACATACAATGACATCTGCTTCTCCTGCTGGTATATCCCTAGCTTCTATACTTCCTATAAAATTAATATCTTTACATTCCTTTAACAAAGGGAAGGTATCTTTTACCAATTGATTTCCCTTCTCCTCTTCAGCGCCTATATTTACTATCGCCACTTTAGGATTCTTGATTCCCAATGTGTTTTCCACATATACAGATCCCATCATTGCAAATTGTAATAAGTGGCTAGGTCTTGCATCTACATTGGCTCCACAATCAATCAATAGAGATGCGCCTTTTGCTGTTGGAATTAATGGTGCTAATGGAGGTCTCTCCACACCTTTCATCCTACCTACGATTACTTGCCCACCAACTAAGTTAGCACCTGTACTACCTGCTGATACATAGCCTTCACAAACCCCGTCCTTCACTAGATTCATTCCTTTTACAATAGAAGAATCCTTTTTCTTTCTAATGGCATTTACTGGTGGTTCTGCCATTTCAATCACTTCAGAAGCTGGCACGATTTCTATTTGTTCTTTTTTGTAACTATACTGTTCTAACTCAGCTTTTACAATATCTTCCACACCTACCAAATAAACTTTTAATTCTTCTTTACTATTGATTGCATCTATTACACCCTTTACGATAGCACCTGGCGCATGATCGCCCCCCATCGCGTCTACTGCTACCTTGATCTGATTTCCCATAAAAACCCCCAAAATATTCTAATATGCTCTCGTAATCTGTTTCAGAAATTCAAAAGCCAAGATTCCGAGAGTTCATTCTCTTATTAATATACTAAAGGCATCTACAAAATGCAAGTTCTTTATAGTTTATTGCAGTTCCTTCTCATATATTCCACGAAAAAAGGTGCCCTACGGCACCTTTTTATTTCGTTCATTTCTTAGTCAACACTTACGATTTCACGCTTGTTGTAAGATCCACATGCTTTACATACTCTATGTGGCATCATTAACTCTTCACATTTGCTACATTTAACCAATGTTGGAGCGCTCATTTTCCAGTTTGCTCTTCTCTTATCTCTTCTACCTTTTGAAGATTTATTCTTTGGACAAATAGACATCGTTACACCTCCTTATTCGCGTTAAAGATATCTTTTATCACTGCCATCCTAGGGTCAGGTACAAACGTATCGCAATCACAATCCCTATCATTAAGATTTTGCCCGCAGACTCTGCAAATTCCTTTACAATCTTGTCTACACAAAACTTTTTCCGGCCAGTTCATCAATATTTCATTGAATACGAGGGTTTCTACATTCAGACTATAAGATTCCATCACTGTCAAATTATCTTCTGTGTCATCTTCATCCACTTTCACATCTGGTGAGAAAACTTCTCGCCAGGAATCAATCTTAATTGGTACCAATACTTGTTCTAAGCATCGATTACAAGTCATGTCTAACAATAATTTCATAGAAAACTCTACTTTTGCTCGACCTTTTCCAGTATGTGTAGTACACATCTGAATTTCTGATTTCTCAACAATGGGAAATCTTTCTTGTCCATTCACTATTGTATCTGCTTCAAACAGATATATTCCTTGCTCACTTTTTCCTTCTGATATAAAAATATCGGATAAATTAACTAACATAGTCTCTCCTATTCATACTTGAGTAATTATACCCACGACTCTATCTTTTGTCAAGTCTATTTATTTATTTTACTAAACTTTTTACAATTGCAGAAGTATCTTGGGCAATCACTAACTCTTCATTTGTAGGAATCACCAATACAGGAGTTCTAGAATCTTTTGTTGTAATAGCAATTTCTAAGCCTCTTTTGTTATTAGGTTCTTGATCAATGGTAATCCCCAAATAGCCTAAATACGCACAAACTTTCGTTCTAACAATAGGGCTATTTTCCCCAATTCCTGCTGTAAATGCGATTACATCCACCCCATTCATTGCAGCAACATAAGAACCAATTGTCTTTGCCACCTTATAACAATAAGCTCTTAATGCTCTCACAGCTACTTCTACATTTTCTAAATAAGCATCTTCTAGATCTCTAAAATCAGAAGCAAAACCTTCAGACATTCCATATACGCCCGACTCTTTATTTAGAATTGCCAATGCTTTTTCGATACTGATTTCATCAATATGGCAAATAGCTTCGATCACTGCTGGATCAAGGTCTCCAGAACGTGTTCCCATGTACAACCCTTCTAGTGGCGTTAATCCCATAGAGGTATCTATCGATTTACCACCTTCTACGGCAGTTACACTAGCACCATTTCCAAGGTGACAAATAATTGTCTTTAGTTCTGTGATATCCTTATTCAAATAAGCAGCACATCTATTTGCTACATAGCTATGGCTAGTACCATGAAATCCATAGCGGCGAATTTTGTTCTCTGTATAATATTTATATGGAATCGCATATAAATATGCTTTTTCAGGCATGCTTTGATGGAAAGCAGTGTCAAACACGGCTACCATAGGAGTCCCTGGCATTAAATCCTGGCATGCTTTAATCCCGATAATATTGGCTGGATTGTGTAATGGTGCTAACTCTGCACACTCTGCAATCACTGCCATCACTTCGTCTGTAATGAGACAACTCTCAGAAAAATGCTCACCTCCATGCACAACTCTATGCCCTACAGCTCCAATCTCATCCAAGGAAGCGATTGCGCCTGTTTCTTTATTAACAAGGGCATTAAGTACATAAGAGATTGCTTCTTTGTGAGTAGGCATTGCCACTACTGTCTTCTCTTTCTCTCCACCTTCTTTTGCATATACTAACACACTTCCTTCTTGTCCAATTCTCTCACAAATGCCTTTTGCATATACTTCCTCTGTTACACTATCCATTAATTGAAATTTTAAAGAAGAACTTCCACAGTTGATTACTAAAATTTTCATACATCTATCTCCATTTCTATTTTTATACTAATTGTGCTTGTACTGCTGTAATGGCAACTACCCCTACAATATCTTGCCACGAACAACCACGTGACAAATCATTCACTGGTCTTGCAATTCCTTGCAAAATAGGCCCATAGGCTTCTGCTTTGGCTAAGCGTTGTACTAACTTGTATCCAATGTTACCTGCATCTAGGTTTGGGAAGATAAGTACATTTGCCTCTCCAGCCACTTCACTGCCAGGAGCCTTTGACTTCGCTACATTTTCTACCAATGCTGTATCGAGCTGTAACTCTCCATCTACTACAATGTGTGGGTACTTTTCTCTTGCTATTTGTGTTGCTAATACTACCTTATCAACTAATGGATGCTTTGCAGAGCCTTTGGTTGAATGAGAAAGTAATGCAATTTTAGGTCTAGGACCAACCAATGCCTGGAAACTCTTTGAGGAGGATTCAGCGATAGCTGCTAACTCTTCTGCCGTTGGATCTTGATTCAAACCGCAGTCTGCAAATAGAAAGGTTCCATCATCTCCACTATCGCAATTTGGCACATCCATAACAAAAAAAGCAGAAACTAATTTAGTCCCTGGAGCTGTTTTTAGAATTTGTAGGGAAGGTCTTAACACATCTGCCGTTGCATGGCAGGCGCCTGCCACCATCCCATCTGCATGGTTAGCTTTTACCATCATCACGCCAAAGGTTAAATAATCCTTTAACAGAATTTCTCTAGCCTTCTCAACTGTCATTCCCTTTTCTTTTCTAGTCTCATACAAAAGCTGTACATACTCTTCTAAGCGTTCAGAACTTTTCGGATCAATGATAGTTGCCTTACCTAAATCAATTTCTAACCATCCTGCACCATCTGTAATCTTCTCTTCGTTACCAATTAAAATAATATGAGCAATTTCCTCTTCTAAAATCTTACTCGCTGCTATCAATGTTCTTTTGTCTCTAGTTTCAGGCAATACAATTGTTTTGACGTCTCGTCTCGCACGATCCTTAATGGTATCTATATAAGACATACATGCTCCTCCCTCTATTTAATATTTCTACTATTTGACTTCACAAACTTGTTTTATTATATTATACTAAATCTACTCTTATTTACAATAGATTAGCAAGAAATTAATTGTACATTTTGAAATACAGCTTGCTATTTTTTTAACAGATTTTATAAGTTTTTCACAAAGTGAGGTATCTATGAATATAACTTCGATTATAGCCGAATATAATCCCCTCCATAAAGGGCACGAATATCATATAAAAAGTACGCTAGAAAGCTTGCATCCAGACTATATGATTACCATACTTTCTGGTAATTATGTACAGCGAGGTCAACCTGCTCTTTTAGACAAATATACCAGAACTCGTATGGCGCTGATGGCAGGAAGTGATTTGGTAATTGAACTCCCTACTTGGTATGCTTTATCAAGTGCTGAAGGCTTTGCCTTTGGAGCAATATCCATTTTATCACAACTCCAAGCCGTTACTCATGTTAGTTTTGGTAGTGAAGCTGGAAGCTTAAACTCCATGTTACAGACTGCACGATTTTTGCAACACGAAACCATAGAATATCAGCAGCAGTTTAAACAAAATTTAAAACAAGGTATGTCATTCCCAAAAGCTAGAGTAGAGGCAATCAAAACATCTCAACCAGAAATCCACACCTCCTTCCTAGAAGGAAAGAGCAATAACCTATTAGGCTTAGAATATTGTCGCTCTCTACTTCAGTTAAACAGCAAGATAGAGCCCTTTACCATTCTTAGAAATGGGGATGCTTATTTATCCACAACCCAACAACATCTTTTCCCTTCTGCTACGTCTATTAGACATCGATTAGAACAAGGGCTTTCGCCTGCCAGTAAGGAAAGCATAGCTTCTTATGTGGAAACTGAAATCGAGCTGGCGAGGGAAAATAATTCCTTGGTTTTTTTGGATGATTTAAGCCAAATCTTGCACTATAAATTACTAAGCCTTACCGAAGCAAATTTACTTCAATATTATGAGGTTAATCTTCCTTTGGCTAAGAAAATAAAAAGAGACTTATATCAATATCAAACCTTTAGCCAATTTGCCAATCTTCTTTGGTCAAAAGATCTTACTTATGCTAGAGTTTGCCGCTGCCTTCTTCATATTCTATTAGAGATGAAGCAAGATGATTGGGATAGCCACAGACCTTGTCCTTATGCCAGAATTTTAGGCTTTCGTAAAGAATCTAGTGCTCTATTATCTCTTCTTAAAAAGAACACTAGCATTCCCTTAATTTCAAAACTTTCCCAGGCAAGAGAACAATTATCTCAAGAAGATTATCGCCTACTAGAATTAGATATGCGTAGCGCTGATATTTACCAAAGTATCCTAACTGCAAAAGCGAAAACTCCAGTCATACATGAAATGAAACAGAAAATTGTAATCCTATAGTCACCAAAGACAAAGG
>CAYJHO010000021.1:0-16148 GCA_964369945.1 uncultured Lachnospiraceae bacterium
ATAACTAGTAATACGATGCAGGAATATCTACTACTTATGGCTAATTACCAGCCAAGATTATATATTGAAGATGCAGCAGTATCTGATTGGAATTCTTTGGGAGAAGCTGTTGTAAAATACAACGAATTTATTGTAACATATCCGGATTTCTTGCTAGTTAATTCTGTGAAAAATGATTTTGATATCATATTTGCTATCTATAATGGAACCGTTCTCATTGATAATAGTCCAGCAGTAAGAGGAGATATGCTTGATCAAGAGGTACTTGATAGCTATAAATATTTAATTGATCATTTTGCAGATTATGCAATTATAGATGAAATACAAAGTCTTTATGATGTATGGGTAGAAAATGATTCTATTCTTACACAAGAGGTAATAGCATTTCTGGATGAGATATCCTAGGAATAATCACACTAATATATGAGGAATTATACATGAAAAAGTTTATAGTTATAGTATCAATAATGGGATGTCTTTCAACAGGATGTTCCGAAACCGAAGAACAAGAAGTTACGGAACCAACGATAGAATCTGCAGAACAGGAGGAGGTAGTAACAGAGCAAAAGGTGGAAGAGGAAGTTAATGAAAATCCAAAAGAAATAGATTTAACTAGTATTTTTGGAGAAGTAGAAGGGACGGCTATCTTCTTAACAAGCGACGGTCAAGAATATAGTTATAATGCAGAATTAGCAGGAGAGAGACATTCTCCTTATTCAACATTTAAAGTGGTATCTACGTTAATGGGGCTTGAAGAAGATATTATTTCATCCAAGGAAAGTAAGATGGAATATGATGGATCCATATATTGGTATGATTTATGGAATGACAATTTGAATCTAGAGCAAGCATTTCAACATTCTTGTGTTTGGTATTATCATCAGGTGATTTATGAAATGTCCCAGGAAACAGTACAAGAGTATCTAGATGCAATAGAATATGGAAATAGAGATATTTCGCAATGGGAAGGAAATGGGAATAATGCAAAGGAAGATTTGAATGGATTTTGGTTAAATTCTTCCCTGGAAATTTCACCGAGAGAACAAGTTTATTTATTGAAAGATCTCTTTGGATATGCAAGTGAATTTAGCAAGGAAGATATTATGTTATTACAAGAGCTGATGAAGATAGGTGACGGTATTTATGGGAAAACGGGAAGTGGATCAGATGAGAGTTGGTATGTAGGAGCCTTTACTTACGAGAATGAAAATATTTATTTTGCCATATTTATTCAAGGAACAGAGGTATCAGGAGTCAAGGCTAAAGAATTAGCACTGACAATAATTGAAGAAGTAAGAACAGATGATATATTTTAGTAGCATAAGTCTTAACTGCTGTTGTTTGGGTGACAGCAGTTAAGACTTTACATTAGAAATTCTTCTCGACTCTAGGACGAACTACATATTCTTGAACCTGCACTGATTCAGGAAGAGAAAGCAATTGTAACAGAATGGTTGCAACATCATTAGAATCTAGATAATCAGGACGATCTATGCTACGGAAATTAGTATCTATACCACCAGGGTAGAAGCTAGTAACGCGAATATTATCTTCAAGGGCTTCTTTGGTTAGTGTTTGACTGATGGCATTCATAGCTTGTTTTGATGCAGTATAGCCTGCCATGGTTTCATTGTTGTATAAACAGCAGCTAGACAAGATGTTGATAATATGACCAGTTCCACGTTCTTTCATATAAGGATAAATGGCCTTGATGGCACGAAAATGGGAGAGGCAATTTAGTTGAAACATGCCGATTAGATCATCTTCGTCCATGTCTGCCACGCGGGCCTTTTGTATGTTGGCTCCCGCATTATTTATTAAAACATCGATAAAATCAAATTGAGCAATGACCTTTTCGATAAAGAGAGCAAACGCTTCTTTATCCGTGATATCAAAGCATTCACTGTAATAGCTTGCGGGTCCAAGCTCTTTTTTTAGTTGTTCCATTTTTTCTTTGCTTCGTCCACAAATAGCTAGTTGGTATTGTTCTTTTGCACAAGCTAGTGCAAGTGATTTTCCTAAACCGTCGGTAGCACCTGTAATTAATATAGTTTTTTTCATAATGTTATCCCTTTCTATGTGGTAAATCCTTACTTTGAGTATAATATAGACATTAGTAAAAGTATAGAACAAAAATAATGTCAAATTTTACAAGAAAAATAGCATATGTACATTAACTGTCCTTCTCTGTCAGTAAGATAGTGAAAAGACGGAGGATGGAAAATGGGAATAAATTACAGTATAAATAAAGGCATTCGCTTATTAAAAATGTATGAAATGCTACAGAGAGGAGAACATATATCAAAGCAGCAGCTTATGAACTATTTTCATGTGACTGCAAAAACAGTACAAAGAGACATAGATGATCTGAGAGCATATTTTGCAGAAGTAGAATATTTAGCAGCAGAAGATATTATTAGTTATAGTAGAAGCAAAGGAGGCTATTCTCTTTCTAAAACCCGCTTAGAGTGGATGAAAAGCAGTGAGGTATTAGCGGTTTGTAAGATTTTGTTAGCAAGTAATGGATTATCTAGAAATGATCTGATTACAGTCATTGACAAGTTATTGCTTCAAGTAAACCCTTTAGAAAGTAAACAAGTAAAAGAACTATTGTTAAATGAAAAAGAGCAATATGCGATGCAATATAGCCAGTCCTTGTTAGAGTATATTTGGATTCTTTCAAAATACATTGTGCAAGGTTCTATTGTTTACATAAAATACGAAGTAGCAAGTGGAGGGGTGAAAAGATTTAGAATTAAGCCAATTTCTATTCAGTTTTCAGAATCACATTTTTGCTTAATTGCGCTATCAGATGTAGAGGAAGAAGAACCTGTAATATTTCGGCTAGAACAAATTAAGGAAATGAAAGATACAGGGGAGAGATTTCAAATTCCCTACAAAGAAATGAAGCTAGCAAAGTACAAGAAACAGATACAAACGATAGATTAATTGCAAAATATTTAGGGAAATTTAGTAAAACTATTGCAGAATGAATTTTTATGGTATAAAATTGATTTATAAAGTTTGGTGAAGTTTAGTAAAGAGTCGAGGAGAGAATAAGATGCATCTATTAGAAAACAAAGTGATTTATCAAATTTACCCTAAAAGTTTTAAGGATACAACAGGAAATGGGTTTGGCGATATCAACGGAATTATCGGAAAGTTAGATTATTTACATGACTTAGGTGTTGATTACTTGTGGTTATCACCAATTTGTAAATCACCACAAAATGATAACGGATATGATATTGCTGACTACTATACTATTGATCCATTGTTTGGTACTAATCAAGATTATGAGAATTTAATCAAGGAAGCAAATGCGCGTGGAATCAAAATCATGATGGATTTAGTATTAAATCATACATCTAGTGAGCATGCATGGTTTCAAAAGGCTCTACAAGGAGAGAAAAAGTATTATGATTACTATATTTTTCGAGATGAGCCAAATGAAATCGGAAGCTATTTTAGCGGAAAAGCATGGACTTATAGTGAAGAATTAAAGCAATATTATTTTAGACTATTTGATGTAACACAGCCAGACTTAAACTGGGAAAACCCAGATTTACGCAGAGAAATTTATGATATGGTAAATTATTGGATAGAACGAGGCGTAGAAGGGTTTAGGCTAGATGTTATTGATTTAATTGGGAAAGAGCCAGATAATATGATTACATCGAAAGGTCCTAAGTTCTATGAGTATTTGAAAGAACTGAGTAATACAACATTCAAAGATGAGTTATTGACCGTAGGAGAGTGTTGGGGTTCTAGTTTAGAAGAAAGCTACAAAATGTGTAATAAAGATGGTTTGACACAAGCTTTTCACTTTAAACATTTATCTGCCGTTGAGAATGGTGATAAGTGGTTTAAGAAAAGATTAGATATCAAAGAATTGGTACAGACTTTAGAGGAATGGCAAAATCAATATACAGGAGTTGAAGCAATAGTTATGAATAATCATGACTTACCACGTTTGATTTCTAATTGGTTTGATGATAAAGAGTATCGTGTAGAATCAGCAAAGCTAGCAATCACACTTTTTGGTTTGATGAAAGGAAATTTATATATCTACCAAGGAGAAGAGTTTGGCTCAACCAATGCCTATATGGATAATATAGAAGACTATAATGATGTAGAAACAAAGAATAAATATAAAGATTTAGTTGAATTAGGACTTGATCATAAAACGATTATGAATATGATTATGCGAACTTCCCGTGATAATGGACGTATTCCTATGGCTTGGGATTCAAGTGAAAATGGTGGATTTACATCTGGAACAGCTTGGCTGAAAGTGAATAGAAATTATAAAGAGGTGAATGCTGCTAGCGATATGGCCAGTGGAGATTCTATTTTTCATTACTATAAAGAAATCATAGCATTTAGAAAAAAGCATTATGATTTAATCAATACGAAAGTAGATTTTGAAATAGAAAAAGATCTACTAAAGTTTAAGCGAGGTTCTATAGAATTTGTTGCAAATACATCTGCCTATGTAGTAGCCTTTGAAAAGCAAGGAACAGCCCACTTTAGCAATTATGGACAAGAGTGTAAGAATTATATGAGACCTTTTGAGGTATATGTAACAATATCATAAAAAGAATCGCCATACTACTTTATACGGTAGTATGGCGATTTTTTTTAATATTTATCACCCTGAAATTCTATAGGCTCTATTGCTTCCTTCTTTTGAGGAGAAAGAGAATCGATGTTTCTAGCTGTGGTTTCTGGTTTAGCGTTAGTATTAACCGTGAAATGTGACACTAAATTTCGTAGTAAATGAGCTTGATCTGAAAGCTCTGAACTAGCGGAAGCACTTTCTTCTGCTGTAGCAGAATTCATTTGAACGATAGCAGAAATTTGATCAATACTTTCCTTTACATACTTTGCACCATCGGATTGTGTACTAGTAGAACTTGCAATATTATCAACCAAATCACTGAGTTGCTTCGCACTTTCTATGGCAATATTGATAGAATCTGATGTACTTTGAACGATTTGATTACCAACAGAAACCACTTGGGTAGTTTCTTCAATCAGTGCAGCAGTGTCTCTAGCAGAGTCTGCGGATTTAATAGCTAAATTACGAACCTCATCGGCTACTACTGCAAATCCTTTTCCAGCCGTACCTGCACGAGCTGCTTCAACGGCGGCATTGAGAGAAAGGATATTAGTTTGAAATGCAATATCATCAATAGATTTGATAATCTTGCTAATATCTTCCGATTTCTGGCTGATGTTTTTCATTGCTTGTACCATCTCACTGATTTGAACTTGAATCTTAGCCAAAGCAGATTGAGCGAGATGATTTGCTTCTTTTGATTTCTGTGAATCAGAAGCGGTTTGTTCTATTTTTTGTACAATTTCATCAATAGAAGTACAAAGCATATCAATAGATGAAGTTTGATCCATGGATCCATGAGCTAATGAGTTGGCACCCATAGCAAGCTGATTACTCCCTGAATTTACTTGGTCTGATACTTTATCGATTTGTGAAATAGTAGAAACTAAACTAGTCTGTATCTTATCCATGCTAGTGTAAAGGTTTTGAAAATCTCCTATATAGTATTCTTCTGCATTGCTATCTGCGGCAAGATTTCCATTGCCCATTTCTTGTAAGGCATCTCCTACATCCTGAATGATGATAGATAACATATTCACTAAGGACTTTGTAGAAGCAGCGAGTTTACCTGTCTCATCTTGGCTTTTGATATCAGGAATCGGAGAATGTAAATCCCCAGATACTACTTGGTCTAACCTATTCACACAAAGTGTAATAGGTTTTGATACTTTATTTGAAACAATTGTTATCAATAGGATAGCAATAACTAAGCTTACCGCTCCAAGGATAATGTTAGTTATAATGGACGAAGTCATTTGAGAAAGAAAAACTTCTTGGTTCACTGTAATAAAGGTTGACCATCCATTGGACATAGGAATAGGGGCATAAACCATAAACTGAGAAACTTGATTCAGTGTAAAGGAGCCGAAACCAGTTTTTCCTAAACGTGCTTCCTCAAGTAGTTGAGCCATTTCTTGATAAGATGGTTCTGCATTACCTTGACTTATGTAATTAGTTCTATCGTATACTTCTTGGTGGTTCGTATGGGCTACTAGTGTTCCTTCCATATCAATAACACCAACTGCACTGCCTTCTCCGATTTGAATATCGTCAATAATCTCTGAAAAAACACCAGGATCAATTCCGATGATAACACAGCCGTTAAAACGTCCGAATTCATCATAGAGAGGGGCAGTAGCAAACATATCTAATCCCCCCGTAGTAATATTAACCAATGGATCAGTAATATGAGTGACTCCCTCATCTCTAGAGATTTGAAAATATTCTCTACTAGAAACATCCACGCCAGTATAAGGAATGATTGCTTCTTTATTAGCTACATAAACACCAGAATATCCATGTCTTTCCGCCAGTTCTTTTGTTCGAGCTTCCAATTCAGCATTTACTCGCGCATAATCTGGATCATTTGGATCAGTTAATACTTGATTTAGTACTTCGTCGTGAGAAAATTCAATGGCCATAGAGCGGTAGCTTTCTAGTTGTGAATTTACCAATAGGGAAACTGTAGCTGAGGTATTCTCTAAGGACTCCTCTAATGCAAATAAGGTACTAGAATACGTACTAGCAACTGAGGAAGCACTTATAGTAAAAACTACAATTACCAATAGAGATAACATGGCTACTAAAATCTTCATGCGTATGCTTTTCATTTAGACACCTCCAATAAATTTCTTTCTTTATAAATTATACCACTAAAATACAAAAATAAAAATAAATATTTAATAAAAACTGACAATTTTATTTAAAAAGTGATTTTGTTTCAAATAGAAATATATTAGAAAAGGAGAAAGCTTGAATATCTATCTCCTTGATAAATATTCAAGCTAATGAATTACATTTTTGTCATATAGTATTTTCATGCCTTTATAAGCAAGATCAGGGTCGTAGTCTTTGATGACTGTAGTATGTGGTGCTATGATTCTACCTAGTCCCCCGGTAGCAATCACATGAAAATTGCAAGCCAGTTCTTCTCTTAATTTATGAACAATGTATTCTACTTGTCCAATATAGCCATAAACCAAACCTGCTTGCATGGTATCGATGGTTGTTTTAGCTAAGATAGAATTAGGCTTTACAATCTCAATATCTGGTAATTTGGCTGTGTGGGAAACTAAAGCCTCTAGTGAAATTTCAATTCCAGGAGTAATGACAGCATATTCGAATACGCCATCTGCAGACACAAAGTCAAAGGTAGTAGCAGTGCCAAAGTCAATAACGAGGCAAGCTTTTTGGTACAGGTGATAAGCGGCAGCCACATTAACAAGTCTATCAGCGCCAACCTCTTTAGGGTTAGAGGAAAGCAGTTTGATACCAGTCTTAATTCCAGGGCCAATCATAATAGGTTCTATTTCAAAAAATTTATATAATGCATTCCTTAGTGAATGCATTAGTTTTGGCACTACACTAGAAACAATAGCAGCTTCCACCATGGAAGGAGTGATTCCTTTGGTTGCCATCATATTGCATAAAAGCATTCCTAATTCGTCCGAAGTACGTTTCGTTTGGCTGGTAAGACGAAAACTTCCGACTAAAGAATCTCCATCATAAATGCCAGTTGCTATGTTAGTATTTCCTACATCAATCGTTAAAAGCATCATGCATCCTTTCTATACTTCATCTGTAACACTATTAAATACAGAGGTGGAAGTAATTATAAATTCACAAATCTCATTACTAGAATTTTCCCATTTGTGTCCAATGTTATTGGGATAGTAGATGGTATCTCCTTCTTCTAAGGTATAAGGAGGATAACCTTCTAATTCAAATAATAAGGATCCCTTAATAATATAGATGAATTCTTCGCCTTCATGAGTGTAGAAATCACCAGAATTTGTACCAGGTATCATCTTAATAATTCCTCCCCACATATCTCTGGAGCCTTTGATAATTAATTCTTCACGAATAGATTCACCGTTTGAAATATTTCGGATAAATGAATTGCGTTCATTTTTACGAACTAAAGATACTAATTCATCTTCGCTAGTATCGAACAAAGCAGCGATAGGAAAATCTAAAACTTGACATAAAGTATGAACACTAACTAGGTTTGGGGCGGTTTTTCCTGTTTCAATCTGACTGATAGCACCAGAGGAAACTCCGCTTTTGGCAGATAAATCACGAATGGAAAGTCCACGCAAAACACGTTGTTTTCTGAGCATATTCCCGATGCGTACTAAATTAAGTGTAGACATGATATGTGTTCTCCTTTTCAACAAAATGAATAATTTATTACTATATTATACGTTCATTTTAGTGAATGTGTCAATTTAATTATTTTTTCATAAAATGCGTATTGACTTTTGAAAAAACGTTCATTATAATGAACATATAAAATACTTTCACATGTATATAACATGAGAAAATGGAGGAAAATTATGAAGAAATTGATAGCGATGGCATTATGCGCAACTACGATGACTGCTTTTGTTGGATGTGGAGAAACTACTACAGAAGAGACAGCAGGGACAAGTGCAGAGGAAACAGTAACAGAAGAGGCAAGTGTAGAAGGTGACTCTTTGAAGATTGCACTTTGTGTATCTGGCGCAGTAAATGATATGGGATGGAACCAAGCGGCTTATGATGGTCTGTTATTGGCGGAAGCTAATTATGGAGCGGAGGTAGCATATTCAGAGAATCTATCACCAGCTGACATCGTTGCTACTTATACAGATTATGCAGCAAATGGATATGATATTGTAATTGGTCATGGTTTTCAATTTGGTGATCCAGCATTAGAAGTTGGAGAATTATATCCAGATACAAAGTTTATTTGTATTGAATCAGCAGCAGCATCTACAAACGTTGCTTCTTATGTAATGCAATGTGAAGAAACAGGTTATTTAAATGGAATGCTAGCAGCTTCCATGTCAGAGACAGGAAAAGTTGGATTCATTGGTCCAATTCAAGGAGAGTCTTTAATCAAAATCATGAATGCTTTTGAAGATGGTGCGAAGGCAGTAAACCCTGAAATCGAAGTTCAAACAGCTTGGACAGGTTCATTCACAGATACAGCATTTGCAAAAGAGACAGCAACAGCTATGATCGATTCTGGCGTTGATGTAATTGGACATAGTGCGAATGAAAGTGGTACAGGTGCGATCAATGCAGCAGCAGAAGCTGGTATTTATGCGATTGGTGATTCTTATGATCAAAATGCTATGGCACCAGAAACTATCTTAACTTCTGCTATCTACAATGTACCACAGTTGATTGATTTAGCTGTTAAAGACGTAGTAGAAGGAACTTTTGAAGGTAAAGTAGTAGAATTAGGTATGGCAGAAGGTATTGTAGAAGTAGCTCCATATCACGGATTTGAAGATGTTATTTCAGCAGAAACAAAAGCATTAATTGATGAAACAGCAGCTAAGATTACAGCAGGAGAGTTTGTAGTACCTCTCGATGTGACAGAAAGAAAGTAAACTTACAAGCACAAGATAGAGGGGTGAGAAATCACCCCCTTTTTATTTCCTATGGAGGTCTTTATGAATATTTTGAAAATGGAGCATATTACCAAAAGTTTTTATGGGGTCTATGCAAATGAAGATGTTAGTTTATCCTTAGACAAAGGAGAAATTCTAGCACTTTTAGGAGAAAATGGTGCAGGGAAAACAACCATAATGAATATATTGTTTGGTATTCAAAAGCCAGATAGTGGAAAAATCATTTGGAAAGGGGAAGAAGTTAAATTTTCAACTCCAAAAGATGCAATAGCAAAGGGAATTGGAATGGTGCATCAACATTTTTCTTTAGTTGACAGTTTAACCGTAACTGAGAATATCGTATTAGGTTTAAGTGATAATAATTTTATATTAGATAGGAAATCAGCAAAGGCTAGAATTACAGAACTTTCGAAAAAGTATGGATTAGAAGTAAATCCAGATGCAATGGTAGAAGATTTGTCAATTGGAGAAAAGCAAAGAGTTGAAATCTTGAAAGCACTTTATAAAGATGTAGAAGTTTTGATTTTAGATGAACCAACAGCTGTATTGACCTTAATAGAAACAGAGTACTTTTTTGATGTACTTAGGAAATTAAAAGAAGAAGGATATTCTGTTATTATCATTACCCATAGAATGCATGAAATTATGTCTATTAGCGATAAGGTTAGTATACTTAGAAATGGAAAGAAGGTAGTAGACCTTAATATAGAAGAAACAAATGAATCTGAATTGTCTTTACATATGTTAGGAAGGGAATTAGAGAATAATTTCCAAGCAGTAGAAATAAATAAAAGAGAAGTGGCGATTAGTTTAAAAGATGTTTCTATTAAGAAACATCATCAAAAAGCTAAGATTGAAGATATTAGTTTTGAAATCATGAAGGGTGAGATTGTTGGAATAGCTGGTGTGGAAGGAAATGGACAAAACTACTTAGCAGAGGCTATTTGCGGAATTCAGAAAATTTCAGAAGGTAAGATAGTTTTTGAAGGAAAAGAAATTACAAAGCATAAAGTAAGAGAAAGAGCTAGAGATGGAATTTCTTATATTTCTGATGATAGACATCATGATGGCTTGGTTTTAGATATGACGGTGGAAGAAAATTTAATCTTAAAATCATATGACAAAGAACCTTTTTCAAAGCATTCTGTTTTCAGTGCATCTGCAATCAAACATCGTGCCATAGAGGCGATTGAAAAGTATAGTATTAAAACTTCAGGAAATAAAGCAGAAAAGGCAATGACCAAATTGATGTCTGGAGGAAACCAACAAAAGGTAGTACTAGCTAGAGAAATTACGGAGGAAGCAAAACTCATTGTAGCCAACCAACCTACAAGAGGATTGGATATGGGAGCTAGCGAGTTCGTTCGTACACAATTATTAGCTCAGAGAAATCAAAATAAAGCAGTTTTATTGATTTCAGCAGATTTAGATGAAATTTTTGCTCTAAGTGATCGTATTGCAGTTATGTATGGAGGTAAGATTTTAGATATTTTGAATAAAGAGGATGTTAGTATGGAGCAAATAGGATTGTTAATGGGTGGTATTAAGAAGGAGGTACAGGCAAATGAAATTAAATAAGCGTTTAATCAGTGGCTTGTATATTGCTTTGATCACCGTAGCAGCAGCCTTAGCTTTGATTATTTTATCTAATGCTTCTATTATAGAAGCAGGCCAAATGTTCTTCAATGGAATCTTTGGAAATATATCTGGTTTTATGGAGATATTTGTAACAGCTACTCCTTTGATTTTGGTATCCTTAGGTTGTGGGGTGGCATTTAAAACAGGATTTCTAAACATTGGTGCAGAAGGTCAGTTTTATATGGGTGCTGTGATTGCAGCAGCAGTTAGTTTAGAATTAAGTTTTATTCCAGGCCCAATGAGAATTGTAATAGCAATGTTAGCAGCTTTTATTGCAGGAGGTCTCTTTGCGTTTATAGCAGCCTTTATGAAAGCAAAATATGGAATTTCTGAAATTATTGTAACCATTATGTTAAACTATATTGCCATTAACTTTGTGGGCTTGGCAGTAAGAGGGTTTTTAATGGACCCAAGTGGATCTGTTCCACAATCGGCAAGAATAGAAGAGGCAGCAAGTTTAGCTAAAATCTGGCTACCAACACGATTACATATTGGATTTTTTATCGCAATTGTTGCAACTGTGATTATATGGTTTGTAATGGAAAAGACAAGTATAGGTTATGAAATGAAAGTGGTAGGTTTTAATGAGCGAGCAGCCAAATGCAATGGAATTAATGTGATGAAGAATGTGATTTTATCAGCATTAATTAGCGGAGGTTTGGCAGGTATAGCAGGAGCTATTGAAATCGTAGGAGTGCAGAGACGATTAATTGAAGGATTTTCGAATGAAGTTGGATATACGGCAATCCTAGTTGCCTTATTAGGAAAAAATAAACCATTTCGAATTATAGCAGTTGCCATTTTATTTTCAACTATGCAAGTAGGTGCAAATTCCATGCAAAGACAACTTGGAATTCCATCTGCAATTGTTAGCATCTTAGTTGGATTAGTGGTATTGTTAGTATTAGGAAAGCAATTATTAGAAGTTAGAAAGAAGAGGAAAAAGGCATGATAGAACAAATACTTAGTATCAGTTTTTTAACTGCATTTTTCGCTGCAAGTGTTCGATTGGCAGTGCCACTAGTATATGCTGGTTTAGGGGAAGTGTTTTTACAAAAGACGGGAATCGTAAATATCGGTTTAGAAGGCGTTATGTTAAATGGAGCACTGTTTTCTTTTATTGTAGCTTCCATTACAGGCAATACTTTTCTGGGTTTATTAGCAGGAATGCTAGGTGGTGTGTTAGTAAGTGCAATTCATGGACTATTATGCATCAAATGCCACCAAGATCAAAGTGTAAGTGGGATTGCAATCAATATTTTTATGGTAGGAGTAACTGGTTTCTTGTTTAAGATATTTACAGCAGGCAGTGAATATTCTCAAGTTGAAGTTTTAGAAACCATACGTATTCCGCTGTTGGCTGATATTCCTGTGATTGGAGAAGCTTTGTTTCATCAAGATATTCTTACTTATAGTTTATATGTTTTAGTAGTATTATGTATTTATTTCTATAAGAAGACATCTCTTGGGCTTTCTTTTTTATCGATAGGTGGAAGTCCAAAAGCTGCAGATGCTGCAGGGATTGATGTATATCGCTATCAATGGATTGCCATTGCAGTGAATGGAATCTTAGGAGGAATTGGTGGAGCTGTTTTAGTATTAGTACAAGTAGGTAGATTTACGGAAAACATGGTATCAGGAAGAGGATATATTGCGTTAGCTGCCGTTATTCTAGGAAAGTATTCCCCGAAAGGTTTGGTTTTTGCAGCTCTTTTGTTTGGGGGTGCAAGTGCATTACAAATCAGATTGCAAGCCATGGGAGTGGCATTGCCACCACAAATATTACAAATGCTACCTTATGTAATTACCTTAGTAGTACTCTTTACATCTGTATCCAAAAAGAGCCAACCAAAGGCTTTAGGAAAACCATATTTTAGAGGAGAAAGATAATGAAAAAAATGATTAAAAATGCATATGCCATAGTAACTTGTGATGACTTAGATCAAGTGTTTTATGCAGCAGATATGCTGATAGAAGATAGAGAAATTATAGAAATTGGTAAAAATATTACTTGTGAAGATGCTGAAATTATCGATGCAACAGGAAAGATTGTCTACCCAGGTATGGTAAATACACATCACCATTTCTTTCAAACTTTTGTTCGAAACTTAACAACTGTGGATTATCCAGGGCTTAGCGTTATGGATTGGATTGATACGATTTACCGTATCTTTAAAGATATTGACGATGAGGTTATATACTATTCTTCCTTAACCGCTATGGCGGATCTTCTAAAGCATGGATGTACCACAGCATTTGATCATCAGTATTGTTATACAGATAAGACAGGAAAAAGACCTGTAGATAGACAAATGGAAGCAGCTGAGCTATTAGGAATTCGTTATCATGCCGGAAGAGGTGGAAATACATTACCACGTGAATTGGGAAGTAGTATCCCAGAAGAAATGGTAGAATCAACAGAAGAATTTATTGCAGATTGTGAAAGGTTAATTCAAACATATCATGATGCAGAAAAGTTTGCTATGAAGCAAATCGTAGTAGCTCCTTGTCAGCCGATTAACTGTTATGAGGATACTTTCAAAGAATCTATCAAATTAGCTAGAAAATATGGAGTAAAGTTACATACACATTTAGGTGAAGGTGAAAGTGAAGGAATCAAAGAGCGTACAGGTACTCGTTCAGTAGAATGGTGTGAGAAGATAGGATTTTTGGGTGAAGATGTATTTCTTGCTCATGCATGGGAATTAACAGATGAAGAATATGCTATCCTTGGAAAGACAAAGACTGCTGTTAGTCACTGCCCAACACCAGCTATTTTGGGAGGTTTTCCTTTTATTGATATGAAGAAAATGTCAGAACTTGGGATAACAGTAAGTTTAGGTTGTGATGGTTCTGCTACCAATGATAGCTCAAACATGTTAGATGCACTAAGAATTGCATATTTAATGCAAAGTTATGGAACCAAGCAAAGAGGCGGAAGCTTTGGAGCCTATGATTTATTGAAAGTAGCTACCATCAATGGAGCCAAAACCCTAGGAAGAAATGATTTAGGTAGTTTAGAAGTAGGGAAAGCGGCTGACTTATTTATGATGAATGTGGATGGCTTACAATATACTGCGATGCTTCATGATCCTAAGAACTTGTTAGCTAGAGGTGGAATCACAGGAATAGCAGATCTTACTATGGTAAATGGTAAGGTTGTAGTGCAGGATGGGAAGCTAGTTGGAATTGATGAATCGAAACTTCAACAAGAAGGGGAGAAAGTTTGCAACCTTGTCTTAAGAAAGTTACACCCTAATATTTGGAAATAAAATAAACTCTATCTTTAGCAAATACTTGCTAGAGATAGAGTTCTTTTTTTATGAATTTTGCATTGCTATGGCGTCACAAATATACTGTTCCGTCGTAATTTTCCATTCTTCAACCTTTTCTAGTCCAATTTTTTTGGCTTGGCCTGCAAAAGCAGTAATTGCTTGTAGTTGATCCTCTTTTGTACCATGTTTCAATTCGATGATTGCATAAAGTAAAGGCATCTCAGCAGTTTTTACCCGAAACAGAGTTTCAGGATCTAATTGAGTAGCCTCTTTTGCATTTCTAAATAGCTCTTGGTAGCTAGTTAGAAGTTCAGGAGTTAAGAAGGTCTCTTTATAGTCAATAGGTGATCCAAAGATGTTCAAATCACCTCCATTATTCTCTAATGCATCATGCATCTTATTGATATATTCCTTGATAAAAGGAGCTGCTTGCTTGTAGTAACCAAATAAAAATTCATCCATAATTTCTTCGGGATCTCTACTTGGTTCACACATTAACTTAGCAATCATATAGCCACGTAAGGTACTAAATTCTCCGTGGTATTCACGATTGGATTGACTAAATAAGGCAGTTACATTGTTTTCGATAAAGAAACGAATATTAGGGGCAAGGACTCTTAAATTTGGAAACGGCGCTACAAGATTACGAAATTGTATGCAATAATCCCATAAGAAAACATTGCCACAGATATTTTTCCATGCAAGAAGTTCTTCTTTGCTATCTTTATTTCTAGGATCAGATTCTATAGGGAGTCCACGATTTGCCTCTATATTACATAGCATGATATGTACATTTTCAGCAGGAATGATTGTTTTTGGTGGCTTTCTAGTATACCAATATGCTAAAGTGGAAATAATTTTGTCAGGGTAACGCATAGCAACTTTATTTACAAATTGGAGGACAGAAGCCATAGGGCTTTCTTCTTCCTCGTCAAGTTTCTTGCATTTCTCACAAGTACAAAAAGCATCATTATCATTTTGGCTAATGGACCAATATAGGGCATCCGGTTGCTGGGCCATATGTTTGTCTAAATTTTCAATTAGAGTATCAAATACATCTGGATTTGCGAGACAAAGTTGTGCATGTTCTCCCACTCGCTTTCCTTGATAAAGAGAAAAATATTCAGGGTGAGTTTCAAAATATTCACTAGCAGGAATTAAAGTTTCAAAACTGTGGCACCAAAATCCCCAACCCTTGTGTTCTCTTGCAGGTTGTAGCTTGTGCTTTTTTGCAAAAGTAGGGTCTTCATAGTCTTTATAGTAATTCTCACGAAAGCGTATGGCTGGATGGAACATAACTTTTGAGAATTGCACACTTAAATTACAGTTTTTTGGAATGAATTCTTCTTTTGGACTATAAAATCTACAAGCTAATATTCTTTCTAAGAAATCATATACAGCAAAGAAAAATCCATCTTCGCTATTTGCTTTGATTATAAGATCTTTATCGTAGATATAGTAGCAAAAATCATCACCATCTAAGGAGGTGTCTAAGGAAAATAAAATTTGCGGTTGTACAGAACTAGTGTGGTAAATACTAAACTTAGCTTCTGTTATTTGTTCTAAGTAGTTGCTTAGTTCTTTTGCTGCCATTTCAGCAGGATTAGATTCTCCTAGTATAACGATATTGACTAGGGCAGTATGATTTCTAGCGATAGAAATTGTTTTTTCAAGATTCATGGAAATACTCCTCTCAGTGTTATACAGGGATTG
>CAYJHO010000021.1:16177-30434 GCA_964369945.1 uncultured Lachnospiraceae bacterium
AAATGCTTGGGAAATAGAAAGTAAATTCAGAAAAAATTTCTTAAATGATTAGAAATACTTTAATCGAATTTTAATCATTGTATGTTATACTACCGATATAAAAGAGAAAGAGGAAGATTTATGAGAGTATTACTTGCCGAAGATGAAAGAGATATGAATAAGATTATTACTAAGAAATTAGTATCAGAGGGCTATAGTGTGGATAGTTGTTTTGATGGACAAGTAGCATATGAATATAGTACAAGTACGGATTATGACGTGATTATACTAGATATAATGATGCCCAAAATGGACGGATTTTCTGTATTATCGAAGATACGAAAGCAAAGAATAGATACCCCCGTTATCTTTTTGACGGCGAAGGATGCAGTAGAGGATCGAGTGAAAGGTCTAGATTTAGGGGCCAATGACTATTTAGTCAAGCCATTTTCTTTTGCTGAACTTATGGCACGTATTCGTGTTATGACAAGAGTAAAAGAAGGGAAAACATCCAATATCTTGGTTGTAGAGGATCTTTTCTTAGATGTGAGCAGTCACGTAGTAAAAAGAGGTGATACTTTAATTCAGTTATCCGCAAAGGAATTTCAGATATTAAAATATATGATGTATAATGAGGGGATTGTTCTATCTAGAGAAAAGATAGAGAATCATATTTGGAATTATGATTTTGAGGGTGGAACGAATGTGGTTGATGTATACATAAGATACCTACGTAAGAAGATAGATAATTCTTATGAAACAAAGTTGATTCATACCGTTAGAGGAAGTGGATATGTACTAAGAGGAGTAGGAAGGGAAGGGGAAAAATGAATAGATTGTCAGCGAAATTAAAACTTACTGCTTGGACTACCATACTACTGATTTTGATGGCAGGATTGCTTATGGCACTCATGTTCTCCATCAGTGATTCTATTATTTCTGCAAATAGTAGATCTACACTTTTAAAAGTAGTTGGAAATAATGCCATTGAATTAGAGTTTGATGATGGAAAACTCGATTTAGATGATATCGATTTCTATAAGGATGGGGTACACATTGTTCTATATACACAAGAGGGAGAACATATAGCAGGTACCTTACCAGAAGAATCCATAGAAATACAGGATTTTCAAGATCTAGAAACCTATGAAATTACGGTAGATGGGACACTATATTATATCTATGATAAATTGGCGCCTGTAGAAGATTATAATGTTCCTATCTGGATACGAGGGATCTTGGAAGTAGATAGTGCTTCGAATACGACAAATAACATATTGCAAATTGCTCTAATGTCTCTTCCAATCATTATAATTCTTGGAGCTTTTGCTTGTTACATACTTGCTAGAAGAACCTTTGAACCCATTGACAAAATTGTAAATACAGCAGAGGAAATCAGTGAAAAGGAAGACCTTTCGCTTCGTATCAATTTAAAAAAGGAAAGTGCCGAAATACAGAAGTTAGCAGATACCTTTGATTTCATGTTTTCACGTTTAGAGAAATCATTCGAAGCAGAAAAACAGTTTACATCAGATGTTTCCCATGAATTAAGAACACCGATAGCGGTGATATTAGCACAATGCGAATATGCTATTGGTGAAGCAGTATCATTAGAAGATAAGGAAGAGGCCTTAGAAACTATTCAAAGGCAAAGTTTAAAGGTGTCTAAGCTTATTTCGAATTTACTTCATATTACAAGAATTGATAGTGGAATACAAAACCCAGAATTCGAAACCATTGAGGTAAGTAGTTTGGTAGAAGAAATATGTAAGGAGTTTGAAGTGATTACTCCACATGAAATGAAATTTGAATTTAATATTGAACCAGGGATTATAGGGGAATTTGATATTACCATGTTAACAAGACTCTTGAGTAATTTAATTAATAATGGGTTTCGATATGGAAAAGAAAAGGGAACCGTTAGGGTATCTTTATTAGAAAACAACAAGGATATTTTGTTATCTGTTATCGATGATGGAATTGGGATTGCAAAAGAAGAACAGGATAAGATTTGGCAGAGATTTTATCAAGTGAACACCTCAAGAACATCAAGTGATTCACAAACTATGGGGTTAGGGCTATCCATGGTGAAACAAATCGCTTATCTACATAAAGCGGAAATTCAGCTAGATAGCGAACTTGGAATGGGGAGTAGTTTTACAATTAAATTTCCAAAAGAAAAATGAATATTTTAATCTTACTTTAATATTTCTATATTATAGTAGGATTATCCAAAAGAAGTAAAAAGAAAGTGAGATGATTTATAATGAAAATGAATAAAAAATTAGGAAGCATATGTTTTGGAGTTATGAGCATGGCGTTTATCTACCTGTTAAATGGAGACGTTTCGGTTACACAAGCGAATAGCAATTTTATTGGAGCGGAGGCTGCAAAACAATTGGCCATGGAATTTAGTGGTGTAAGTGAAGAGGATATCCATCATATACGTTGGGAGTTGGATTACGATAATCGTAGAGCAGAGTACGATATTGAATTTTGGATTGGAAATGTGGAATATGAGCATGACATTAATGCTACCACAGGAGAAATCCTATCCTATGAGAAATCTGTTGAAGAAAGCGAGCTAGCTCCAACAATAGATTCAAATCAAAACTATATGAGTGAAGAAGAAGCAAAGGCAATTGCATTAGCAGATGCAGGGTTAGAAGAGAGTGAAGTGACCTTTATGCGAAGTGAACTTGACTATGATGATGGATATGCAGAATATGAAATAGAGTTTTGGAAAGATTTGGTAGAATATGATTATGAAATAGATGCTATCACAGGAGAAATAAGAAGTTTTGACTATGATATGGAAAGTAAAACTCCAGCGTCCCAGACTTTGGAAACAGCACAGATGCCTACAACAGAAAGAGAAGAGTTGGCTCAAAGTAATAATGCAGAGTATATTACAGAAGAACAAGCAAAGGAAATTGCTTTTGCGGATGCAGGAGTAACAAGTTTAGAAGTAAGCCGTTTGAAGTGTGAGTTTGATTTTGACGATGGATATGCAGAATATGAAATCGAATGGGAAATAGGTATAATGGAGTATGAATATACCATTTCTGCAACGGACGGTTCTATCTTAGAGCGTGATGTAGAATATGATGATTAATCTAGAGAAAAAGTAAATCTAGCCTTGAGATAAACAAACTCTTATGATATAATTCAAGTAAGTAAGTTATCAAATATTTGGAGAGTATATGAGAAAAGATAATCAGGGATTTACATTAGTAGAATTAATTATAGTAGTAGCTGTTATTGCTATACTAGCAGGGGTATTAGCACCACAGTATTTAAGTTATGTGGAGCGCGCAAGAGAGTCGAATGATATTCAGTTAGCCACCAATTTAGTAGATGCTGTTACCATAGCCATGGCAGATCCTAGATCGAAGATACCAGCAGGACAATTTGTAGAGGTTTTATGGATTACAGGAACAGAGTCTGGGACTAATGTAGAGTATGGTTCCTTGATGATACGACATCCGGATGGAAAACGCATATCGATATTTAACGATGGTGAAGGTGTAGAAACTCCAGCTACCTCAGGGGATATTAGTGCCTTGCAAGCCTTTGCTGACAATGTATATGGAATACTTGGTGGGGAAGATATCAAACAAGTATATCCGACTAAATGGATTCAAGCAGGATATCCAGATGCACAATCAGCGGTAGGTGGAGAAGCCAATCTATGTATTCATGTGAATAGTTCCACAGGAGAAGTGGCACTAGCTTTTTTAGAAGGATCAGCAGTGAATCCCAATCGTTGGATTACGATGGGGCTTGATGTAATTGCGCAACCAGACTATGAAATACCAGAACCATAAATATGACAAGATAAAATAAAAGTAAGAGGGAGTTTTCCAGAAAAGGAGAACGCCCTCTTACTTTATCTAAGAAGGTAAAGGCTTTAGGATGATACTTTACTTGGATCCTTTGCACTCTTTGCAATATCATAGATCCCAAAAGGAATATGACAGTAGCCTGTTGGGTTCTCGATTAAATAGTTTTGGTGATAATCTTCTGCGGTTACAAAAGTTTCTAGGGGAAGGCATTCCACCACAAGTTCTTTGTCATATTGCTTAGATAATTCATTAAAACAATCTAAAATGATAGCTTTTTGATCCTCACAAGTGTAATAGATACCAGTTCGATATTGAGTACCAATATCTCCTCCTTGTTTATTAAGAGAAGTAGGATCGATGGTCATGAAAAATAATGTGATTAAATAAGAAAGTCCAATAATTTCTTCATCAAATTCTACTTTCACAGTCTCGGCATATCCAGTTTCTGTCTTGCAAACTAATTCATAGCTAGGGTTTTGGGTAAATCCATTCGCATAGCCTACTTCTGTGTTTGTTACTCCTGTAATTTGCTGAAAGAAGCGTTCCGTACCCCAAAAGCAACCACCTGCAAAATAAATTGTTGTCATATTGATCTCCTTAAATTGTTATAGTAGTTATATTGTACACAATAATTTTTTATATTTCAATAAGAAGAGAGGACAAGATGATAGACATTCTTAATCATTCGAAGTATAATGTATAAAAAAAGAAATGCTTATATGCTCTTTTTTATACATGGAGGGAAGTAATGAGAAGAAAAGATCGCGAAATTACAGATGAGAATAAGATAGCAGAAATTTTATCCAATTGCCATTGCTGCAGAATTGGTTTTTGTGACAAGGGGGAAGTTTATATCGTTCCTCTTAATTTTGGATATACAAAAGAAGAGGGCAGTTATACCTTTTATTTCCATGGAGCTAAGGAAGGTAGAAAAGTGGATTTGATCAAAGAAAACCCTTGTGTAGGATTTGAGTTAGATACCAACTACCTCTTATATGGTGGGCCAGAAGCATGCGAATATACAGCCAGATTCCAAAGTATTATTGGCAAAGGAGTTGTAACAGAAATATGTGAAAAGTCAGAAAAGGTGAAGGCTATGAATTATATTATGTTACACAATACAAAGAAAGAAAAGTGGGATTATCCAGACAAAATGTTAGATTCTACTTTTACATTTCAAATGAAAGTAGAATCTTTTTCTTGCAAAGAACATTTATAAAAGTATTGACAAAGGTGTTAGCATGTGCTAACATCTTTTTTGTTCGAAAGTTAGAAAAGGCTAACTAATGAAAGAATGGAGAAATGAAAATGAAAAGATATGGTAGTTCGCTATTGATGCTATTTCTTATCTTAGTATTGTCAGTGGTATCTATTTTTATAGGTGCATTTGATATATCCTTAAGTGGAATATTAGAGGGAGAGTATCAGCAAGTTATGATATTATTGGTATCTAGAGTTCCGAGATTGCTTGCAATATTATGTACTGGGGCAGGATTAAGTGTGGCAGGGCTTATTATGCAGAACCTTTGTATGAATAAGTTTGTCTCACCTTCGACAGGTGCAACTTTAGTTTCTGCTCAATTAGGAGTGGTATTTGCATTACTAGTGTTTCCAACGGCAGCACTATTTTATCGCACACTGTTTGCATTTGTTTTTTCCATTGCAGGAACTTGGATGTTTGTTTGGTTTATCAATCAAATTAAATTAAAAGATGTAATTATGGTACCCTTAATTGGAATTATGTTTAGTAGTGTAATTGGAGGTTTGGTAAGTTATTTCACTTACGAGTATGATTTATCTCAAATCCTACAAAGTATGTTGGTGGGAGATTTTTCCATTATTATAGCTGGAAGATATGAAATTGTATTTTTGATTTTGCCTTTGATTATTATTGCTTTTATATTTGCAAATCATTTTAACATCGTAGGGATGGGAGAAGAGTTTTCCACTAATTTAGGCATTAATTATAAAGTAGTGTTGTTTGGGGGATTATCAATTGCCGCTTTGATTTCAGCAAGTGTAGTGGTTACAGTAGGCACTATTTCTTATATTGGCTTGATTGTTCCTAATATCGTAGCAATGTTTCGTGGAGATAAAATGAGAGGGAGCTTACTTGATGTAGCACTGTTTGGATCTTTGTTTGTATTAATCTGTGACATTTTAGGACGCATTATTATTCACCCTTATGAATTACCGATAGAGTTAATTTCAGGGGTAATAGGGAGCATTATTTTTATTGTAATGCTATTTCAAAGATTGAACCAAGGTAGAAGAAAAGTGAAAAGAGGAGGAAAGAGTCATGGGTAAAATTTCTGTTTCCAATAAACTTTGGATTATGTTTGGACTTTCTCTTTTATTTGCAAGTATCTATCAGTTTCTAGACATTGACATGAAGTATTTTGAATATGCGATGAACATTCGTACCCCCAAATTAATTGCCATGCTAATTGCAGCATTTTGCATTGGGACAGCAAGTATTGTATTTCAATCTATTATACAAAATAGAATTGTGACACCATGCTTATTAGGGATGAATTCACTGTACGTGCTAATACATACAGCCATTGCCTTTTTCTTGGGTGGAAGCCATATTTTAGCGGCAAATAAGAACTTATCGTTTATCACAGATATCATATTGATGGCACTATTAGGAACCATCATTTATGGGACATTATTTAAAAAGACAAAGTACAACATTTTATATGTTTTACTAGCAGGAACTGTTTTAGCAACATTTTTTACTAGTTTATCAAATACTATGGTGAGAACCATGGATCCGAATGAGTATGACAAGTTATTGACAGAATTAGTTGCAGGATTTGATCATGTAAATGAAGAAATTATTTTGATTTCTCTCGTTTTGATTATCGTAACCACGATTGTATTTTGGAGAGATATCAAACTTTTAGATGTGATTACCTTGGGAAAAGATCAAGCGATTAATCTAGGAGTAGACTATGATAGGACGATTAGACGCTTGCTGATTGCAGTTACCTTTTTTATAACCATAGCAACTGCCATGGTTGGTCCCATTTCTTTTCTAGGACTTATTATTGCCAATTTAGCAAGAGAATTATTCAAAACATATAAGCATAGCTATCTAATGTTAGGTTCTTTTCTTATGGGATGTGTTGTATTGTTTGGAGGGCAAACATTAATTGAGCATGTATTTGGATTTGGAACTCAAATATCAGTATTCATCAATTTGTTTGGAGGAATGTACTTCCTATATCTTGTTTTGAAAAACAAAGGAGTATAAAAGATATGAAAATTAAAGCATTAAATAAATATTATGGTGAAAAGCAAGTTGTAAAAGATGTTAGTTTTCAGCTTCCAAGAGGAAAAGTGATTTCTCTGATTGGTCCAAATGGTGCAGGGAAATCTACCGTATTAAATATTATAACAAGACTTATATCTCAAGATGAAGGTGAAGTACATTTTGATAATAAGGAATTAAAAACGTGGAAAAGTAAGGAGTTGGCAAAAAAGTTAGCTATTCTTACACAAAAGAATAACATTGCAATGAAATTAACAGTACGAGAATTGGTTTGTTTTGGGCGCTTTCCACACTCTGGTAGTAATTTAAAGAAAGAAGATTACCAAAAAGTAGATGAAGCTATTGACTATATGGAATTAGGAGAATTCCGTGATAGATTTATAGATGAGTTATCCGGTGGCCAATTACAAAGAGCTTATATTGCGATGGTAATCGCACAAGATACAGAGTTTGTATTTTTGGATGAACCAACTAACAATCTAGACATCTATCATTCATCTAATCTGATGAAAATGGTAAGAAGCTTATCGGAGGATTTAGGAAAAACAGTTATCTTAGTGTTACATGAAATTAATTTTGCAGCAGCTTATTCTGATTATATTGGTGCCTTCAAAGATGGTGGCCTGTATAAATTTGGTACCGTAGAAGAAGTTATGACAAAAGAAGTTCTAAAAGAACTTTACCAAGTAGATTTTGATATTCAAATGATTAAAGGAAAGCCGATTTCCATTTACTATTAGCTAGTACCGCTCTGAAAATGAGCGGTGTTATAAAAATAGAAAGTTAGTATATGATAACCGATTGAGAAAATCTCAATGGATATAAATTTATTTTAAGAGGAGAATGATATGAAAAAGAAATTATTAGCAAGTTTACTTGCAAGTGCAATGATGGTATCTATGGTAGCTTGCTCTACAGATGCTGGAACAGAAACAACAGATACAGTGACAGAGGAAAGTGCTGTTGAAAGTACAGAAGCATCTGATACAGTAATGATAACTGTAATAGATGGAAAAGAGAATGAAATCGAAGTAGAATTTCCAGTTAATCCAGAAAGAGTAGTTGCATTAAACTGGCAAACTGTGGACTTTTTAGATGCAGTAGGCATGGGAGATAGTATTGTTGGATTAATTAAAAGTGGTTCTTATCCAGAACATCTAGAAGAATATTACCTAGATGAAGATATTGTTAATGTTGGTGGTATGAAAGACCCTGACTTTGAAGCTATCATGTCTTTAGAGCCAGATGCTATTTTTTCAAGTGATAGAACAGTGTCTATGTACGAAGAGTTTGCTATGATTGCTCCAACTATGGCGGCTTATGTAGAATACGAAGATGGATTTATGAATAGTTACAAAGAATTAGCAGAAAATCACGGAAAGATTTTTGGTATAACAGAAGAGGTAAATGAAATTATTGCTGGTTATGAAGAAAGAATTCAAGCAATTGCCGATTTTGCAGAAGGAAAAACTGCACTGTTAGGTATTTTTGCAGGAGGACTTAATACATTAGGTGATGTGGGACGTTGTTCTATCGTTGTGAATGAAATGGGATTTGAGAATTTAGCTGGTGGAGAAGATGTGAATCACGGTAATATTTCTTCTTATGAATTGTTCTTAGAATTAGATCCAGAGTATATGTTTATTTTGGATAAAGATACAGCAGTAGGTACAGAGGCTGTAGCAGCTAAAGAGCAAATGGAAGTGGATAATCCAATTATTGCAGAAACTAGTGCATTTCAAAATGGAAATATCATTTATTTAGAGCCTGGTGCTGCGTGGTACATTGCTGATGGAGGAATTACTTCTCTTGATTTAATGATTAACTCGGTAGAAGTTGGTTTAGGACTAAAATAATTAATAGGAAAACACACTAAGTCAATTTAGTGTGTTTTTTTGTAAATCTAAAATGAATATTTGTAAAATTGTAGGATTTATACTATAATAGTTAAAAGGCAATTTGAAAAGGAGCTTTTCCATGAAAAATCAAGAACAAGTATTCTATATGAAAGATCAAGGTGACAAATTAAAAGCAGAATTATCGATACCATCATTGGTTCACTCTATGCTAGGAGCCACTCCATTGGCATTAAATGTATGGAATAAAGACATGGTTAATATTATGTGCAATAGAAAAGTCTTAGATATTTTTGGCATGGAAAGTGGAGAGGAGTACTTAGAAAAATTCTATGAATTTTCGCCACAATTTCAACCAGATGGACAAGCGAGCATTGAAAAGTCAAAGGAAATGTTCCGAAAAGTTCTAGAAAATGAAGAGGTTAAGTTTCATTGGATGCATCAAACTCTAAATGGAGAAGAGGTGCCTAGTGAGATTATATTAAGAAAGCTCATAGATAAAGATTTAAATGAGTATATCATTGGTTTTGTTCGGGATATGCGTTCGGATTTCGTACCAAATGTGAATAGCGATTACGATTTCTTTTTTAGAGATAAAATTCCACAACATTTATTATTAGATGAAATGGCTAAACTCTCAGATGAATGGTTTTTTTCTATGGATATTCGAACTGGAAAGTTTCATTATTATGGAAAGTTTTGGGATGAAAATTTAGGAGCAGCCTATTTATTAGAACCAGAGAAGGTGATAGATTTAGGATTTGTGCATCCAGAAGATATTGATCTTTACTTAGAAGTGATGAACAATCTTAAAGCAGGTAAGGTGAATGACTTTGATATTCGCTTTTTGTCAGATGATCAGAGTTATCATTATTATAAAGTTGTAAGTAAGGTTATTTTAGGAAAAGAGGGAGAGCCTGTATTTGTAGTGGGAAAGGGAAGCGATATCCACGAGCAAAAGGTTTTTGAAGAACGTTCACAGAAGGACTTACTAACAAATTGTTATAACAAAATTAGTGGGGAGCATTTGATCGCTGAGAAATTGAAAATGAACAAAGATGGAATTCATGCTTTTTTTATTATTGATATTGATAATTTTAAAGGGGTGAACGATAACTTAGGGCACTATTTTGGAGACGAGGTATTACGAGAAATAGCTGCTGGCTTAAAGTCTGTTTTCAGAGAGGTGGATATTGTAGCTAGAATTGGCGGAGATGAATTTATAGTCTTTGTAGAAAATATGAGCAATATCGAATTAGTTAAGAATAAGGCAGAGATCATTCTTGAAGTATATAAGAAAACATACTCAGGAGAGTTCAAAGATTATTCCATTTCAGGTAGTGTTGGAGTTGCGTTATTTCCAAGGGATGGCTATGATTATGATAGTTTATACCAAAATGCAGATAAAGCATTGAGCCAAGCGAAGATACAAGGAAAGAACAGATATATACTATACAGTTCTGATTTGAGAGTAGGAACGACTAGAAATGTTACAAAAATCGAGAATGCCAATAGAATTGCTAGTTCGTTCTTTGACTATGATTTGATTTCTGCCGTATTTAATATTTTATATGAACATAATGGAGATAATGAATCTATTGATTTAGCTATGCGTTACCTATGTGAAAAGTATGGTGCAGATAGAAGTTATATTTTTGAATCCTTAGATGAAGGGAAACAGTATTCTAATACTTTTGAATACTGTAAGGAAGGAATTAGTAGTGAGATAGATTCCTTGAAAAATGTACCAGGAGAATTGTTTGTTGATTTTGTCGAGAAAGCTCATAATAATATTATTTATTCTAACGATTTACGAGATACATTTGAAGTCGACGAAGCCTTTGAGCTGATGGCAAGACAAGGGATTTTATCCTTTATTCATGCACAAGTAAAGCGTGATGGTATTATGAATTTCTTTATTGGACTAGATGACTGTACCAAAACAAGAGTGTGGAGCGAAAGAGAGATTAACAGCTTACAGTATATTGGAAAAATGATTTCGATTATTTTACAAGGGACACACTCAAGAGAAGAGGCAGATGATTTAGCAGAGAGAAATAGGAATTCAGCCCATATTTTAAATAGTTTAGATGATATAGTCTATGTATCAGATGTAGACAGTTATGAGTTACTGTTTTTGAATGAAGCAGGAATTAAGGCAGTAGGAAATCTCAAAGAAGAAGAGTGGAAATCTAAGAAATGTTATGAGATTTTACAAGGGAAAAGTGATCCTTGTGATTTTTGTACCAACCATTTACTCAGTTCAGAACAATATTATGAATGGTCTTATTACAATCCTGTTTTAGAGGCAAGCTTCTTATTAAAAGATACTTTAATTCCTTTTAATGGAAAGCTAGCAAGGTTAGAAATTGCTACCGATATTTCCAAAGTGGTTACGTTAGAACAAGAATTAAAGGATCGATTAGAAGATGAGTATTTCTTGACAAGTTGTGTAGAGATGTTCCATACAGGCAATGACCCAAATGAATCCATACAAGGTTTATTAGAATCAATTACACAGTATTTTGATTGTGAAAGAACCTATATTTTTGAACGCTCAGGGTGTGGGAAATATGTTAGTAACACATTTGAACACTGTGCCAAGGAAATTGATGCTTACAAGAACGAGATGCAAAATTTACCAATAGAGGAATTTGGATTTTTGATGAAGGGCTGTGAAGAAATGCAGGCATTTCATTTAGACTTTGATAAAATCAGTATAAAAGAAGACTCCTTGGAATATCGTTTGATGAAGTCACAAAATTTAGAGGATATTATTATTAGTCCTATACGCCTTCAAGAGGGAGATGTATCTGGGTTTGTAGGTCTTGATAATCCTAAGAAGAATAAGGATAAAGTTCCCATTATTCGTTCTATTGCAAAGTTTACTGCTAGCTTTTTGGATGAAACAAAAGCCATAGAGAAATTAAATAAATTGAGCTATTATGACATCCTTACTGGCATTAAAAATCGACATAGCTATAATCTTGCCATCAAAGATTTTGACACAAAGGATATTAAGAGTTTGGGGGTAGCTTATGTTGATGTAGTAGGACTTAGTCAGATTAATGATAGCAAGGGGATTACTTATGGCGATGAGGTACTAAAAAGATTAGCAAATTTATTATATCAAATATTTGGTTCTAGTGTTTTCCGTGTGGGAGGCGATGAATTTGTAGTATTAAGTGAGAATGTTTGTGAAGTAGATTTTGAGTCTGGTATAGAGAGAGTGAAGCAGGTCTTAAGAGATGAACATGACTTTGAAGTCTCGATTGGATATACTTGGAATCAGAATATAGATAAAACTGGAGCTCGAATTGGTGATTTACGAGAAGGTGAGAAGTACAGTCGTATTTTGTCCGATAATTTAGATGCAGAAATAAGGGATGAAAAATATATTGTATATTTACAGCCCCAAGTTGATTTGAGTAGCAAAGAGGTACATAGTGCAGAGGCATTAATTAGAAAAGTTACGGCAAGTGGTAGAATTCAGCCACCAATCGCATTTATTCCATTCTATGAAAAAGAAGGGATTATCTCAAAACTAGATCTCTTTGTATTTGAGACAATTTGTAAAACATTACGTGACTGGAAGTTAGAGGGCGGGAAATCCATTGAAACAGTAGCAATCAATTGCTCTAGAATGACAATTGCAAATAGAGAAATTGTAAATCAATTTATTAATATTTGTGAGCATTATGGGATAAAAACTTCGCAGATTATGATAGAGATTACAGAAACTATTCATGGAATTAGTGAACAAGCATTGACTCAAATAATACAAAGATTTTCAGATGCCGGCTTCTTGGTTTCTTTAGATGATTTTGGTAGTGGCTATTCTAACTTGAATTCTCTAGCAGCTTCAGATTTTGACGAGTTGAAAATTGATATGAAGTTGACAAATGACCTACATAGAAGTAAAAAGGCAAGAGTACTCACGGAACTGGCAATTTCACTATGCAATAAATTAGGAAATTTGGTATCCGTTGCAGAAGGGGTAGAAGTCAAAGAACAGTATGAGCTATTAAAAGAAATGGGATGCTCTAAGGGGCAAGGGTATTATTTCTCTAAGCCTATGCCTTTGGAGGAGTTTGCAAAACAATATATTTTTAATGAGAACGCTTAGTGAAAAATACTAAGCGTTTTTTATATTGACATCTGTGTATATATTGTTTATACTGTACATATAAAACATAAACAGTTATAGAGAGGAGATTAGGGAGAAAATGAATGCAATTGAGATAAAAAATATTAGTAAGAAATATGAAAAGTTTCATTTGAAATCAGTGAACTTATCCTTACCAAGGGGAACCATTATGGGACTAGTAGGCGAAAATGGTGCAGGAAAAACAACTACATTACAATTAATTCTAGATATGATTTCTTCTGATGAGGGTAAGGTAGAGGTCTTAGGGGTAAATAATCAAGCCAGGGAATTTAAGAAACTAAAAGAGAAAATTGGGGTAGTACTAGATGCAGCGAATTTTCCTGAAACTATGACGGGCAAGGAAATTTCAAATATTATGAAACACGCCTATGCACAATGGGAAGAGAAGTTATTTCAAACTTATATAAAGAACTTCCATATCGATTTGAAAAAGAAATTTAAAGAATATTCTCGAGGAATGAAAATGAAATTATCTATAGCAATTGCTCTTTCTCACCATAGTGAGTTATTAATCTTTGATGAGGCAACAAGCGGATTAGATCCTGTTGCGAGAGAAGAAATCTTGGATATTTTGAATGAATTTACAAGAGATGAGAATCATTCCGTTCTATTATCTTCACATATTGTTAGTGATTTAGAAAAAGTTTGTGACTATATTGCATTTATGAAAGAGGGAGAATTGATTTTTGTAGAAGAGAAAGATCAGTTATTAGATTCTTATGGTCTACTGCGATGTGAAAAAGAACAGATGCATCAGATATCATCAAATGCTATCATATCAAAGAAGACATTATCGTATGGGTATGAGTTACTTGTAAAAAGAGGAGAGATTCCGAGAGGGCTAGAACTAGAACATACAAGCTTAGAAGATATTATTTTAGGGTTTTCAAGGAGGAGAGAACTATGTTAAGTTTATTGTGGAAAGAGTTATATACTATGAAAAAGCAATTGATTTTATATACGGTTTTCATAGTTGTTATCTACCTATTTAATCCTAGTTTTGGGATGTCGTATTCAATATTGATTATTTTACTATTACCAATGAGTACCTTTGTTTTTGATAAGCAATGTAACTGGAATACGTTTGCTATTAGCTTTCCTTTTAGCAGATTTGAGATTGTTTTTACAAAGT
>CAYJHO010000022.1:0-28664 GCA_964369945.1 uncultured Lachnospiraceae bacterium
AAACCGAGCGAAAGCGCATTTTGTGAATACTTTGTTTATGAATTTCGTCGGAAAGATTCCGAGAGCTCATTAAAATATTCTTTAAATATTGCACATAGTTTTTCCATGTCTTCCACATAGATTTCACCGATATTTCCAATTCTAAAGGTATCTACCTCTGTCACTTTTCCAGGATAGATTGCATAGCCCCTCTCTTTGACATAAGCGTACATCTCTACAAAAGAGAATTCTGCATTCTCAGGAAATAGAAAAGTAGTAATAATTGGCGATTGATGCTCCTCACTAATATAGGTTTGAATTCCCATAGATTTCATGTTTTGAATTAAGCACTGATTATTCGCAAGATATCTTTGATAACGCTTTTCTACACCGCCTTCTGCAAACAACTCTTTCATTGCTTGATAAAATGCTAGCACCACATGAGTAGGAGAGGTAAAGCGCCACTTTCCATCCTTTTCCATTTCAACCCACTGGGCATACAAATCAAGAGATAAACTTCTTGCCTTACCTTCACTAGCCTTTAAAAGTTCACGGTTGCATAGGATAAAACTAAATCCTGGAACACCTTGGATGCACTTATTTGCACTACTGATTAGAAAATCAATCCCTAACGCTTCCACTTCAATATCGATTCCACCGAAACTTGACATGGCATCTACAATCATAGTTTTTCCCTGTGCTTTTACTACTTTTGTCACGGCCTCAATATCATTCAAGATTCCAGATGTTGTTTCACAATGCACCATAATGACATGCGTAATACTTGCATCTTCCTTTAACATACGCTCTACTTCACTAGCCTTAGGTATTTGAGAATAATGCACGGTATAAGTACTATAATTTAATTTTGCATATTGAGCGGTCTTTACAATACGCTCTCCATAAGAGCCATTCACTAGAATTAGGATTTTATCCTCATCCCCTATAACACTTGTTAAAATAGATTCCACGCCAAAGCTTCCACTGCCTTGCATCAAAACTGCAGTGTAGTTTTCCTCGGAAGCCTTTGCTATTTGTAAAAGTCCTTTTCTAATCTCTTGCGTGATTGCTTTATAGTCGTCATCCCATGTACAATGATCAACCAACATTTGCTTTTTTACTTCCTCACTCGTCGTTAGTGGGCCTGGTGTTAATAATTTATATTTCATCTGTTTCTCTCTTTCTACTTCGCTTCTTCTGATAATGCTTCATGTTCTTTTAACAAATCAACTGTTAATGTTTCACTAAATACCTTTGGATAGGTTGATAGATTACTTGCATTTGTTGATTCCCCTTCATATAGTGCTAGAGGGTAATAAGATTGAATCTCTTCTCTACTTTGTTCGATAATGCATTGTGCCATTTCCATAGCTAAGGCATTTGTCTCTTCCCCTTTGTCTACCACTGCGATTGCTTCTTGTAGAGAAAAGTTTCCTTCGGTTGGATCTACAAAATCGATTGGTAAACCATCTGCTTTATCTGCAACTGCTTGATGTCTAAGACCAAAGCCTATTGCCACCTCTCCTGCGCGCACCTTCTTTAATGGTCCAGAACCTGATTGCTCTAGATGTGCTCCCGCATTTTCATAGATGGCAGCTAAGATTGTTTGGGCCTCTTCTTCTCCGTAAGCTTCTACCAAGGCTTGTACCATTAACCATGCAGTAGAAGAACCAGTAATATCTGTTACAGATAAATGTCCTGCGTATTGTGGATCTGCCAGATCTTTTAAAGATGTGGGAACGTCTAAGCCTTCCTCTTCTATTAATTCTGTATTTAGTAAAATAGCTCCTTCGATTGCTAAGATAGGGCTATAGAAGGATGGACTTTCTTCTAACGTATTTGTTTCAAATGTAAAATCAGCAAACATCGGCTGGCTTGTTTCTGCGGAATCTAAGTAATAAGAACTCATAGTTACTACATCTGCTTCTATCTCACTAGATTCTGCTAAAATTTTCCCGCCTAGTTCACTCGTTCCCATCGATTGGAAAATATACTTCCCCGAATAACCATTGGCATCTAACGCTGCCTTCATAGCTTCCGCAGCCTCTTCATCTGCATTAGAATAAATAACTACTTGCTCTCCATTCGAAGCGGTTGCTCCACATCCTGTCATTGCTACTACACTTGTTGCTAGCATTGCACTTGCTGCCAATACTGAAATCATTTTCTTCATTTTTTCGTTCTCCTTTAATACTATGTTTTTATTTTCGTTCCATTTTCTCAGCTAATTTCTTAAATACTTGTTTTGCTATGATATTCGTAAGCAAAATCAAAATCGACAATACAAAAATTTCATTATATTTAGAAAAATGCTGTAGTTCTTTTATTTTAGTCGTAATGACCATGGTTCTAGCACCTGCTAGGAAAATAACCGCACTCACGGTCACCATAGAGCTTACGAAGAAATAACTAAATACTTCTAAGAGAGAAGCCACTGCATTGGGAATCACGATTCTCACAATGGTCTTTAACCAAGTATCCCCTAATAATAATGCTGTTGTTTCCCATGAAGAATTCATTTTCTCAAGACAATTTTTCAACATAAAAAATGGAGTTGAAAAAAGTGTACAATATTACAAAGTACTAATATCGCCAAGGTGTTCTGCAAAGGTGTTCCAGTAAATACAAACAAAAAAGCAATACCGATTACCATCCCTGGAATAGTGTTTGTTACTAAAGCTAAGGCCTCTATCGTTCTTTTGCACCAATTTGGCATATGACTTCTAACACTAACGATAGAAGCACCAAATGCAAGTAGGGTTCCAAACAAAGCAGTCAAAATTGACATCCATAGTGAGTTTTGATATACCCCAATTAATGCGCTATCTCCAAAGACACTCATAATATTGTCAAAGGTAAATCCAAGCTTATAGGGCCATTCTTCCAAGAAAATAACCACAAAGATAACTAAAAACACTGCTACTACAACCAAAGAAACTAGGATAGAGAAACATCCAAAGATAAAGTCTCTGGTTCGATTTCTTGCAATATCAATGGTTGAAATCTTCTTATATCGAATATTATATTTTTCTAAGTAACGCAATAATGCAAAACTAAGTACAGAAGGAATTAACATAAAGACTGCTACTACTGCACCGTTTTCAAAACTAGGTACGCTCCCCAACATTTCGTTATAAAGTACACTCGCTACAACTTCAAATTCACCACCTACCGAAGCTGGAATTCCATAATCGGTAAAGGTTAGTGCAAAACATTGCACAAAAGAGGTAGCAAAGGTTCCTAATAGCGGCCTTAAAACAGTCATCCAAAAAGTTTGAATTCCACGATCTCCCATAGTTCGCGATACGATACTAAATTTCTTATCCACATACTTCATCGTATTAGATAACAGTAAAAAGGAAACCGGCAAGGTATAGAGGAAGTATCCAAGTAACAAACCTTGGAATCCATAGATTTCTAACAGTTGAAATCCAAATAATTTTGTAATCAATCCTTGCTTTCCTAACGAGTAAATAATTGCAAATCCATATGTGATAGTTGGAATCAACATAGGAAACATGACACAGGCTTTTAGTACTTTTTTGATTCCTCCATTTACATTCGTATAATGAATGGTATAGGCTAGCAAAAATGCTACTGTTGTAGTTAATAAACTACTTACTGTTGCAATCAAAAAGCTATTAGCTAAGGCTTCCAAAAAACCCTTTTGCATCAACATCCCTATATAGTGGTCAAATATAGTAACACCTGTGGCACTAAAGGACTGCAATAGCAAACTAGCCATGGGTAGGAGTAAGAATAATAGAAACAATGCCAGCACTAAGCCAAAAACAAGTTTCACTTCTAAATGCTTTTTCGTAATCACATTCCCCTCCCCTAATTATCATGAAATAATGTAAAAATATTATTTCGTTTAATTTCTAATTGATTTAAGATAAATTCTTTTACAAAATCATTGCCAGGATCTTTTATAATCTCATCTGGCGAAGCAAATCTTGCAATTTTACCTTCGTTTATAATTAATACTTTATCCGATAGTGTTAAGGCTTCTTCTGGATCATGCGTTACAATAATGGTTGTTAATTTAAACTCTCTTGCAATCATTTTGATCCTTGCCTTAATCGATTCCTTAATCACTCCATCTAAGGCACTTAGTGGCTCGTCTAATAATAGAATTCTTGGTTTCATCACCATAGTTCTTGCTAAGGCTACTCTTTGCTTTTGCCCCCCTGATAGTTCGTCTATCTTTTTATGTAGATGTGGCTTTAATTCTAATAACTCAATCATTTCATTTACTTCTTCTTGTGTGGAGATATTAGGTTTGTTTTTCAATCCATAAATAATGTTATCGAAGGCGTTTAAATTTGGAAATAAGGCATAATCTTGAAATACAATATTAAATCCCCTCTTTTCCATTTTAACCTGTGTCAAATCCTCACTATTATAGAATATTTTTCCATCGTTTGGATGAACAATCCCCAAGATTAAATTAAGTAAGGTTGTTTTTCCACTTCCTGATGGACCTAATATGGAAACAATTTCTCCTTCTTCTATCTGTAAACTAATATCATTCAAGATTGTGCTATGACCATATCTTTTTACTATATTTTTTAACTCTAGCATCTTTGCTGGCTCCTTCTCGCTTTTCTTTTGTCGATAAGCTTGCACTCATTATATGTTGAACGATGAGGGGGAAACAATCAAATCTATGTCAAGCTTTTGTAAAGCAAATGTAAAGGCAAAAAAGAGCATGTAGAATTTCTACACACTCTCTTCTTTATAGGACTTTTCACTAATGGATTTACTGTTTCTAGCTAATATACCAGCATAGGTATCATAATCTGAATTCAATACACCAACATAAAGCATATCCACGATGGCAATCTGGCTTAATCTTGAGAAAATAGTACTACCATATAGAAACTGCTCATCACTTGCATACAGTACAATCTCTGCATCTTCACACACCTTCGAATCCTGTACATTGGTAATTACAATGGTAGTAGCTCCTCTTTTCCTAGCAATCTTTAATATTTCCACTACATCCTCTGAATATCCTGAGTAAGAAATGGCAATTGCCACATCAGTCTTGGTAAGATTCTGGGCTTGGATATTTTGCAGATAATAATCCTCTGCCAACAAGCACCGCTTTCCAATATAGCTCAATTTCGTATATAAATCCTTGGTTACTGCATGGGAATTTTCTACACTAAACAAAGAAATGATTGCTGCTTCCTTTATGGCATTTACTGCCTTTTTGTATTGTTTTAGATCCATACATTTCAGAGTTTCTTCTAACTGCTTGATGGACGCACTCATAAGTTTTCCTGGGATTTCCTCTAAGCTATCCTCTTTTGCAATTTTATAGCCCAAAAAACCTTCCGTCGTTCTCACTTGCTCCCCAACTTCCATCCGTATTAGATCCGCTTGAAATTGCTTAAAGCTCTCGTACCCAAGCTTTTTAACAAATCTTACAATGGTCGGTTGACTTACTCCGATCTCTCTTTCTAAATAAGCTAACTTTAAATCCTCTACCTTGATAGACTTATTTAGAAAATATTCTGCAACTTTTTGCTCTGATGGCCTTAATCTCGGGTAATTTCTCGTAATTTTATCCTTCATCTCAACATGTAGAAAATCTACAAACTCCTTTTCATTTTTCTATCCCCTTACAAACTGCTTTTGCTCCCACCTTTGGATTGTACTAAAATAAATACAATATTAACTCGTATTTTCCCTATAAGTCTTGGGCGTTTCCATGCCACAATCGCGAAATGCCCGAAAAAAGCTGGACAAACTTTCGAATCCGCACTCAAAGGCAATCTCTGTTACGGTATCTTCTGTGGTTTGTAATAGACTCACTGCTTTTTGAACACGCATAGCATTAATATAGGAAGGAATAGACTTTCCAATGCGCTCCTTAAAGGTTCTCGAGAGATGATATTTACTCACTCCTACTTCTTCTGCCAAATCATCTAAGCGAAACGCCTTACTATAATTTTCATTTAACCAAAGTAGTGCATGATAAATCCAGTCGTAATTTTCCTGTTTCCCAATTCCCTCTAACTGCAGCTGCTCTTTGGTATTTGCTATTATTAATACCAACAATGCTTTTGCTACAGGGCTTAAGCTACGTAACTCTGGCCTGGTTTGAAAGGCCTCTATACTATAGGCTACATCTTCCATCCTAATCGCTTGTTTGATACAAGGATTCTTGGGTCTCTTAGATTTAAACATCTTGTTATAATCTGGCAATAGCTCACTGTCCAAAATCCACATCAACATCTTTGTGTTCTCTCCCCCATTATAACCATGAATAATATTGGGAAAAACAAAAAACAAATCCCCTGCTTCTAACACATATTCTTTAAAATCATAACTTAATCTTATACTTCCTTCTATAATATATATAAGTTCTATTTCCTTATGTAGATGATTCATAAACTCTAAATCGGATACCAAAGAAATGTCTAATTTGCTTTCCCTATTTTCATAAGTCTGCATAATTTCCTCCATGTCTGACACCGCAATATTTGGCATATATTCTCTTCTTTATGATACGAATTATACCATGAAAGATGTTAAGATACAATCATATTAAAGAACGAAAGGACACAAAAATATGTATCAAGTAGCTATCATAGGTTGTGGTGGAATGGGAAATTGGCACTACGATCAAATCACGAAAAATAATAGTGATTTAGTAATAAAAGGGGGCTTCGATCTTCGCGCAGAAGCCATGGAAAGTTTAGAAAAAAGAGGACTCGTTTGTTATACTAGTGTAGAGGAGATTTTGGCTGATTCAGAAATCACTTTAGTGGTAATTGCAACTCCAAATAACTTCCACAAGAATTTAAGTATTGCTTGCCTAAAAGCAGGCAAACATGTGGTATGTGAAAAACCTGTTACCATGAATGCCAAAGAATTAGAAGAAATTATTGCTGTGGCTAAAGAAACTGGTAAACTCTTTACGGTACACCAAAACAGACGATGGGATAAAGATTACTGTATCATTAAGGATATTGTAGCGAAAAACACACTAGGTGCTCCCTATTTTATTGAAAGCCGTGTACTTGGTTCTAGAGGTTCTATGCATGGTTGGAGAGGTTATAAGGAAAATGGCGGTGGAATGCTTCTTGATTGGGGTCCTCACTTGATTGATCAAGTAATTCAATTAATCGATAGTCCTGTCATCGAATTAGATGGCCATCTATTGTCGATCTTTACCCCAGAAGTGGATGATAGTATCAAACTAATTCTTCGTTTTGAAAATGGAGTAACTGCCATCTTAGAGATGGCTACCAACTGCTTTATCAACCAACCTCGTTGGCACATGAGCTGTTATGATGGTACTGCTGTCATTGAAGACTGGAGTTGCAACGGTAAGATGGTGCAAAACAAAATCGGAAGTGAAATGCTTTGGGCCGATGATATTGTATATACAGAAGCAGGACCTACTAGAACTATGGCTCCTAGACCAAAAGAAGCTATGGTAGAATCACCACTTCCTCAAGTAGAGACTAATTTAAATGAGTTCTATGAAAATGTGGTAGATGTCATCAATGGAAAAGCTCAACTTCTAATCAAACCTGAAGAAAGCTTAAGAGTTATGAAAATCATCGATGGTCTCTTTGCCTCAAACGAAGCAAAGTGTGCTATAACATGCAGAATATAGAAAGAAGAGGAACTTATATGAACACTTCCAAAAAAGTACTTATTTTCCAAGGTGGCTGGGATGGACACGAGCCAACCTTAACTTCAAAGCGCTTTGCTGGCCTCATGGAAAAGCATGGATATGATTGCCAGATTGTTGATAATTTTGATGCCTGCTTGGATGCTGATAAATTAATGGATTTAGATTTAATTGTAGCTTGCTGGACCATGGGTGAAATCCCAGAAGAAGCAAGAAAGAATATTTCAAAGGCAGTAGCTTCAGGAGTAGGACTAGCAGGTTGCCATGGTGGTATGTGTGATTCTTTCCGTACCGATGTAGAGTGGCAATTTATGACTGGAGGACAATGGGTAAGTCATCCTGGTGGGGACGGAGTTACCTATACCGTAAATATTAATCACGGTTCTTCTGAAATTACTCAAGGACTTCACGACTTCGAAGTATGCAGTGAACACTACTATCTACATATCGATCCTTCTATTGAAGTGTTGGCTACTACTCGTTTTCCACTCGTAAATTACTATCATATTTCAAATAAGCCAGTGGATATGCCAGTAACTTGGACTAAATTCTGGGGAAATGGACGTGTATTCTACACTGCCCTTGGACACCATGATGATGTATTTGACAAGAGCAAAGAGGCAGAGATCATGATGGAACGTGGCATGCTTTGGGCAGCTGAGGGAAAAGCATTTGCTGTGGAACACAAGCTAGATACCTCTCGCTTTGAAAATGATGCTAAAATGTACTAAAATTAATCTTAAGGAGTATTACTACTATGAAAAATGTTAATATTGCCATTATTGGTATCGGGGATATCAGTGGAATTTACCTACAAAATATCACAAATGTATTTAAAGAAATTACTATCTTAGGTGTTTGTGATTTAAAGAAAGAGCGTGCACTAAAAGCACAAGAAACTTATGGAATCGAAAAGGTATATGATGTAATGGATGATGCCTTTGCAGATCCTGATGTTGATATCGTACTAAACCTAACAAGACCTCATGAGCACTATGCAGTTTCTCTTGCAGCACTTACTGCAGGAAAACATGTTTATTCTGAAAAGCCACTTGCTGCCTCTTTTGAAGAAGGTAAACACCTAGTAGAGCTTGCTACCAATAAGAATCTTATGTTAGGTGGGGCTCCTGATACCTATTTAGGTGCTGCCATCCAAACTTGCCGTAAATTAATCGATGATGGTATGATCGGTGATGTGATTGCTAGTACTTGTGCCATGGTTTGTCATGGACACGAATCTTGGCATCCAGATCCAGCTTTCTACTACCAATATGGTGGTGGTCCAATGATGGATATGGGACCTTACTATGTGACTGCTTTAATCAATTTAATTGGTGGAGCAAAAGGAGTTACTGGAGTTGCTAAGAAAAGTTTCCCAGCGCGTACCATTACTAGTGCCCCTAAATCAGGAGAGATTGTTGATGTAGAAGTAAATACCCATGTTACTGGAATTATCGATTTTGAAAATGGCGCTACTGGTACCATTACCACAACCTTTGATGTTCATTACAATAGCCAAGCTCGTTTTGAAATTTATGGAACAAAAGGAACCTTACTAGTTCCAGATCCAAATAACTTTGATGGAGAAATCCAACTTCTTCGCCCAGAAGATGGAGAATATTCACGCATTCCTCTTATGTTTGCTTACAAAGAAAATAGCCGTGCACTAGGGCTTGCTGATATGGCAAAGGCTCTTCAGTGTAACCGCTCCTTTAGATCGGATTGCGAACAAACGCTCCACGTGCTAGAAATCATGACTGCTTTTGATAAGAGCTCTGAGCAAAAAGCTTACTATCCACTTACTACAAGTTTTACAAGAAAGGCTCCTATGGCTGATTGTAAAATTAAGGGAATCCTAGAAGCATAAAATCTGCCTAACAAAAGGGATCAAAACCGCCTATTGGTTTTGATCCCTTCTTATTTTTACTATTTTACGGTTTCAGCAAAGGTCTGTCTTGCAGCATCAATCTTAGTTGTTTCTGCTGCTGGTGTAGGATAATATCCCTTGCTATGCATATAATTAAATACATCTTGCTGAATTCCATGTTCTTCATTTAAAAGATTCATCATCTCATCCCTTAAATCCTTATGGCTACATTCATTCGCAAATTGATTATATAATCCTGTTGCTGTTTTTTCTGCTGTTAGCGCATCGCTTAACATTTCTTTTTCTGTATACTTTTGCATAATCCCCTCCTATGAAAGTCTTTCATATAATCTGTTTGCATGATCTTGATGTTTTGCTGAAATATTTTCAAACATAGTTTTCATTTTAGGATCTTCACAATCCTCGGCTAGCACCTTAAATTTCTTTATCAATAATTCTTCACTTGTCAATAGTTCACTAATACATGCCAATTCCTTTTCTGATATATGACTCATCATATCCTCCTTCGCTTATAATATTTTTCTTAGGGGACTCTGTCCCCCACTTGTTCATCATGAATTTCGTAGGAAAGATTCCGAGAGTTCATGATACATTTTTTTGATGCCTTTCTTAGTTTGCATCATTTTATTATTTTTATACAACAAAAAAACCATAACAAAGTCCTCTGACCATGTTATGGTTTCCACCTCCTAATTAGGAGAGTTGTTCTAAATAAACGCTCAAAAATTCTTGAATTGGCAATGGCTTTAAGAAGAAATATCCTTGTCCATATTTGCAATTTAGTTTCTTTAGCATGTCTCTTTGTTCTTCCGTTTCAATCCCTTCTGCTAGAGATACGGTAGAGTTCAAATCTTGTACCATTTTTATTGTATTCTCAATTAATACTGCATTTTTCTTATTCTCACATAAATGGTCAATTAAACTCTTGTCTAACTTTACTTCTGAGAATTCCATACTTGATAACATCATAATATTGGAATACTTAGCTCCAAAATCATCCAGTGAAATCGAATATCCTTTTTGCTTTAATTCACCTAATTTTCTGCTTAAAACTGCATTATCAACCTTGTCACTATTCTCTGTAATTTCAATATCGATCCACTTAGGATTCACCTGGTACTTTTCACATATCCCTTGAATCTCATTTGTAATATTATATTCCATAAAGGTAATTCTAGAAAAGTTTACAGATACCTTAAGGGGATGTCCATGACGAATCCACTCCTGCAACATCTGACAAACTGTTTCTAGCACAAAAAAGTCAACATGGCGAATAATCTTGTCTGCTTCATATCTAGCAATAAATTCATCGGGCGAAATAAAGCCACCTTGACCATCCTTCTTTCGAATTAAAGCTTCTGCACCTCGGATCATCCCTGTATCTAACTCCACCTTTGCCTGCATATGTACATCAAATTTATGATGTGCTATTTCTAATAAAAGCTCTCTTGCGGCATTGGATTTATTGTTCACACGCGCTGTTAGCATGTTCTTATAGTAACCTTGCTTCTCAGCATACATTAACTCATCCGTAAAGGAAATTTCCTTTACTATATCCATCTTGCCACTTCTCCAAACATGGCCAAGGGATAGGTTACATTCACCATCTGCTTCAATATTCTGGCGCAAGAGGCGTACCTTCTCTTCAAACTTCTCCTCAGTTTCATTCATAACTAGAGCTACAAATTCATCTCCGCCAATACGATAAATACTTTCCCCTAAGTGATCCTTTAAGATTCTAGCAGTCTTAGTGATTAGCACATCTCCATAACCATGACCATACTTATCGTTGGCTTGCTTTAATCCATTCACATCCGCATATACTACGCCCAAGGTTTCTGGAATATTACGCTCTAAATAATGCAATTCTTCCATGTATTTGTTGCGATTGTAAACTCCTGTAAGTGCATCCGTATAACTTAGTATTTCTAATTCACTTTGCATCTTCCATTTTCGGATATCCTCCGTGATAAAATAGGCAATAGATTGTATCAGCTCTACTTCCTTTTCGTAAGCACTCATATTCTCTACTGCTATGACTCCATAAATCTCTTCCTTAAGCAACAAAGGAATCATCATAAGATTCTCTATATTTCTAGCCTTCAAAACAGAATTCAAGTATGGATCTTGTAAGCTCTGATCTGTTGCCTGCTTCTTAAACATCCCATGTTCCCGTAATTCGTCTAATACTACTTGAAATATGCTAAGGCTAATCCCATCGAAATTTTCTTCTTCTATATAATTCCAGTCAAAAATAACCTTCAATCTATCTGCCACATAATCTAGTTCCATAATTAAGACGGTTACTGCCCCATAATATTGAGCCAATATCTCTAATACATCTTGGACTCTTTGCTTTCCCTTATCTTCCCTTGATAATGCATGTATGCACTTTACAAATGCTTCGTTTGTTTCAACTTTTCCTTCTAATATTCTGATATACTCTTGATAGTCTTGAAGTGTTTGTGTCTGAATTTCATCTCTCATGGTACCACACCTTCTTCCTATAAATACCTAACAGTTATATATAAAATTGTAGCACTATATTCTCTGTTGTGCAAGAATTATCTTTCATCTTATAGAAAGCAAATAATAGTAAAGCTTAGAACCGCGAAATATAACAACTTGTCGATGACTTTCCTTTGTGTCAAAAGAGAAATCAGTGCAGCCATCACTGCCATTGTTAAGACAACAACCCACCAAGTTGACAATACCCTTAGAGCCGTAAAGCCATAAGCACTGATATAAAAAAGTAATTTTGTAAAAGCAGAAAAGGCAAAAAAGATAGATTCAGCTAAAAACAAGATCACCAAACTCTTTAATTTAAAATCCGTATGAATTCTAACACGTCCCAACTTAGCCAACATGCATATCATAGAAAGATTAATTGCCATAATCATACAAAGTTCAAAGAAACCTTGTCTTGCATATTCTGCATAGGTGAATTCCTCTGGCAATATTCCCATCAAAGCACTCACAAAATACTCTAGTTGCAAATAAATATAAAAGCCATACACTCCACAAAAAGCACTCAAAGGAAACAGGAGCATCTTATTAGGTACTACCCTCATTCTTGCCATGGTAGCTTCAGCTGCACTTTTCTCTATCGGTGAAATATTCCCCTGATATGCCCCGTAAATTAAGCCAAAGAAGAATCCACCAACGGGAAGTGAAACAAAAAACTGAAAGATAACCTGCATATTAACAATAGATTCTATCCAAGAAAAATCAAAAAGATGGTCTATACTGGAAGCAAATCTAGCATCTGAAGAAATCAGTAAGGTTAAAACTATAATAAATAACAGAAAACTTGCACATCCCACTAAAATCCCTATTCCAATATTATTTTGTCTTTCCTCTATTTGTTCTTGTGTTTCTTCTTCTACTACCTTTCTCTTCTTCCATCTATCCCAAAGAATAGAAGTTCTAAGAAAGAAATTTCCAAAAGGCAATAAAATCCCCCCATAGAACATTTCCCAGAGAAAGTATCCACTGATTTTCCCTAGTACTTGGTATCCCATACGGCTAAGTACAAAGTAAATAGCCACCATATGCATTACTGCATAAGAGAAAAATTCAGCTATACCATTTTCATACATAAGTCCATCTTTTCGAAAAAAGGATAGGGATATCAAAACTGTGATCGCAAACCAAAGATAAGATTCTCTCACCTTAACTCCCTTCTTTCTTCCCATACACTCGCCCCAAATCAAAAAACCCAAGGTAAAACAAGTCGCATACACTTGATACATTCCTGCAGAAGTAGATCCAAAAATAAATATTGATACATATAAATATGCTAATAAATAACTAAAAACTACGGAAATCATTTTACTCTTTTTCCTCTCTCTTGTACTCTATAATATCCCCTGGTTGACAGTCTAATGCCTCACACAAAGCTTCTAAGGTGGAAAAGCGAATTGCTTTTGCCTTTTGATTCTTAAGAATTGACAAATTAGCAGGACTTAGCTCAATCAATTCGGCCAACTCGCCAGCCCCTATTTTCCTCTTTGCCATCATAACATCTAAATTGATGATAATTGCCATTTGCTCTTCCTCCTACACAACATAGTCTAGTTCTTCTTTTAGTGCAATTGCCTTTTCAAAAATATTCTTAACCACTCGAACAATCAATCCCACAAAACCAGCAGCAATCCAAATCACTACTAAACTGACCCATATCATGCTCCCTAGCGCACAAACGAGACTTGCTATCATGCAGCACCAACTTACTTTCCTTAAGTAGCTCACATTTTCTTTGACAAACACCTGATCCTTTTCGATATTTTGTAGTAAACGATAAAGTGCATGAAGCAGTACATAGGCAGGAATGCTACAGATATAAAGACAAACCAATAATACAATCACACTCTCAAACGCAGATTCTCCACGAAAAACTTTCGTATTTAGAAATTCTATAATCCACCATGCAAAAATATCTACTAAAACCAATGCAACTGCAAATAATACACAAATCCCTTTCGTCAATGTAATACTACTAGAACTTAAGTATTTCTTCTCCTTCATTCGATTCCCTCTCTTTTCTATCCTTTTATTTCCTTCATTCTAGCTTACAAAAATGTGTTTGTCAATATTTTTTTATCGAATAACGATATATTTTATCTCTTTATCAATATTTCGTCTACTAATTCATTTTCCTCTATTGCTTTCGAAAAATAATAACCTTGAGCCATATCACAGCCTATTTCTCTTAGCCACTCTACTTCTTCTAACAGTTCTACTCCCTCACAAACTACAGACATATGTAAACTTTTTGCCATTTGAATCACATATTCAATCACTTTCATTCGACGTTCTTCCTTTGCCTTACAGCGCAGAAATTCTTTGTCTAGTTTTAAGGTATGTACCTCAAAATGACTCATTCGATTAAGAGAAGAAGCCCCTACACCAAAATCGTCAATTGCAATTTTAAATCCCATTGATTTTAACTTATTTACAACTTCTTCTAGTGCATCCATATCCGCCTCGATTAAACTTTCTGTTATTTCTATTTCTATCTCTTCACTTTTTACAGCATACAAGTCTAATAATTCTTCTATTTCTCCGATTAGACCCTCGTATAGTAGTGTCTTAGCAGAAAAGTTCATAGATACAGGAGGCATATATACATGATCTCTATAGCGGCAAATAAAACTACAGACCTCTTCTAATACATATAAGTCCAACTTTATTACAAACCCATTTTCTTCAAAAATTGGTATAAAATCGCTAGGCGGAACTAAAGTTCTACAACTGCTTGATTTCCACCTTACCAAAGCTTCTAGCCCAACAACATGAAGAGAATTCAAGTCTACCTTTGGCTGATATCTAAGGGTAAATTCTCGCTTTCCTAATGCATCTTCCATACCGCTCGTAATACACTCTTTTTGAAATCTTTCTTGCTCCATCTCCTGATCAAAATAAACTATATTGGTTTTCTTCTTTTTCTTCGCTTTTATCCTAGCCAAATCAGCGCGGTGGAAAATATTTTCTAAAGACTCCGTTGTATTCTCTACCCTATATACTCCTACCGAAATACTGAAATCGTCTTTCCAGTTAATCGTATCTCTTATGGCTGGAATCAGTGTTTGTAAACAAAAACTTTGTATTTCAACCCCATAGCGAAGCTTTTGCAAAATCCAAAATCGATCACCCAAATATCGATATACCAGACTATATTTAGGTGCTAATGTATTTTCTAATAATTCTTCTATGTAATCCATTAGTTTTTCATTTGTGCCTGTACCATATCTACGATTAAGGTTCTGTAAGTCATTGACACCGATAGAAATCGCTTCAAACTCCCCTGGCTTTGCGAACCGTAGCCTGCGTTTAAATAGTTTCTTAAAATTTTCTGCTTTTTTCATTTATTTTTTCTTTCATGTTTTCACTTTTTAGTATATTATATTCAATAAAGACAACAATGATATTTTATTTCACAAAAATCAGTGAATTGGCGAAATTGTTGTATTTTTCTCATTATTGTAGTATTATAATAGTATGTCACAAGAATTATAATTTTTATCAGTAGAATTATAATTCTATGTTTTTCTACTGATTCAGGAGGGAAAAATGACCATCAAAGAAATCGCAAAAAAAACCGGATACGCTGTATCCACTGTTTCACGAGCTTTAAACAACCATCCAGATGTATCGCCTAAAGCAAAGCGCATCATCCTAGAGGCTGCTAATAGCAATACTAATCCAGTCATCGATACAAACCTTAATATTCGTAGAGAGACGCGTAAATCTATTGCTATTTTTATAAAGGAATTTCACGGGAATCTTTACCAGAACATGATTTCCTATATGGAACCACTTTTTAGAAGCTCTAATTTAACTTGTGAAATCTACTATTTAACTAATGTAGATGACGAACTGAAATTAGCGAGTCAGCTCCAAAGAGATTTTAGACATGCTGGCTTTATTTTTATTGGAAATGATGGGAATGAATTAAGTAAGAGATTAGAAAGAATCGCCATCCCTACCGTCTTTATGACAGTGAGTAATACAGATATTCCTTTAAAGAATCTATCCTATGTAGGTATCGATCACTACGAAGCAGGATATAAGGCCTGTGACTATTTGCTGACAAAAGGGCACAACCATATTGGCCTAATCGGTGGTGACTTAACAGATTCTTCGAGTAGTTTGATGAAACTACAAGGATTCTCAGACCGCTTTTCTAAGACAGGAGAAGATTTTAGTAAGTCTCACTATGCAAGCTGTGATTTCACCTTGCAAAGTAGCTATCAGGCTATGCACAAATTATTGATCCATAACGAAGAACTTACCGCGGTATTTTGCTTTTCTGATTTAATTGCTTTAGGTGCTATACGTTCTGCAAACGACTTGCATCTATCGGTACCAGCTCAAATTTCAGTGTTAGGCTTTGATGATATCGAAACTGCAGATTATTATATTCCTCGATTAACCACATTTCATCAACCATTTAAGCAAATTGCGGAAAAGACAGTAAATAGCATGATTGATATGTTAAACTCAAACCAACGATCTACCGTAGTCATTCCTTTCTCATTAATCGAGAGAGATACTGTTCTTGACTTAACACTAGAGGATGCTTTTCCTCTTCATGAAGATTATCCTAGATAAAAAATACGCCTTAATGACTTCTAATCATTAAGGCGTATTCTATATTTCTAATATTCTTTTGCTTCTTCTTCTCCGTTTATAACACGAAGTGCCCCTTGCGCTAATGCTAATAATTCATCTTCTCCTGGGTAAACGGTAAAAGGTGCTACAAAACCTGCGTATTCCTTCAATTTAGCAATAACAAATTCAGAATAAGCAATTCCACCAGTTACAATAATCTGATCTACTTGGCCTTTTAATACACAAGCCATAGAACCAATATCTTTTGCTACTTGGAATAAGAATGCATCTCTAACTACTGCTGCATTTTCATCTGTTTCAGCAAGTTTATGAACATCTCTGTAGTCGTTTGATCCAAGATATGCATTGAATCCACCGTTTCCTACAATCTTCTTATATACTTCCTTCTCTGTGTATTCTCCTGAATAACACATTTTAATCAAGCCACCAGCTGGTACTGCACCTGCTCTCTCAGGAGAGAATGCACCATCACCATCTAAGGCATTAAAGATATCAATTACTTTTCCATATTCATGAGCACCAACAGATACACCACCGCCCATATGAACTACGATCAAACGTAAACTATCGTATGCTTTTCCAGATTCTTTTGCATATCTTTTCGCAACAGCCTTTTGATTCAGTGCATGGAATATGCTCTTTCTCTCTAGTTCTGGAACTCCAGAAACTCTAGCCATAGGAATCATTTCATCCACTACTACCGGGTCAACGATATAGCTCTTTACTCCAATTTCTTCTGCGATTTCTCTTGCGATAATACCACCTAAGTTAGAAGCATGTTCTCCTTGCTTTCCAATTACTAAATCATGTAATAAAGCATCTGTTACTTCATAAGTTCCAGAAGGAATAGGCTTTAATAATCCACCACGACCTACTACAACACCTAAATCTTTGATATCAAAATTCTTTTCCTTCATGAGGTTTAAGATTATGTTCTTACGAAAATCTTTTTGATCTACCATGGTATGGTAAGCTGATATTTCTTCTGTACTGTGACGAAGTGTTTCTTCGAATAAAAGTGTTTCATCTTCATATACACCGATTTTTGTTGATGTAGAACCTGGATTAATAATTAAACTTTTAATTCCCATTATGCTTCACCTTTCTTTAATTCCTCTGCTACTACAGCAGCTAAAATAATTGAGTTTACCTTGGTTTCAAAAGAGTCTGAACGAGATGTTAAGATCACTGGTACTTTTGTTCCTGTTAAAATACATCCGTTTTTCATATCTGTTGTATGTACGATTGTTTTATACACAAGATTTCCTGCATGGATATCTGGGAATAATAAAATATCAGCATCCCCTGCTACTTTTCTACCTGTTGCACCTTTATGCTCACAAGCTTCATAATCTACTGCTAAATCAAAAGAAAGTGGTCCATCAACGATACAGCCTTTTAACTCACCCTCTTCACACATTCTAGTAAGTTCCGCTGCATCCACGGTTGCTTGCATCTTAGGATTCACAACTTCTACCGCTGCTAAAGGTGCAACTTTAGGAGTATCAATTCCACAGGCTCTACATACAGGAATCGTATTGTTAATAATATCTACTTTATCTTGTAGTGTTGGGTATGGTATAAACGCTACATCTGTCAAAAATAACAATTGCTCAATCCCTGGAATATCAAATAGACATACGTGAGATAATGCACTTCCAGTACGTAGGCCTACTTCTTTATCAAGTACACTCTTTAGGAATGATTTTGTATCTGCCAATCCCTTCATATACATATCAGCTTTTCCGTCATGTGCTAATTTAACTGCCACTAAACAAGCTTTTGTCATATCTTCTTCATGGATAATTTCAATTCCATTTAAATCCAAACCAATTTCTGCTGAAATTTCTCTGATTTTCGGCTCATCACCTACTAGAATAGCATCTGCTATTCCTTTTTCTTTACATTCTTTTATGCAAGTTAATACTGCTTCATCTTGTGCTGCTGCTACAGAAATTACTTTTTTACTGCACTGATGTGCTTTTGCTAAAATGTCTTCAAATCTCATGTGTTCTCCTATCAATAAAGGCAGTTCTATGCATAGAACTGCCTAAATCATGTTTATTATTTTTGTGCGATAGCCGCTTTTAATTGCTCTGTTAATGTTGGTAAAATCTTTGTGAAATCACCTACAATACCATAATCAGCTACATCAAAAATCGGTGCAGTTTCATCTTTATTAATAGCAATAATAATATCTGACTCTTCCATACCAGAAACGTGTTGGATTGCTCCTGAAATACCGATAGCGATATAAAGGTTTGGACGAACTGTTTTACCTGTTTGACCAACTTGTCTATCGTGATCATACCAACCAGCATCTGTAGCTGCACGTGAACAAGAAACTGTTCCACCTAAAGCAGTAGCTAGGTCTTCTAACATTTGGAAGTTTTCTTTGCTTCCAACACCACGTCCACCAGATACTAAGATAGTAGCTTCCATGATGTCTACTGTGTTGGCAACTTTTTTAACAACTTCTAATACTTCAACGTATTTTTCGTTCTTTTCAAAAGTATAGTTTGTTTCAACTACATTTGCTTTAGCGCCTTCGATTCTAGCAATCTTTTTCATAACACCTTGACGTACTGTCGCCATTTGTGGACGATTGTCAGGGCAAGCGATGGTAGCAATTGTGTTTCCACCAAAAGCTGGTCTTGTCATTAATAATTGATTTGGTGTACCTTTGAAATCACCAATTTCAAGAATAGTACAGTCTGCTGTAAGTCCAGTTGCAACTCTTGCAGATACACGTGGAGCTAAATCTCTACCTAGTGCTGATGCACCAACTAAAACGATTTCAGGCTTGAACTCGTTGATCATTGATGATACTGCATGTGTATATGGCTCTGTTGTATATACTTCTAAAGCTTTGTCTTCAGCGATGATTACTCTGTCAGCACCGTATGCTGCTAATTCATCTGCTAATCCTTTTACATCTGATCCCACTAACATAGCAGTTACTTCTGTATTTAAATCAGCTGCTAAATCTTTAGCTTTTCCGATTAATTCGAACGCGATTGGGCTAATTGTATTATCTACTTGCTCAGCAAATACGAATACGCCTTTGTATGCTTGTAAATCCATTTATTTATTCCTCTCTTCCTTAGATCACAAATTTTTCTTTTAATTTGTCCACGATATATTCTGCAGATGCTACTGGATCTAGTTCTACCTTCTCTCCAGTACCTTTTCTTACTTTATCAGAAGCTTTCGCGATTTTTGTAGGTGAACCTGCTAAACCAATGTTAGCATCATCTACTACTAAGTCAGCACGACCTAATACTTTGATTTCTTTCTTATAAGCATCAAAGATTCCACCTGGAGTCATATATCTTGCATGGTTTAACTCAGAAAGAGCTGTTACTAGACAAGGCATTTTTGCTTTTACTACATGGTATCTATCTTCGTATTGACGCTCAACGATTACGCTGTCGCCTTCTACTTTGATTGCTTGTGCATAACTTACCATTGGTAATCCCATATGCTCAGCGATTTGTGGTCCAACTTGAGCAGTATCACCGTCAATTGCTTGACGTCCTGTGATAATTAAGTCGAATTCCATGTTCTTAAGAGCTCCTGCAATTGTAGAAGAAGTAGCCCATGTATCAGCTCCACCTAATACTCTATCAGTAATTAATACTGCATTATCTGCGCCCATAGCCATAGCTTCACGAAGAACATCTTCAGCTTTTGGAAGACCCATAGTAAGAACTGTTACTTCTGCGCCATTTTCATCTTTAATTCTTAGTGCTGCCTCTAGGCCTGCTTTATCATCATGGTTCATAATTGTAGGCATTGCTGCTCTATCTAAAGAACCGTCTGGTTTAAACTTAACTTCACCTGCTGTATCAGGTACTTGTTTAATACATACAACGATTTTCATTGCTTTTTCTCCTTAAATGCTTTCTATTATTTAATTACGTTTGCTGCGATTACCATCTTTTGAACTTCGCTAGTTCCTTCATAGATTTCTGTAATCTTAGCATCACGCATCATACGCTCTACATCATACTCACGAGTATAACCGTAACCACCGTGTAATTGAACTGCTTTATTGGTAACTTCCATTGCAACTTCAGCAGCATATAATTTAGCCATAGCAGCTTCTAAAGAGTAATTCTTTTGTGTAGCTTTAGCCATTGCAGCCTTGTATACTAATAATCTAGCAGCTTCTACTTTAGTAGCCATATCTGCGATTTGGAATTGTGTATTTTGGAATGCAGCAATGCTTCTTCCAAATTGCTTTCTCTCTTGAGTGTAAGCGATCGTTGCATCTAATGCACCTGCAGCTAAACCTAGAGCTTGAGCAGCGATACCAATACGTCCACCATCTAGTGTGTGCATAGCGATACCAAAACCTTTACCTTCTTGTCCTAACATGTTTTCTTTTGGAATACGGCAATCTGTAAAGATTAATTCATAGGTAGCTGAACCACGGATACCCATTTTCTTTTCTTTTACACCGAAAGTAAATCCTGGTGTTCCTTTTTCAACGATGAATGCTGAGATACGCTTCTTGCTTCTTCCACGCTTATCAACATCTACACCTGTAATTGCAAAGATAACATAAATATCAGCAACTTTACCGTTTGTAATGAATACTTTTGATCCGTTAAGAACGAACTCATCACCTTCAAGAACAGCTTTTGTTTGTTGTCCTTGTGCATCTGTACCAGCACCTGGCTCTGTTAAACCGAAAGCTCCTAATTTCTCACCACTAGCTAATGTTGGTAAGAATTTTTCTTTTTGAGCTGGAGTACCATATGTCATAATTGGGTCTACACATAATGATGTATGAGCAGAAACGATAACACCTGTTGTACCACAAACTTTTGATAATTCTTCAACACACATAGCATATGTTAAAGGATCACATCCTTGTCCGCCATATTCTTTTGGTACAGGGATTCCTAGAAATCCTGCTTTCGCCATTTTCTTAGCTGTTTCCATTGGAAACTCTTCTGTCTCATCAACCTCTTGAGCGATTGGTTTTGCTTCATTGATTGCGAAATCTCTAAATAACTGTCTCGCCATTTCATGTTCTTTACTTAAAGTAAATTGCATTGTTTTTATCTCCTTATTCATTGATTTAAACATAAGTATTACCAAAGAGCCTTAAGCTCTTTGGTATACTGATTGCCTTCTTAGTATTGGTAGAAACCTACGCCAGTTTTCTTACCTAATTTACCTGCACGTACCATTTTCTTTAGTAGTGTGTGTGGGCGGTATTTTGTATCGCCTGTCTCGCTTTGTAGTACTTCCATAATAGCTAATACTACATCTAATCCTACTAAGTCACCTAACGCTAAAGGTCCCATTGGATGAGCAGCGCCTAATTTCATAGCTGTGTCGATATCTTCAACACTTGCTACTCCATCAGCATAAATACCGATAGCTTCGTTAATCATAGGGATTAAAATCTTGTTTACAACGAAACCTGGTGCTTCGTTAACTTCAACTGGAACTTTTCCAATTTCTGTAGAAATTTTCTTGATTGCTTCTACCATATCAGCTGGTGTGTTCTCACCTGCGATAACTTCAACTAATTTCATTCTATCAGCTGGGTTGAAGAAGTGCATTCCTACTAATGGTCTATCTAAACCTTGTCCCATTTCTGTAATAGAAAGAGAAGATGTATTAGATGCAAAAATACAATCTTTCTTGCAAATAGCCATTAATTCTGTAAAAGTAGCTTTCTTGATTTCCATTCTCTCTGGTGCAACTTCGATTACTAAGTCACAATCTGCACAGATATCTTTTAAACCTGTTTTTACTTTTGCTAAAATTGCTGTTGCAACTTCTGCTGTCATTTTTTCTTTGCTAACTAAAAAGTTTAAGTTTTTCTCGATACGTGCTTTTCCACCATCAGCAAATTCTTGCTTGATGTCACATAAACGAACATCATAACCTTCTGTTACTGCAAATGCTTGAGCAATACCAGCACCCATTGTACCAGCTCCAATAATACCTACTACCATCAATTTGTCCTCCAAATTATCTAATCTATTCTTATTTGTTTGTAAACGGTTCTTTTACTTTTTCTTTGTTCTTGTCTAAGAAGAATGACATTCCGTATTGTTGATCTGCTGTTTCGAAACAGTCCCCAAATAATTTCTCTTCTAATACAATCGCATCGTCCATATTCATATCTAAGCCGTCATTGATAGCTTTCTTACAGTTACGAACTGCGATAGGTGCATTCTTAGAAATTCCCTTTGCCATCTTCATAGCTTCTGCTAATAGCTCTTCTTGTGTATATACTGCGTTTACTAAGCCGATTCTAAAAGCTTCCTCTGCTTTGATATTTCTTCCAGTATAAATGATTTGCTTCGCCATACCAACACCTACAATACGAGGTAGTCTTTGTGTTCCACCAAATCCTGGTGTAATTCCTAGACCAACTTCTGGTTGACCAAATACTGCATTTTCAGAACAAATTCTAATATCACAGCTCATAGCGATTTCACAACCACCACCTAATACAAATCCATTGATTGCTGCAATTACTGGAATTGGGAAAGTTTCTAATTTACGGAAAACATCATTTCCCTTCTTACCAAAAGCTTCACCTTCTGCTTTTGTTAAGTTGCTCATTTCGCCGATATCAGCACCAGCAACAAATGACTTAGTTCCAGCTCCTGTTAAAATCAAACAACGTACTGTATCTAAATCTACAGCGTCTAATGTTTTGTCTAGTTCTTCTAATACAGAAGAGTTTAATGCGTTTAATGCTTTCTCACGGTTGATTGTAATTGTTGCAACTTGTCCGCTTACCTCGTATAAAATATATTCCATTTGGAAATACTCCTTTATATAAATAATTTATTAGTCTCTTGTTACGATTGTAGAACAACCCATTCCACCGCCGATGCAAAGTGTTGCTAAACCGTTCTTAGCATTTTCTCTTTCCATTTCGTGTAATAGAGTTACTAAAATTCTACATCCTGATGCTCCAACTGGATGTCCAATTGCAATCGCACCACCGTTTGGATTTAATTGTTTCTCAGTGTCAATTCCTAGTTCTTTGCCTACTGCGATAGCTTGAGCTGCAAAAGCTTCGTTTGCTTCGATTACATCGAAATCAGCAATTGTCATGCCTGTCTTAGCTAATAATTTATTAGTAGAAGCTACTGGTCCGATTCCCATGATTTCAGGATCTACTCCAGCTAATCCACCTGCTACCCATGTAGCAATCGGTGTAACACCTAATTCTTTTGCTTTTTCTTCACTCATAACTACGATAGCTGCTGCTCCGTCGTTGATGGTAGAAGAGTTAGCTGCTGTTACTACACCGTCTTTTTTGAATGCTGGACGTAACTTAGAAATACTTTCTGCTGTTGTTCCTGCACGTGGGCCTTCATCTTTGCTAAATACTGTAGTTCCTTTTCTTGTAGTAATTTCTACTGGAACGATTTCTTTGTCAAATTTACCAGCTTCTTGAGCTGCTACTGCTTTTTGTTGTGAGTTTGCTGCAAAAGCATCTAACTCTTCTCTTGTTAATGACCATTTCTCAGCAATGTTTTCTGCTGTAATTCCCATGTGGAATCCACCAAATCCATCTGTTAATGCGTCATTTACCATAGAGTCAACCATAGTGCCATTTCCTAATCTATATCCGTAACGAGCATTTGGTAATAAGTAAGGAGCCATTGACATGTTTTCCATACCACCTGCTACTACGATATCTGCTTCTCCTGCCATGATCATTTGAGCTGCCATGTTAACACATTGTAGTCCTGAACCACATACTACGTTAACTGTCAATGCTGGTACTTCGATTGGAAGTCCTGCTTTTACTGAAGCTTGACGAGCAACGTTTTGTCCAAGTCCTGCTTGAATAACACTTCCCATGTATACTTGTTCTACTTGCTCAGGCTTTACACCTGCTCTGTTTAGAGCTTCTTTAATAACTACTGCTCCTAATTCTGCTGCTGGTACTGTAGATAATCCACCACCCATTGATCCTAATGCTGTACGACAAGCGCCGGCTAAAACGATTTTTTTCGCCATTTTACTGCCCTCCACTAATTTAATTTTTAAGTTTGTTATTTTTTTGTCATTGTTTCTATTTTACCATAATACCCCTTATATTGCAACGATAAAATATCCATTTTCACATTTTTTTCACTTGCTTAAATACTATCTGTCTTTAGGTATAAAAGCTTCATAAAAACAAGATTATACCAAGTTTAATTGTCTGACTTTGTCGTTTTTTGTCTAGAAAAGAAAAACATCAACATTCTTCCCTTTTTCGGTCTACATTTTGTATTTTTTTTGCATTTTACACAAAACAATTGTTCGGTTTTCTTTACAAAATCCTTATCTATATTTTACAAAAACATGTGGACAATGTGGATAAAGTCGTGTATAACTTGATTTTTCGCTATTTTTTGCCCTTTGAAATGTGGATATAGGATTGATATCTTTTTCCGTTTTTATAAACTTTTATATTTTTTTATACACTTTGTACACTCTACACTTTAAGCACATGTCCGAACTTTCACTTATTTTTACTATTTTGTCAGATAACTCCAGATTGCAGTGGCAGCATTTGCTCCATCTGCTACTGCCGTTACAATCTGTCTCAGATGTTTTGTTCTCACATCACCTGCTACAAATACACCTGCTTGGCTAGTTTCTCCAGTTTCTGGTGCCTTAATATAGCCATAGCTATCGATCTCCACTAATTCCTTTACTAAATCCGAGGAAGGAGTGGTACCTACTGCTACAAAGACACCTGCTACTTCTAAATTAAAAATTTCTTTATTTTTTACTTGCTCTAGTTTCAAAGAAGACACTTTTTCTTCTCCTAAAATTTCTAAAGGGATAGTATCCCATAGAATCTCCACATTCTCGCAGGCAAATAATTGCTTTTCTAGCACGGCACCAGCGCGTAATGTATCACGTCTATGGATCAAATATACCTTTTCGCAAAGCCCTGCTAAGAAAATCGCATCTTCTACTGCCGTATAACTTCCACCTACTACGGCAACGGTCTTTCCTCTATAGAAAGCTCCATCGCAAGTTGCACAATAAGCAACCCCTTTTCCTTTTAGACGCTCTTCGCCTTCCACGCCTAACAAGCGGCTTACTGCACCTGTTGCGATTAACACTGTCTTCGATTCTATTTCTTCTTCCCCACAAGTAACTACAAAGCCATTTTCCTTCTTGCTTACCTTTGATACCAATTTATTCTGAATCTCTATTCCTAAATGCTCAATATGCTCTTTGAATTTCATCCCCATATCAAAACCGTTCATACTAGGTAAGCCAAGATAATTATCCACTTCATACGTAGTAAGTACTTGACCACCTGCCACAAAGTTATTTTCCATTAATACAAAATCCATGCCAGCTCTATAACTATATAGTGCTGCCGAAAGCCCCGCAGGTCCTGCTCCAATAATTACAATATCCTTCATCTGAAACCTCCATAAATATAATATAGTCCATCATGAATCTCGGGATCTGTTTCTGTAATTCATAAGCAAAGTAGGCACAAATTGTGTAAAAACCGAGCGAAAGCGCATTTTATGAATACTTTGCTTTTGAATTTTGTAGTAAAGATTCCAAGAGTTCATATAATTTTAGTATTTGCCTTTTTGCAAATCTAATGTATGATAGAATTAATATTATTGTAAAGGAAATCATTGCAAATGTCAAAGAATGTACTTATTACTGGAGCCTCTAGAGGGATTGGCCATGCCATCGCGAAACTTTTTGCACAAAAAGGATATTGCCTGTTCTTAGTGTGTCATAAAAACATCCAAAAACTACAAGATTCCGCTCAAGAATTTTCAGCGGAATACGGAAATGAAAACCACTGTTTTCAAGTGGATTTAGGAAATAGTGGAGAAGCTATTTCTTTCTTACAAACACTTCCCGAGATTGATATTGTAATTAATAATGTGGGCCTAAGCCATATTGGCTTACTAACTGATATGAGCTTAGAGGAATGGAATAGACTCTTAGATGTCAACTTAACTTCTTCCTTTTTAACTTGCAAATATCTATTGCCATCTATGATTCAAAAGCAGCAAGGGTGTATTATTAATATTTCTTCCATTTGGGGAAATACAGGAGCTTCTATGGAAGTTGCCTATTCTTCTACCAAGGGGGCACTAAATAGTTTTACAAAAGCCTTAGCAAAAGAAGTGGCCCCAAGCAATGTTCAAGTAAATGCCATTGCCTGCGGCCTAATTGCTACTGATATGAATTCTTGTTTTGACCAAGAAGAATTAAGTGCCCTGACAGAAGAAATTCCTGCAGGTCGTATGGGAGAACCAACAGAAGTTGCAACACTATGTTTGCAGCTCGTAGATGCACCCAATTATTTAACTGGCCAAATTATCAATCTTGATGGCGGATGGGAATAAAACCTTGTACAGCATAAGGAATTAGTAACATAAACAACCAGAAGTTTTGATAGCTATCTGCCACCCAAATCATATGAAATAACATACCAAGAGAAACCGTAAAGATGCCTAGATATTGACTCAGTTCAAGGGGCATCTCTTTTTCTGCTTTCCTTTTACTAAACTGTTTCAACACATACATCAAACAGAAAAAGTAAATCATTCCTTGAAATACCTGCGTTAAAACCATATACACGAAGCTTAGATTCCCTTCATAAAAGGAATCAAATAACTTCCCTCTTTCACTGTTGTCAATTCTACTTACGGTACGACTCCCCATTTCTCCATCGGTCCACTGTCTTACTAGCTTATGAGAAAAGAAGTTAATATTTTCCATAGGCTTTCGATTCATCCAATCTAACCTATTATTAATCTCTTCCACTGCAATCTGCTGCATCAAAATCGGATCTGATTCTGTCAGTTCTTCTAGATATTGATCATAGCCATTATAGGCTCCCTTAATTTCTCCACTATCCTGTAATCCCATAGAGAGTTGCACTAAAGCTAAATTTCTCGGTTGATATGCTAGGATGGAAACTAGTACTAGCAAGAATAGAAATGCTAGATATCTTTTTTGCTTTTCTCTTATAAGTTTATATAACATGATAGCGAAAATTGCTGTCACTAAGATATAACTAGCATTCGACATTCGTATGGAACAAAGGATTGCCGCGATTGCCAAAGCTTGTCCCCACAACTTTTTTGAATAGCACATCCCGAGCATTGCTAAGCTTGTAAACAAAACATATACTAACTCAAGATTTCTAGATAGTATAAAAGTATAGAGCGGGAAACAAAATGGAATGATCATCAAATAATAGATTCCCACTAACTTACTTTTGCTAGACTGTCCGTCTTCCGTAATCTTCTTACAAGTAAACCACTGAATTACAATAATACCATATACGAATAAAGTATTGATAAGATAGATTGGTAGATATTGATACTCTGAGTTTCCAATAAAAGTAAAGCAAAGTCCTAGTACACTCGTATAAAGCAAGTTTCCTACAAGTAAATAGGCTTCTCCTCTTTTTACTTTCTCTATTTTCTTTCCTATAAAAGGAATTGTAATCACTGCTAATAATAAAATCCCAAAATTCAAATGCCAGATATCGAAAACCACGGTTGTTTCGTTTAGTCGGTAACAAGATACCAAAGCACTCGCAACTGTTAGCACGGAAAAGACGATCAGTGCCACTATATTGATTATTTTTTTCATATTTTCATATTTACCTTTATTTCGAAGCATTCATCATTTTAATATGACTTCATTATATTATATTCTTTCCCAAGAAACAATCATTTTATGTTATCTGCACAGAAATAGGCGGATATCTAACATACTTGCTTAGACATCCGCCTCTAAAAATCTACGTCCATTGGACCATTACCTCTCAATTTTAGTTTTTACTTATTCATATTTCCTCGTATTATACTAAAATACATATGAACAAATATTATTTAATTGTCTTATTCGCCATTCCACTTTATATAGACCTTTTTCAATATAAATTATGCTATTACAAATCTCATATTCTTCACATCATTATACTTCTTACTTATATAACTGACCTTAGTTATAATAGTTTTCTTG
>CAYJHO010000023.1:0-8684 GCA_964369945.1 uncultured Lachnospiraceae bacterium
CTTTGCGGATTGTCAGGCTTTTCTCTTCCATCTAAAATTAACATATCTACGATAAATTCGCAATAATATTACACTTTTTTCGACGAAAATATAAAATATTTTTAAACTAAGTACACAAGTATTGACGAAATATAAAAAGCATTATAATATGTATTACAACTAGCATACTATAAAAATAAAGAGGGAAGTGATTTCTTGAAAATAGAAAGAGTAAATGAAAACCAAATTAGATGCACTTTGACTAAAGACGATTTAGCACAAAGATCTATCAAAATAAGCGAACTAGCTTATGGCTCTGAAAAGGCCAAAATGTTATTTCGTGACATGATGCACCAAGCAAGAAAAGAAGTAGGATTTGAAGCGGATGATATCCCACTTATGATAGAGGCAATTCCATATAGTGAATCCATCGTTCTTGTAATTACTAAAGTAGAAGACCCAGAAGAGCTAGATACTAGATTTTCTAACTTTGCACCTTCCGTAATGGAAAACAATAGCAGCCTAAGTGATTTAGCAAGCAAGGCTTTTGATGGTGAAGATGATGTATTAAATTTATTTAAGAAAATGCACGATTCTATCCAAGCCAAAGAAGAGAGTGTGGATAAGAAAGAGGAAAGCTCAGATGTAGAATTTGTAAACTCAGATTCCTACTTGAGATTATTTTCTTTTGCCAGCTTAAGTGATGTGACTCGTATTGCACAACTCATTGGTAAGAACTACCTAGGCAACAATACACTTTATAAGAATACACAAAAAGGTGGTTATATCTTAATCGCAGAAAAGGGAGATCATACCGAAGATGAATTCAATCGATTCTGCAATATGACTACCGAATATGCCCAATTATTACCACCAACAAATACCACGGAACGATTTTTTGCAGAACATGGTAAAGCTGTCATCGAAGATACAGCCTTACAAACATTAGCAACGATATAGCAATGGTCTAAATTATAAGATAAGAGCCTAGGAAATCAATTCCCTTGATTTTCCTAAGCTCTTTTTTTTGTTATCCGTTAAACTTTAAAAGCAATTGATCATACTGCTCTTGAATCTTTCGAAAAGTCTCGGTGTGCCCACCTTGATCAGGGTGATAAATCTTGCATAGGGCACGATATCTCTTCTTCAAGATATCTATTGTATCACAGCCGTCAAAATACTCACTTCGTGTCTCTTTTTCTTCCGCTTTTGCCTTGGATAGAAAGCGAAGAATATCCTTTTCTAGCTCTCTTTCCATCCTGGATGCTCGTTCTATCAAAGGCGCTACAAACCGTAAGAATTCCACCGCATCCATGCCCTTTTTACTAGAGGAAAACTTATGCTGTATACTCTGTAATAAGTCAAAATATTCACTGAATCCTTGGCTAATATGCGCCTCTGCCTGCAGACTCATAGCATAGTATACCTGCTCCCCTAATTCGCTTGAACGATCTACCATGGCTGAATAAAGTGCTAATAATTCTTCTGCCTTTGCCAAATCACCTTCTGAGCTTTCTAATCGTTGCCCCTCTTCAAATGCCAAATCTTGCTCTTCTAAGGAGCGTAGTTGTTCTCTTGCATACGCACAATATGCATCATAATCCTTCGTCGAAAATAAAAGAACCTTCCCCCATTCACTCCACTCTATCCCTAGAGAAATTACAATGGTTGCTCCTGCTGCAGCTACAACTAAATAGTACAACACTGCAAATACAATTTGAATCGTAGGAAACATTCCCAAATAGGAAAGAATAGATAATCCAAACAAATTCATAGAAAACTGATTCATGGAAAAGATGGTATAACAAAGCCATACACCAGTTCCTATGATGGATATCGGATAAGCCAAGTATAAGAATTTTACTACTAAATAATTAATCCCTATTAAAAGTAGCCAACATGGTGCAGCCCACTTACTACTAAGTTCTTGCTGATCTGTTTTACAAACATGATATAATTTTGCATAAATATTTCCTGTTTTGTCATGGATCCACTCAAATATCGCAATTCCTATGGTTGCTATGGCAGTCACTACTCCTGCAATCAAGGCACCTGCAATGGCAAATATCCAGAACACAAGTGCTACCAAACCACCTAGCAAGACAGCAGCTACTAAAAACAATCCAATCCCTTCTAGAAAGACTCCAATATTATCTATAATAGAGGCTAATAGCATTAACAAAATCAAGATCACTAATACACAAAGGAGTGTAAATGCCTTCTCAAAAGCCTTTGCCAATAGTTTTGCTGCAATGGACAGCAACAGCACTGGCAAAGCAAGGAGTGCAAGTATATTCACTTTCATTATATTCCATACATTCATTTCTAGGCCTCCTATTCGTATTGTGCAAATCTATATTCTATTTGAGAAATATAGGTATGAGAACTATTCATATACAGTTCAATTCGATCCCCTGAGACAGCATCTAAGAAATATACTTCTGTTCCTTCTATCCCCAAGCCTACATAGGGACTTCCTGTTGCATAACTCATTTCCCCATAAATCCCCTCACTTGCATGTGCCACCTGAGAGATATCCATCCCTAAGCTAAGGCCTCCTGGAAAAACAACTCGATTTCGATTTACTCTAACCCCAATAAAGGTAGATTCATAAACTTCTGCATATTGATTGCTTTGATTTTGATATAATAAATAAATTCCTTTTCCATAGCTAGATTCAACACTAGCGACTTCTTTTGCATCTATACGGCTTCCATTATCATCGAAAATTGCCGTATGAACCAAATCATTCATAGAAACCAACTGCCCATCTATTTGCATTAGGCGTGAAAATTTATCCGCCTGCTCTATTTCCTTTTGTGGAACTAAGCTTTTTATAGATTGTACCAAATCACCTGCATTCAATACTTGCACTACAATCTCTTTCTCTTCCCCAGTGGCTAAACTGATTTCATATCGTTCACTTTCAATTTCAAGTAAGCTTAAAGAATTTCCACCTACAAAACTGTAATTCACTTGATAGGAACCCGGAACAATGATCAACTCTCCCTGAAATCCGTTTTCGTAAGTTAAATCTATATCATAGCTACGCTCTGAACTTACCCCATCTATATCAATTGGAATTTCTACTTGTGCTAAAATTTCCGGACCTAATTCTTCAAATTCGGTAGGCAGTCCTTGTAAACTCACCAGAATTTTTGCCTCACTTTCACTTGCATTATGATTGCATGCTACTAAAAATAGCATCGTTGTTACCAAGGTAAGCGCAAACATAAAACTTATGCATTTTCTTTTGTTTTTCACTATATTTTCCCTCTCTTCGTCGATCGACATATCATTTTATCTAATTGTAGCAAAAATATATTGAATGTCAAAACTTTTATTTAATATTGTACCTTAAAAAGTACATTTCTTTTCTTTCAACTCCTTGACTAAACTTTAACAGACTCTTATAATTAAGGACGTAAGATGACAAAAACAATGTATAACAAATAAATTTTTATTTTAGGAGGCAACATTTTATGAGATCTGAATGGAACAACTTTGTAGGAGGTCGTTGGGAAAACGAAATTAACGTGCGCGACTTTATTCAAAAAAACTACACTCCATATGACGGAGATGACACTTTTTTGGCAGCACCTACAGCAAACACAAATGCTTTATGGGATCAAGTTCTTGACTTAATGAAAAAAGAACGTGAAGCAGGTGGAGTTTTAGATATGGATACACATGTAGTATCTACTATTAACTCTCATGGTCCTGGTTACTTAGACAAAACAAAAGAAACTATCGTAGGTTTCCAAACTGACGCACCTTTCAAGCGTGCATTACAACCATATGGTGGTATTCGTATGGCAGAAAAAGCTTGTGCAGACAACGGTTATGAAGTAGATCCTGAAATCTCTGATTTCTTCTCAAACCACAGAAAAACTCACAACGCTGGATGTTTCGATGCTTACAATGCAGATATGAGAGCTTGTCGTTCTTCACACATTATCACAGGTCTACCTGATGCTTATGGACGTGGACGTATCATCGGTGACTACAGACGTATCGCTCTTTATGGTATTGATCGTTTGATCCAAGATAAGAACGAGCAAAAAGATTCTACAGGACGTACAATGACAGATGATGTTATCCGTCTAAGAGAAGAAATCTCTGAGCAAATCGTAGCATTAAAATTAATGAAAGAAATGGCAGCTGCATATGGTTGTGATATTTCTAAGCCATCTACAAACGTACAAGAAGCTATCCAAGCTACTTACTTTGGTTACTTAGCAGCAGTTAAAGAACAAAACGGAGCTGCTATGAGCTTAGGACGTACTTCTACTTTCATCGACATTTATGCTGAAAGAGATATTGCTAACGGAACATTTACAGAAGAGCAAGTACAAGAATTTATCGATCACTTCATCATGAAGTTACGTTTAATTAAATTTGCTCGTACACCAGAATACAATGGTTTATTCTCTGGTGACCCAGTTTGGGTAACTGAAACAATCGCAGGTATGGGAATTGATTGTCGCCATATGGTAACAAAATCTTCTTACCGTTACTTACACACATTAACAAACTTAGGACCATCTCCAGAGCCAAACTTAACAGTTCTATGGTCTACACACTTACCAACAAACTTCAAACGTTACTGTGCGAAAATGTCTATCTTGACATCTTCTATCCAATACGAAAATGATGACTTAATGAGAATTACACATGGTGACGATTATGCAATCGCTTGTTGTGTATCTTCTATGAAGGTTGGTAAAGAAATGCAATTCTTTGGTGCACGTGCTAACATTGCAAAATGTTTATTATATGCATTAAACGGTGGTGTGGATGAGAAAACTAAGAAACAAGTTGGACCTAAATACCGTCCAGTAGAAGGCGATGTATTAAGCTATGATGATGTTTATGCAAAATACATGGATATGATGGAATGGTTAGCAGAAGTTTATGTAAATACACTAAACGTTATCCACTACATGCATGACAAGTACTGTTATGAAAGAGCTCAAATGGCTTTACATGATAGAAACGTATTACGTTACTTCGCTACAGGTATCGCTGGTCTTTCCGTAGTTGCCGACTCTTTATCAGCTATCAAATATGCTACTGTTAAAGTAATCCGTGATGAAGATGGACTAATCGTAGATTTCGAAACAACTGGAGAATTCCCACAATATGGTAACGATGATGATCGCGTAGATAGCATCGCTTCTCAATTAGTTTCTACTTTTATGACTATGATCAGAAGACACCACACATACAGAGATGGTTTCCCAACTATGTCAGTATTAACAATTACTTCAAACGTAGTTTACGGTAAAGCTACAGGAAATACTCCTGATGGACGTAAGCAAGGTCAACCTTTTGCACCAGGTGCTAACCCAATGCACGGACGTGACAAAAACGGAGCTATCGCTTCTTTAGCTTCTGTTTCTAAACTTCCTTTCATGGATGCACAAGATGGTATTTCTAATACATTCTCTGTAATTCCTGGAGCTCTTGGAAAAGAAGACCAAATTTTTGCAGGCGATTTAGAAATTGACTTAAATTCGTAATAAATAAACAACAATGAATAAGGAGGAGTTAAAATGGACAATAATAAAATGATAGATGACTTAGTAAAGATGTTAGATTCAGGAATATCTAAAGGTGTTGGACATGTCAATGTTCAAGTAGATGATGCTACTGCTACTTCTGCTACTGTAGAAACCCATCAGTGTAATGAGTGTTCCAGAACTCCTCTAGCTTGTAGTATACCTACACTAGAACAATAAATATTTAAATTATAAGGAGGACATAACTATGTCTATTAATGCAGCTCAAATCGACAACTTAGTATCTTTATTAGATGGTTATTCAGAAAAAGGTGGACACCACTTAAATGTAAACGTTTTAAATAGAGAAACTCTTTTAGATGCTCAAAAAAACCCTGACAAATATCCACAATTAACAATTCGTGTATCAGGATATGCCGTTAACTTTATCAAGTTAACACCAGAACAACAAGCAGACGTTATTTCTCGTACATTCCACGACGGAATGTAATAAAAAAGGAGTTCGTGTATTATGACCAAAGGGAGAATTCACTCTTTAGAAAGTTTTGGTACCGTAGATGGTCCTGGAGTACGATTCGTCGTATTTACTCAGGGTTGCCCTCTTCGTTGTGCATATTGCCATAATCCGGACACTTGGTCGTATAGTAGTGGGAACCTAATGGAACCACAGTATATTATAGAGCAATACGAGCGAAATAAATCATATTACAACAGCGGTGGCATTACTGTAACAGGTGGTGAGCCGCTGTTGCAAATTGATTTTCTAATCGATCTATTCACTCTAGCTAAGCAACAAGGTATTCATACCTGTATTGACACATCCGGAATTATTTTTAAAGAGAACAATATAGAGTTAATTGGAAAATTAGATAGACTGATGAGCTTAACAGATTTGGTTATGCTCGATATCAAGCATATAGATCATGATGCCCATTTGAAATTGACAAGCTTATCCAACATCCCGGTACTAGCATTTCTGAAATACTTAAGTGAGCGCAATATTTCCACTTGGGTTCGCCATGTAGTTGTACCAGGCATTACAGATAAGGAAGAGGATTTATTTAATCTTGGCTACCATATTGGTTGCTATACCAATATCAAGGCCCTTGATGTCCTACCATATCACACCATGGGAACCTCAAAGTATGAGCAATTAGGTATTCCCTATCCTTTAGAAGGTGTTCCTGCCATGGAAAAAGCTACTGCTGTAGAGCTAAAGAAAATTGTTATTTCAGGTATCAAAAAGAAAAGAATTGAATTAGGTTTACTAAAATAACTGTCAATTCATTAATTTTACTTGTATTTTATTACTTTATATAATAGAATAAAAATGTTAAACCATATTTAATAAGGAGGATAATCAAATGGCATACGTAATTAGTGATTCATGCGTTACTTGTGGAGCATGTGAAGGTGCATGTCCAGTTGGCGCTATCAGCATGGGTGAAGGACAATTCGTAATCGATGCAGATTCTTGTGTAAGCTGCGGTTCTTGCGAAGGTGCATGTCCAGTTGGTGCTATCTCTCAAGAGTAGTCACCACGGTAATAAAAATGAAAAAGCTGTCAGAATGGCATTATGCCTTTCTGGCAGCTTTTTTATTTCTTTTTATCCTTGTATCAAAGCTTCCACTTCCACAATGAAATCTTTATAGCTTTCAAGCAAAAAGAGAGCAACCATTTCAGGTGCCCTCTTCTCTGCTTCATGTTATTACTCTCTTTTTGTATTTCAAATTATTCAGTTACTAACTCTTTGTTTTCATCGTTTCTTTTAGAAACATATCCAACTGCTGCTTGAAGAACTGCGATTACTACCATCAATAATGTCCATTTATCTACCATTACCATTGGCAATGTCATATCTTCTGTTAAGATAAATGTTACAATTGCTGCGATTGCTACTAGGATACTTGTCAAACGTGCTTTTGTTCTCTTTAACTTTTCTTCTTCTAAAGATTCTTCATCTTCACACTTTTTCTTTCTAAAGTAGTTTACTACTAATATGAAAGATCCTAATGTTGTTCCAATTGCTAATAATAAGTTAATAAGTGCCCATGAACCTACAGCACCTAATGGAGTTACTGTATCTTCAATTTCTACTTCTCCATCGCCTAGTGGTGTTTCTCCATCTTCGATTTCCACTTCTCCATCACCTAATGCTGTTTCTCCATCTTCAATTTCCACTTCTCCCACTGGTTCTCCAGTTATTTCTGGAGTCGGTGTTGTACCAGGTGTTGCTGGTACCGGAGTTGGTGTTGTATCAGGTGTTCCTGGCACTAAAATTTCTTCTACTGTATCAAGAATTGTTAATCCACCATCTACAAAGCTTATAGTGTAGTTCATATTATCTCTTTGTTCTCCAAAGATTCTATAAGATCCTTCTGCTTCTCCTACAATACGAGTAACTGCATAATTCAAAGTATCTCCATTGATTACTCCACTAAATGCTGCTCCAAAGCTTGGATCTACTTCCCCTACATTCTTTGTATGGAAACCTAATGTGATCTCAATTGGCTTTTTGTTTACAGTAAGTGTTGCTGGTGTTCCTGCTACAAATACATAGTTACCTTTTTCTGAAGTCATTGTTGTAACATCATCTACTGTAATTGCATAACTTCCTGCATTTCTGTTTGTTGCATCTGTTGCATCATAAATAGTTGAGGTTGCTGCTGTTCCTGCAATACCTGCTGTTGTTACTGTTTCTCCATTTACAAAACCTGTGATCCCAAAAGTTAATACTGGTGCTGCATCACCATAAGTGATAACATCTGCATTTGGTGTTACAGTTAATGTCACTGGTGTAACCGAAAGTGTTGCTTCTACTGTTGTTCCTGTATGGTTATCCCCTGTTACTTTGATAATAATATCTGTAGTTCCCACATCTGTTCTTGATGGAGGATTTTTAGTAAATGTATTTCCACCGTCTGTACTATATTCAAACTCTAATTCTTTATGATCTACTGGCTCATCGTTTCCATCTAAGATGATAATATTATCCGGGTTAAATGTGCTTTCATTTCCATCATATCCTTTTGTTTGTTCGAGTGTTTCACTATTTAATTCACCTACATTACTATTATTATTACCATCTTCATTTTCTTCTGTTGGTATAGTAAGGGTATCTGGTGTAATTTCAAAATCTCCTGCTACATATGAAATGCTATAGTTATCGTTTGCTGCTCCAC
>CAYJHO010000023.1:8784-28021 GCA_964369945.1 uncultured Lachnospiraceae bacterium
GTTGTTGTTACTTCTTTTCCTGAAGCATCTGTATAAGTATAAGTTACTACATCTCCTTCTTCAATGCCTGTTACAGTTACTGTTTTTTCAGTTTTATCGTATACTCCGGTAAATCCTGTTGCTGATAAGTCTCTATCATCCATAGCTGCAGTTGTGATTTCAAAATCTCCTGCTACATATGAAATGCTATAGTTATCGTTTGCTGCTCCACTTGCTTGGATTACTCCAGTATATTTAGCTACTGCTTCCTCTTTATTATTTCTTGCTACTAGGATAGTTCCTAAGCTATCTCCTTCAAGTAAACCTCTTTCTCCATTTGCTTTTTCTGTTACTGCTGTAAAGCTTGGCTCATCTGCTTTATATACTTTACTTGCATCGTTTGCTGTAATGGTTACTGGTCTCGCTTGAATTTCAATGCTTACGTCTTTTGTCCATGCTTTATCATAGTTTGGATTTGTTACTGTTACTGTTACGCTTGTGCTTTCTTTTACCTCTACAAACTTTGGTGCTTCTGTTGTTGTTACTTCTTTTCCTGAAGCATCTGTATAAGTATAAGTTACTACATCTCGTTCTTCAATGCCTGTTACAGTTACTGTTTTTTCAGTTTTATCATATACCCCGGTAAATCCTGTTGCTGATAAGTCCCTGTCATCCATAGCTGCATCTGTAATTTTCAATAAACCGTTTACTACAGTAATTTCATAGTTTCCTGTTACAACTTCCTCTTCGTGCTTAATTACTACATCTTTCACTTCTACGGTATGTACATACTCTCCAACTTTGGTTCCTGTTCCACCAATGGTTATTGCACTCGCAACATGGTTTGTTACCAACCCAACTGCTGTTACACCTTCTACTGATTGAACTTTTCCAGTATACACTACTTCAGCACTTTTTGCTGTAATAGTTACTGCTTTCTTTTCTATCGTAAGTGTTGTTGTAGCTTCTACTACTTCAGCTTTTTCTCCAGATGGATGTGGATAAGTCACTTTTACTGTATATACTCCTACATTTGTAGGTGCTGTTGTTGTTTCAGCATAATCAGCATTCATGTATGTGATAGTTGGAGTAGTGTTTAATGCACCTGTTTTTGATATATTTGCTGTATCAAAACTATGTTGCTTTGCATTGTATGTTTCCACTTGTTCTGCTAACTCTAACTCATAATCTGTATCTGGTACAAGTGTCCATACTGCTGTTAGTATTACATTTGCTGCTGGCATTTGGAATGTTTGATTTCCTACATAAGTTGTAGCATCATCATATTTCCATCCTTTAAAATTCCAACCTTCATTTGAAGGGATAAATGTATTTACTGTTATAGTTCTGCCTGCTGCCGATGTTTCTCCAAGATTTGTGAGCTCTTGTGTTCCATTCATATAAATTACGTTATAGTTTGGATCAATTGCTACGTCTTTTTCTGTCTCATCTCTTACTTCTAATGTTCCAGATTTTCCAACTACAGTTGCTTTGTTTCCAACCATTCCATCAGCTGTTGCTACATAGTCATATGTTACTACAACGCTTGCTCCTGCTGCAACACTGTCAATGATTAAGGTTTCTTCTGCTGTTATTTTCGCTGTTTCTCCATTTACTTTGATGTTGATTGCTCTTCCATCAAACATATCGTCAGTTACTACGATATCTGTTACTTCTACTTCTCCTGTATTGTTTACAGTCAAAGTATAAGTTAGGGTATCTCCGATTGCTAAATCATTCACTAAAATTTCGCTATTGGTACTTGCTACTGTTTTCTCTAACTCTAGGTTTGCCCATACTGCGTAGAATACTTTATTTCCAGTTGACCCTTTTGCTATCGCTGGATCTGATACAAAATTTGTTCCTTCTTCATCTGTTGTCCATCCAATAAATACTTCACTATAACCTTTTGGCAGCACTAAATCATTTAATGTAATATCTGCCGATTCTACTGTGTATTTATTTGGGTTTGAGTTTGTTGCTACATCTGGTAGGTTTTTGTATTCGATTTTGTATTCTTCAGGAGTATATTGCGCATAAAGCTCTCTTGTTTTAACACCAGGCCCCATATCAAGACTTTCGCCTTCTGTGTATGTTTGAGTACCTACATAATTATAGGCAAGTTCCCAATGGCTAAACTTCCATCCTAGTGGAGCTGTAAATAACTCTTCTGGAGTTACTCCATCATATGTTAATGTGCTAAATTCTGCTGCTAATACGTTTGTGTTTTCTTTGTAACTATCATTGATTGTTGCTTTATTATCGCCTACTTGATCATATGTATATCCAGTTTCAGGTTGACCGTTTACATACCAATCAGCATTTTCATGATAAATAACTTGATAATCTAAATTATCATATATTGCATAAAGAGTTATTTCTTCACCTTCACCACCATCAATCATATTTTTATCTAATTGACCTGGGTAATAGTTAACTACACCTTCGCCTTCATCTTGGCCTGTTTTTGTAGTTGACCAGTGACTAAATGCCATATTATTTGCATAGTCTGGTGTTGTTACTATTGTAGAACCTTCTTTCACCATATGATCATTTGTGTTAATTTCAATGAATGTATATTTAGCATTGTCTACATATGTACCACCATTGGCATCATAAATAACTTTATAATCTAAGTATTTATACATAGCAGTATAGTATGCTGATTCTGTTATTTTTTCACTGCTAGCTGGTAAAGTAGGTGTAATTGTAGTTTCACCTGTTTTTTGCCATCCTAGTAATCTATAGCTTCTTGCATTATACATTGGAACTATCTCACTATGGAAACCATAGATAGAATTATCCCAAGTTGATCCATTATCAATATCATTATAAGTTAAAACTCTATTTCCATCTGAACGCACAGCTCCATGATATACTGTCATTGGATTAAATACACCAGCTACTCCTGCATTTAGTGTAATTGTGTGAGTTTCTACTGTGTTTGATAGTAAATAGAACTCAAGATTATGTTGTTTATTTGAAACTGAAGTTGTAACATCAATTTCTGCTGAGAATTTTGGCTCACTAACATATAATGAGTATTCCGCTTTTAGTGCTACTGGGATAAAATCTGCACCTTTAACTGTGTGCAATTTATATCCGATACTTGTACTTGCATTGTTATCATTATCATAAACTGCAGTGCCTAGTATTGCATTGTTTTTCATTGTTGTAATACTGCCATCTGCATCTAAATAGTTTCCGTTATCGTCAACTCTGTAGTATGTAATGTTAATCGCTGGCTCCCCAACAGCTAATGTTGGTTTTGGTATACCGTTTGTTGCTCCAGTTGATGGATTTACAATTTCATCTGTTTTTTCGCCTGTTGGAACGCCTGTTGCATCGCCTATCTGCTCATAAGTTAATGATGCATTATCGTTTGTTAGGTGTGAGCCTGATGAATAAGCACCTTCTTTTAATTGAATTGGAATTGTTATTACTACTGGAGTTGCTCCAATAGTTCCAACATCAAATGTTACAGTTCTATGATCTGACGATAATGTGTATGTCACACTTGGATTGCTAATTTCGATTTCACGCGCTCCACCTTTTGATGCTGTTAAATCTAATTCAAATGCTGCACCAATTTCATCTTCAAGCATAGCATTTAATGCTGCTTGTTGGATTTCTTGTTGGATTTCTTTTAAGAAAGCATCTAATTCACTTACATCTTTTAGATTTTTGAAAATGCCTGTAGTTGGCGTTGTGATATTTTTTAAAGCTTTAACACCACTATTATTTACTTCAATACCTACTGTATGGATTATTGCATCGTAATTTTTTTCTAGAGCATCAGCTGTTGCTACACCATATCCATCTGTTGGCTCGCCATCTGAAATAAATACAACATGTAGTTCTCTAGTTTTATCTGCTCTCATTTCAGCAAATGTTGTAACCGCTTCAAGTGCTGATGTATAGTTTGTTGCACCTACAACTTTAGTTAAATCATTCTTTGTTTCATTAGGGTTCATTGCTTTTAATGAGCTTGTTAGAGTTGCTGGATTATTTGTTAATCCTATACTACCCTCAACGTCTCGTACCCAACTATCCATTACTGGACTGTCTACTGCACTTGCCTCGCCATCAAAATAAACTAAAGCTACTCTGTTTAAGTTATCTGTTGGATTGCTGCTTGGTAGTAAGCCGTTAACAAGTGTCGTTACTGCATTTTCAGTTGTATTCCATCTGTTCACATTTCCTGCACTACCTGTACCGCTTCTACCTGCCATACTACCTGAACGGTCAACAACTATTACGATGTCTGCTTTTGGCTGTTGTGGATTTCCTTGCAATGTAAATGTTATTTCTGCTTCACCATTATCTTCATCTGTCCACGCAGCAGTTTTATCCACTCCTACTTCACCAGGTTTTAATCCATCTAAGTTACTTTGTGTTGATGGTGCTACTTCGCCAGAGGTCACTAAGAAGTAAACTTCGAACGCACTGCTACTAATTAAACTAGTAGCATATTCTAATTTGATGTGTATTGCACCTAATTGACTAGGATCTATTGTAATTGTTCTTATTTTATCAGAAGAATTATCCATACTTCCTGTAAAACTTGCCGCTCCATCATTTCCTTCTAAAATTGAAATTGATGATGAAGTTTTTTCATTATTAATAAGATTAGTATAGCTTGGAACATTTAGTGTTAACTGCACTGTTTCAGTTTGATCTCTATAAAGGATATATGGATCAGAAGCAGTACCTGTACCACCTTTAGTGTTTGTTGCTGTTTGGGATGCTCCTGCCGCTCTTAACATATTAAACCTAGCTGCTTGTAAAGTGTAATCAAACACTAATGAATAAGTTTCTCCATTATAAGCAATTACCATCTCTAATTGAATCTTTCCATCGCTTGGTATTCTATCGAATGGCATCTCAAACGCTTGAATCCCCTCTATATCCATTGATACAAGTTCTTCAAACCCTACTAGTTTCATTTCACGTAATTGTACGCCTTGTGCAAGATTTGGAATCACTCCAATATATTCACCGTTCTCCGAAGCACTATTCATCATTTCAACTGATACGAATCCTACCATAGTTGCTTCTAATGTATAACTTACTTGGTATTCTTTTTCTACTATCTCAGTTACCACTTCAGTACTTTCAGTTTCTTCTGTACTCTCAGTGCTTTCTGTTGTTTCTGTGCTTTCTGTTGTTTCCTCAACTTCTGTTTCTGTACTTTCAACTGTTTCTGTTACAGTAGCCATCATTTGAGCAATTGCTACTAATGATTGAGTAGAGATTGTCAATGTTTCAGATAAAGCGAAAACTTTTACTTGATCATCACCAGTTGACTCTACAGATTCTTCTGTGTTTGTTTCTTCAGTATTTGTTTCCTCTGTGTTTGTTTCCTCTGTGTTTGTTTCCTCAACATTTGATTCTGTTGTTTCTTCTACGTTTGATTCTGTTGTTTCTTCAACTTCTGAATCTGTTGTTTCTTCAACATTTGTTTCTGTTGTTTCTTCAACTTCTGAATCTGTTGTTTCTTCAACTTCCGATTCTGTTGTTTCCTCAACTTCAACTGCTACTTCCTCTTTGCGATTATAGTCAATTTTGATATCAAAACCACCGTTTTCAGTTGCTGTCCATGTCGCTTGATTTCCTGCTTGGTATTCACCATTTGGTAGCCAGATACCGTGGATCACAGTATTTTCAGCATTTGTAGGATTTACTGTAATCTGCATCTCTTCTACTGTATTGAATCCATCAGCACGTAATTGACTATTAACTGACACATTGATATCTTCACCTGTACCTGTTAGGCGTTGTAACCCTTCTGTAGTAGCACTTACACTGTTTGGCATTGCACTTTGAATTACCACCCCAAAGATTAATAACCATGCAATTAAATTTCTTGATGTAAAACTTTTCTTTTTCTTAAACATCTTTCTTTCTCCCTTGAAATTAAATATGTTACGTGTTTTATAAATTTTATTACATTTTTATTTTTAACAAACTTTCTAAAATACACTCTAACACAAACAAATCCAAAGAAGTTTAAACCTTGCAAAATTGCAAGGAAAAATATTAAAAAAATTATAATCTGCTAAAAAAACCTCCTTTTTTTCTTTTTTTCCATCCTATCTCGTAACATTTCATCCAACCTATTAAAGTACTCTTCCGAACGCTCTTCTTTTATCTTTTCTCGCTCCTCTAGCCTCTCTTCCTGTACTCTAAACTGATAATCCAATTCTTTTACCAAGCCCTCTTTCATCTCCTGTATAAACCCTTGCTGGCTTTCCCTAACTCCCTCTACTATCATTTCTTTTAATAACATTTGTACCCTTTTTACCTTCTCTTCTTTTGTCTCTTCTATTAACTCTGTTTTCGGATGGTATAGAATAATCTGACTTTCTTGCCTTTTCCCTTTTTCTTCACTCTCCAATTTAGAACGTATCGCTTTTAATTGTAACCCCTGCTCTTTATATTCTCTAATCCGGATAAACAATTTAATATTTTCTTTGCTATAATGTCTTCTCCCTTGTTCATTTCTTTCAATTGATACCTTTAATTCTTCTTCCCAATATCTAAGAACATGCGGTTCCACTCCCACTTCTTTTGCTGCCTCTCTTATAAAACATTTCATTTCTAACATATTTCTTCCCCTTTTCTTTTTTATAACAACAAAAGAGAGCCTATGCCTATATCTATGGCATAATATGCTCTCTTTTGTGAATTAACTTATTAATCTGTATGTGGCGTGTAATTTGCAAACTTGGTATAATCACTTAACCATGCTAATTCCACGGTTCCAATAGGACCATTTCTTTGCTTTGCAATAATAATTTCTGCAACACCTGGTTTTTCGGTATTCTTGTTATAATAATCATCTCTATAAATAAACATAACAACGTCAGCATCCTGCTCAATGGCTCCTGATTCACGCAAATCGGATAACATAGGTCTATGATCTGGCCTTTGCTCTACCGCTCTAGATAACTGTGAAAGCGCTATTACGGGCACACTTAACTCCCTTGCTATAGACTTTAGAGAACGGGATATTTCTGAAATCTCTTGTTGTCTTGATTCGCTTCTTCCGCCCCCACTCATAAGCTGTAAATAATCGATAATGATCATCGATAGATTCTGCTCTAATTTGTACTTTCTACACTTTGTTCTAAGCTCTGCAATACTAATCCCAGGTGTATCATCTATAATCAAATTAGACTTTCCTATAGAACCAGCTGTTTCGGCTAAAAGTTCCCACTCATTATCTGTTAGTTGGCCTGTACGTATATTTTGTCCACTTACTTTAGATTCAAGAGAAAAGAGACGGTTTACCAACTGCTCTTTACTCATCTCAAGTGAGAATATTGCTACAGTTAAATCCTTACGAAATGCTGCATACTGTGCAATATTTAAAACAAAGGCTGTTTTCCCCATAGAAGGTCTTGCTGCTATTAGAATCAAATCTGATGGTTGCAATCCTGCAGTCTTATAATCTAAATCAATAAATCCACTTGGAATCCCTGTTACAGAACCATGAGATCTACTTGCTTGTTCAATCTTTTGCATAGCATTGGCAACTACTTCTCTGATTGGGGTAAACTCTTCTGCCGATCGATTTTGACAAATATCAAAAATTCTTTTCTCGGTATCTCCTAAGATATACTCTAAAGAATCCTTCCCCATATAACAATTAGATGCAATCTCTTCGTTTAAGCGAATCAATCTCCTCATCGTAGATTTTTCTGCTACTATGGTTGCATATTGCTTTATATTCGCAGAAGTTGGAACCGTCGTTAATATATCCTTCATAAACTCTAAACTACTAACTTCCGGCGGAACCTCTTTCTCTTTTAGCTTATTTTGCAAAGTTACTAAATCTACTGGAATATTAGAATTATGTAGCTCTACCATCGCCTCAAAGATAATACCGTATTGTTTGCTATAAAAATCATCTGCATATAACATCTCTGATGTCACTACAATAGCATCTCTATCCATAATCATAGAACCAATCACAGATTGCTCTGCCTCGATACTATGAGGCATCACTCTTTTTAGTACGGCTTCTTCCATTTCTTACGCCTCGTTAACTTTCACTTTAATGCTTCCTGTTACTTTTGGGTGGATCTTAATCGCTACTTCATATGCTCCAAAACTCTTAATCGCTTCTGGCAACACTAATTTCTTCTTGTCAATCTCAATATTGCATTGCTCTTTTAAAGCTGCAGCAATTTCTTTTGTAGACACACTTCCAAAAGTTCTTCCGTTTTCGCCAGCTTTAATCTTAACAATAACTTCTTTTTCTGCTAGGGTTGCCGCTAAAGCTTTTGCTTCATCTAGCAACTCTTGTACTAATTTATCTTCATTAGCTTTTTGTAGCTTTAAGTCATTCATATTCTTCGGTGTAGCTTCTATTCCTATCTTCTTGGATAATACATAGTTTCTTGCATATCCCTCGCTTACTTCTACTACATCGCCTTTTTTTCCTAATTTTTTCTCATCAACTAATAATATTACTTTCACGTCAAGTCACCTTCCTCAATCATTTTGTCTATTGTTTTCTTTAGTACACCTTCTGCTTCTGCTAGCGATACATTTTCAAATTGGCAAGCAGCAACACTCATATGTCCACCACCTCCTAGGCGCTCCATGATAACTTGTACATTTACTTCATCAATAGATCGCGCAGAGATGTTTATCTTTCCTTGATATTCGGTTAATACAAAACTAGCTCGAACACCCTTAATATTTAATAACTCATTGGCCGCTTGTGCTCCTACAATGATTAAGTTCGCCCCCTCATCATTGCTACAAATAGTAATTGCATATTTGTTACGGTAAATCTCAGCTTGGCTTACAGCATCTGCCCTTGTTTTATATGCAATTGCATCTTCTCTAAAGAGCTTTCTAACCCTTGTTACATCTGCTCCATTTCTTTTTAAAAATGCTGCTGCTTCAAAAGTTCTAACGCCTGTTTTAGCTACGAAATAATTCGTATCCACTACAATGCCTGCATAGAGACAGTCGGCTTCTTCCCCTTTTATCTTGATATTATCTGTGGTATATTGAAGTATTTCTGTAACCATTTCACAGGTAGAAGAGGCAAATGGCTCAATGTAAGAAAGTGTAGCATTTTCAATCACTTCCTCCCCTTGTCTATGATGATCGAACACTACTACTGTCTTACAGAGTCGAAGTAATTCAGGGCACTCCGTAATGCTTGGTTTATTCACATCTACGATAACTAGTACGGTATTCGATGTCACATATAATTCGGCATCCCTTGGATGTACAATCATATCCTCTTCATATTCCGGATTATCTATAAAATAATCTGTAATGGACTGTAAGCCACCTAAGCTGTCATTTAGAACAATATGTGCCTTTTTATCACATAATTTAGCGATTCTATAAATTCCTAGTGCTGCGCCAAAAGAATCCACATCAGGATGTCTATGCCCCATGACAAGAACCTTGTCCTTAGATGCGATAATTTCCTTTAGTGCATGCGCTTTTACTCTGGCCTTTACTCTAGTGTTTTTCTCTATCTGCTGACTCTTTCCACCATAGTAAACCACTCCTGCTGGCGTCTTAAGTACGACCTGATCACCACCTCTTCCAAGAGCTAAATCCACTGCATTTCTCGCATATTCATAATTTTGAGCATACGTTATTCCTTCACAACCTACCCCTACACTCATAGTAACTGCCATATCGTTTCCAATGCTAACAGTCTTAATATCTTCAATTAAATCAAACTTACTTTCCTGTAATTGCTTCACTGCCTTCTTTCGCAGCACTACAAGGTATTTATCTTTTTCTATCTTCTTGCAAATTCCATCATAGGAAGAAATATACTTATTAACCTTTCGATCAATCAAAGCAATCAATAAAGATCGCCTTACTTCTTCTATACTATCCAGAGCTTCATCATAATTATCAAGATAAAATAAACCCACTGCTACACTTTGATCTTCTACTTCTTGCATTGCGAATTTAAGTGCAGTTTCATCATACAAATGAACCACCCATAATTTTCCGTCAAACTCTTCCTCCACTTCCCCCTGAAACTCTTTTAAGTCATTTTCCATTTGGAGGCATTTGATCTTTGCTCTATAAGCTTTTTGTTCATATTCAAGTTCTAACACCAGCTCTTCTTCACCTATAGGAAGCTTTTCTCTTGTAATAGATGGAATATAATGCGAAATAGCCTTATTTACAAGATTAGATTCTCCTATCACTCCTTGAAAAGCATCATTTACCCATATCAAACGATTATTTTCATCGATCACTGCGTAGGGTAAATCAAATTCCTTTAGCAATCGCTTTTGAACTTGAGCATAACCTGTAGCAAAACTAACCATATCTCTCATCAAAAATTTCTTACTATATAGATTCATCCATACTAATATTCCTATATAGCATAATAAGAAAGCAGATAATAAAATCCCTGCTCTAATATCAAATAAATATATTTGCAAGTTGATCAAAACTAGTATTATTCCAAAATAAAGAGAAAACTGCAAGTGTCTCCTTATGAAGCCATTAATCCGTAAACCTTTACTCATTCTTCACCTCATACTGTTATTTATAACTACCTAGATACTCCATTATATCATTAATTTTACTTACTGACTAGCCTTTAAATAAGTGATGCAACTTCAAAATACACAAAAAAAATCCCCCACTAACGTGAGGGATTCAAACTCTTATCATCCTATACAATTATTCTGCTGTATATGGCATCAAGCTTACGTGACGTGCACGTTTGATTGCTGATGTAAGCGCTCTCTGATGTTTCGCACAGCTTCCTGTGATTCTTCTAGGAAGAATTTTTCCTTTTTCAGATACGTATCTCTTTAATTTGTTTGTATCTTTGTAATCAATTGCGCTATCAGCACCACAAAATACACAAACTTTCTTTCTTCTACGCATACCGCCTTTTCTCTTCATTGGAGCATCAGCTTTATCTGTTCTGTTATAAGCCATTATTTTTGCCTCCTTATTTTCATCAATTAATTAAACGGTAATTCTTCGTCAATTCCATCCGGAATATTCATAAAACCATCACTAATTGGTGCACTAGCTGCTTGGCTTGGCGCTGTAAATCCACTTTCACCATTTGCATTTTTGCTTTCAGCAAACTCTTGGTCCTCTACTACGATATCTGTAGTATATACCTTCACACCATCTTTGTTCGTGTAGCTTCCTGTTTGAATACGACCGGTTACTAATATTTTTGTTCCTTTACGGAAATATTTTTCTGCAAATTCTGCAGAGCGTCCGAACGCAACACAGCCAATAAAGTCAGCACTATTCTCATCATTATTACGATTAAATCTACGATCTACCGCTAATGTATATCTACCGACTGCTGTGGATGCATCTCCTTGGGAATAACGGACTTCTGGATCTCTCACCAAACGTCCCATAAGAATTACTTTATTCATCAAACTCTCTCTTTCTACTAGATCAATCTAGTTCTTAAGCTTCTTGCTTAACAATTAAGAATCTAATAACGTTGTCCATGATACGAATACGGCTTTCAATTTCTGCTGGTGCAGTTGTTGCCGCATCGAAATGAATGAAATAATAATAACCTTCTTTCATTTTTTGAATTTCGTAAGCTAATTTTTTCTTACCCCATTCGTCAACGTTTGTAATGTTACCGTCAAATCTCTCGATTAGAGCTTTTACTTTATCAAGTGCGGTAGCTCTTTCTTCATCTTCGATTTTTGCATTAATAACAACACATAGTTCATACTTTGTCATGTCATTACCTCCTTTTGGTCTCTGGCCCTACAAATATAGAGCAAGGAATTGAATATATCACAAGTAATAATTCTAGCACAGGCTAGAGTTAAAATCAAGTAGTTTTTTTTATTTCTTTTATACTTTTCTCTACGGTAGCTCTAGGTATCATAATAAGGTGGCCACAACCAGTACATTTCAACTTAAAATCTGCCCCAATTCTTAACACTTCCCATTCAAAACTTCCACAAGGATGCTTTTTCTTTAATTTTAGTACATCACCTACTCCGATATCCATTTATTCTTCTTCACCTATTCTACGTTTCAAATATTCAGGAATTAAACTATGTTCAAATGCTACCTTTTTGGAAATAATTCCCTTCTCATACATATCTGCTAGCTGGCTATCCATACTTTGCATCCCATCTTCTGCTGAAGATTGAATAAAGGAATTGATCTGATGTGTTCTTCCATCACGAATTAAATTTCGAATCGCATCTGTACAATGCATCACTTCAAATACCGGTATTACACTTCCACTTAAGGTAGGAACCAATTGTTGGCACACCACTGTTTGTAATACCATAGATAACTGCATTCTTGCCTGTCTTTGTTGGGTTGCTGGGAAGGTATCTACCAAACGATCTACTGCATTTGCTGCTCCTAGTGAGTGTAAGGCTGAAATTACATAATGCCCTGTTCCTGCTGCTGTTAATGCAATTTCTATAGTTTCCTCATCTCTTAATTCTCCAATTAAAATAACATCAGGGCTTTGACGAAGAGCTGCTCTTAATGCAACTACATAATTTTGTGTATCAAGCGAGATTTCTCTCTGACTAATAATACTCTTCTTATGAGAGTGTAGATATTCAATGGGATCTTCTAAGGTAATAATATGTTTATCATGCTTCTCATTTATTTCATTTACAATACAAGAAAGTGTCGTAGTTTTACCAGTATATGCAGGCCCCGTTACTAGCACTAGACCATATTGTTTATCTGCCAATTCCAAAACTTTATCTGGTATATTTAATTTCTTAGGGTCAATCGTAGAAAATGTTACGGTACGAATAACTGCTGCAAAAGATCCCCTTTGCTTATATACATTTGCTCGAAATCTAGAAACACCTTTAATTGAAAAAGAAAAATCATCATCTCCCGTTTCAATCAAATGATCCATCCCTCTATTTGCCAAGGCATAGATTTGTTCCATAAGTAACATAATATCATTCGGTAACAATATCTTATTTCCACTTTCTCCATCTTCATATTGAGTCATCTTTTGATTCGTTTTATAACTTATGGTACGGCCCGAAATAAAAAATATATCTGCAGCGCCTCTACCAACAAGTGTTTCTAATATTTTCTGAACATTCATAGTTTCAACATCCTCTCTATTCAACCATAGTTTTCCAAGTTAATACTTCAATTTCGTTTCTATTTATTTCAAATGCAATTTCTACTAATAAACTTTCTCTTGCATTCATCTCAACTTTATAACGTACTACATTTCTTTGATTATCTACTTCTTCTATTTCATATCCAAATTCTATTACTTTTTCCACAAAAGTTTCTGTTTCATTTTCTAAATATATGTTATATAACTGCGCTAATTGTTCATTCGCTTTGCTGTCTGCCATATAGAATTCACTAACGGATTCTGATACTTTCTCTGTCAAATTCTGATTATTTAAAACACCTTGGTAGGTTAGAAGTGCCAAGGAAACTAGCAAAATCACAGTAAAGACAGTAATCAAAGATAAGACCCCTATACTAATAGCAGAAGTTTTTTCTGCCACATTTCTTTGCTTTGTTCTCATCTGCTACTCCTCCCCTGTAAAAAGCTTCCACTCTACTTCAAACACTATGCTATCTTGATACCAAATGACGATATCGTAACTAGTCAAATAAGTTTCACTATCCATAAAAATTTGTGCATAATACTCAGTTCCATAACCGGTATCTTTCAGTAACATTTCAGCCACTAGAACATCAAAATCATATTCTTGTTCTAGAATCTCTGTATTCCCATCTACCGCTCTAATTGTCTCTACTACATTTTGCGCAATGACTGTTGCTTTAGAAAGCGCCTCTGCCCCCTCACTATCTAGGTAACTAGTTACAAAAAGCGAAATGCAAATTGCCACTGCAATTAAGAATAGTATTACGTTTACTATAATTTCTATTAAAAATAGTTTTGTATCGGAGTTATTCTTATTCATTTTGACCCTCCAATGCATTTCCTGTATCAATCAAAGAATGAAATACATTCCCCTTAACATCTTCTATTCTAATTTCTAATATACCATGCTCTGCTAAGAAAACCTCAAAGCCATCTATCGGCATAATTTGCTGACCTGTTCCTGGTAACACTTCTAGATGCTCTATGACATTAGCTTCACATAAATACCCATTATCATAGTAAATCCAAGTTTCAAATACCATATCATTAAATTCACTACTTAAAACAATAGCCTCATGTTCTCCAACCGTAGAAAAACTAATCGCTCCTTGCTCATAACCTTGCCTTATTTTCTCTGTCACATATACAATGGAGGTTCTCATATTGAAACTCTCTTCTGCTACTACTACACTTCGCTCATATACTCTAGCTCCAAAAATCGCAAGGATAAAAGCGCACACTGCATAGAGCATAAATAAGCATACTGTAAAATATAAACTTATTCTCGCACTATTTAACTTCATCCATTTACCCTCCTATATAGAAGACGAATATCTCTGGCAAAATATTTGTTCCGCCATTTTGATAGTGCACCACATAATTTTCTTCATCATAATGGGTTCTATAATTTTCCTGCAAATATTCTAACGAATCTGGATATACTCCCTCAATAGAATAGCACTGTGCAGCGTTTCGCCTTACATTATTCTCAATAATTATTGCCTGCTCTTCTGCCACTGATTGCGAGACAGTTTCTTCACTTTTCATGATAACAATTGCCACTATCACAACACAAAGGAATACTAGCAAGATACCATTTGAATATATTCTTTTTAGTTTTCGTTTCCATAGTTTCTGTTTCACAATCAATTCTCCTTACTACATATTTGACAACATTCCTACTAATGGCAACACTACGGATAGCATAACCATACCAACTAAGGCACAAAGAATGGCTAGCAAGATTGGTTCTACAATCGCTAAAAGCTTCTCTGTCTTCTCTTGCACATCTTCATGATATTTATCGGAAACACTCATCAGCATTTCACTCATATTACCACACCTTACTCCTGCAGTTATCATCCCTTTGGATTCTCTGGTAAACAAATCATATTTGGTTAGCACATCTAGAAGTGCTTCTCCATTTTCTAAATCCTGTTTCATATTGGATATGATTTGTTTGATATATTCATTTCCTACAATGCTATGCACAAAATCAAAAGCACTAATCATTTCAACTCCGGTATTCATCAAAATTGACATGGAAAAGGCAAACTTTGTGGTTGCTTCTGCTCGAGACAACTTCTTTGTAATAACACTCTTTTCTACTAGTTTTTTAATAAATCCCTTTCCTGCTGATGTCAAGGATAGTACGATTAAAATGCCAATGATACAAAAAATCACAATTGCTATGGTAGCTCCGTATTGATTAAACACATTTCCTAAATCCAAAAGAAAAGCAGATACTGGATTTATGGATAAGCCAAGTTGTATAAATACATCTTGGAAAATTGGCATTACTTGAGTCAACATAACCAAGATAACAACTAGAATCATTGCAGCCATCAAACTTGGATATACCAATGCTTTTCTTACTAACTTTTGTAATGTTTGTCTATCTCTATAAAATTGAGTAAGTGCTTCTGATACTTCTTCCATTCTACCCGTTTGCTCTCCAATACGAATCATCCCTATGGCATACTCTGGAAATGCCCCACTGTGGGTAATCGCTTCCGAGAATGGATTTCCACCTGAAAAATCATCAAAGATAAAATCAAACAAATCTTTATGCTCTACATTGCTTTCATTTTGTGATATTAATAACATGGCTTCCCATGAACTAATACCACTTTTTAAATACATGGTCAATTGTTCAAAGAAATTAGATAACTCTCTTGCCTCTAATTTATATGTTAAATGTTTATTCTTCATTATTCCCTCCAAATCTCTTACTAATAAATATACTGTTCACGGTAGCTAGCGCCATCGCCTACATAGGTACTACTATTTGCAGTGGCTGCAAATGTAGGATCCATTCTTACCCAATCACTACCATTAAAATGGAATACTTCTAGTACTGCCCCTGTTTCACTTGAGTAAACATTGACCCATGCATGATATACATCTCCTGCATGACCAATAACGAGTTGTGCAGGTATTCCTTGCATCCTCAGCATTGCCGTCATTAAAACAGCATAATCAAAACAAATTCCTTTTCCAGTTTGATAGACCTCATCTACTACTGGTAAATATCCGGTTAACTTTCCATCTATTACAGAATTCGCTTCGTCATAATCATACTCAATATTTCCCAGTACATAGGTATATATATTAGTTATTTTACCTAATTCTGAACTAGTTCCCTCAGAAAGTTTTGCACTTAATAAGGCCACTTGAGAGTTTTGATCATAATTAACATATTGATTTGGGTAGAGATATACACTTAGAGGATTAGGCATAGAGACCTCTACATCAATGCTATCTATAGTAGCATACTTAGTCCCCGCTGTATTAATCAATACTCTAACCGTATAAGTTCCATTTCCCACTGTAAATGGATAAACCTCAAATACCCCATCCGATCTTAAGTCATAATTCCTAACTGTATCACCATTAATAATTTGTACTTTAATTTTACCTGGACTTCCCGTGTATTTTACCATTACATAGCCTTCGCTAGCATTGGAATAATCAATCACAGAAGCTGTTCCCGTATACGCCTGTGTTCCATCTGCACTTGGTAATTTCATAGCAGGAGCTGTCACTCCGCTAAGATCACTTACACTGACAGAAGAACCACCGCTACTTCCTCCACTGCTACTTCCTCCGCTACTACTTCCTCCACTATTACCTCTATTATCACCATCAGGCAAGGCGGAATCTAGGATAGCTCCGATATCAGCTTCTGACACATCACAGGCATTTAAAAAAATTGAACAAAAAATCAAGGTGAAAATTGCCAAATATTTTTTATATTTTTTCATTTTTACACCCTTTTATTTCACTATAAATCATTTACCTTCTTATTTTAGCATATTACTTTTGGTTTGGGCAATGATTATTTGTATTTATCTTGCAAGCTTTGTTTTTTTTTGTTATGATTACATCAAATAGATAAGGAGAATAATACATGCGCAATATTGAGATAAGCTTATTCCACAATTTTAGTATCATCGTTGACGGAGAAGATATTACACATATTTTTCAAGTATCCAAGAAGAAATTACTTCTTTTTCAATATTTGATTTTACATAGAGGTGAAAAAGTCCTAGCACAAGAACTTATGGACGTTATTTGTGATAGAGCGGTTTCTATCAACCCTGAAAATACATTAAAGACACAAATCAGTCGCTTAAGAAAAGAATTAAGTGATTATCAAATAGACTTTCTTATTCGTACCGGAAGAGGCGGCTACCTATTTGACCCAGGAGAATCCTGTACTATTGATTTATATGAATTCCAAGATTTATGTGAACGTGCAGTCAGCATTAAAACCTTAGGATCGGAGCACATTCGATGCTTTGAAAGCGTGCTTTCCCTTTATAAAGGATCACTAGAATATGGTGCATTACAAAACGATGTTATGATTGCGAAATCACATCAATTTGAGAAATTATATTTAGATACGATTTACAAATATGTAAACCTCTTAAAATGGGAAAAGAAATACGAAGATATTATGCGTGTAGCCAAAATAGGATTGGAAATCTCTCCTCTTGATTCCTTTTTCCATGTAGAACTATTAAGTTCCTTGGTAAATCTAGGGCATAGCAACGAGGCTACAAACCTATACCAATCGATCTTACAACTTTACAATAGCAACTTGGGAATTGTGCCATCTTCTGAATTATTAAACTTTCATACGAATCTACTTTCACATGACTTATTTAATGCAAAGAAAATAGAAACAGTGCTTGAAGATTTAAAGGATTATCCACTTGTAGATGGTGTACTAATCTGTGAATATACCGTATTCAAATATATTTATAATTTATTAATCCGAAGTTTCCATAGAACTAAAATACCAATGTTCTTAGCCATTATCAATATTCGATACCTTGACAATGCTCAACCGGTTCCGATTGAAATTGATACAACTATGCAAAAATTGCAAGTGATTATTCAAAATAGTCTAAGAAATAGTGATATTCTTTCACGTTTTGATCTTTCTAATTTTGCAATCCTTATGCCATCTATTGCTAATTACAAAGTTGGCCATGCGGTATTAGAAAGAATAAAGTACAAATTTTACGAAGATCCAAGCAACGCAAAATTTACCTTTACTTATAAATTATTACAAGCAAATGAACATGATGAAACATAAAAAAAGAAAGAGACAAAAATCTCTTTCTTTTTTTATATCATGTACGGTCCATGCTATTTATTACAACGTTCACAGGGCTCACTTTGCTCTGTTTTTTCTAACATCGTTTCTAGTAGTCGTAACACTTCTTCTCCACCGTCTTTACACAAACTATAATGAGTCCATTTCCCCTCATGTCTAGCTCGAACAACTCCTGACTCACATAAAATTTTCATATGATAGGAAATTGACGATTGACCAATTTCCATCTCATCTATTAGAAAACAAATACAACGTTCACCAGCTTGTAAAAATTGCAAAATTTTTAATCTCTTTTCATCTGCAAACGCCTTGAATATTTTAGCTTTTTGCTCTATGGTATATTCCATCTCACCCTCCTACTTAAATACAGCTTCAATATTTAAATCGCAATCACATAAAAATTCATAATTCATGTCTAAACTATAGGTAGCATTCACTTTTATTCCTTGCAAATTTTCTTTCACTGCAACATTTTTTCCGTGTATTCCAAATAAAATGTCTCCGTACGGAGTTTGATAACTAGTTTGGTTCATTTGTTCCTTTTCGAAAATCATATATAAATTCACCAAGCCTGTCTTATGTAATTCCATATACTCATCTCTAAATTTCAAGAGTACTTTTGTAGACTCTTCCATTCCTTCTTCTACTTCATCGTAAACAATACAATGCATTTCACCTTCCTTAGAATAACTTCCATATGTGAGGGTTTCTACCGCATCGGATTCTTCGTCAGATGCCATAAATTGCATCCCTTTTATTCTAATTAAAACTTCTTTTGTAGTCATTTCAATCCCTTTCTAAGTTTAACAATTCTAAAAGCTTACTTCGATAAACAATTTCAGTATCTTCATCAAACATAAGCTGATAGATTTCTTCTGGACTTACATTGCTTTCACCTTCTAATACGACAAAACTACCCTTTACTAGTGTAAACTCAGGGAAAAATACTCCCCAAAATCCAAAACAAGATAATAATAGTGTTAGCACATAAGTTAATTTTTTTATTTTTTTCATAAATA
>CAYJHO010000024.1:0-2564 GCA_964369945.1 uncultured Lachnospiraceae bacterium
CACTTGTATTCCCTGTTTCATTCTAGTTCTCCTCCAACCATACGATTTCTTTCTTTTCTATGGCTACCATGGCTAGTAGGCCAAAGACTACCAGCAAGCCTAGTCCCAAGATAGGGATGGTACTCTGACTGATACTTCCCTCATACCAAAAATCAAGATAGTGCATGGATAGATTCATCCAACTAAAGGGGGAAATATAACTCATCCAAGGACTCATCGGCAGCATATTTTCAAATGCGATATGTAAAAAAGCAAGCAAGGCTCCGACTAAAATCCCAGAAGTTCTGCCAAAGTATAAACTCACCACCAACATGCACATTCCCGTTACACTAGTAGCCAACCACATCAGCCCCACATACCAGATACCTGCTTCCATTGCTGTCATCCCCTGGATCAACTCATAAGAAAAGGGAAACATAATCTGAAATTCCATCGCCATTTCTACCTCGGTTAATTGATAGATGGCATCTCCCCAATTCCATTCCCATCGTAAATAAGGAAATAAGATACCTAGAATCAGTAAAAACTCTACCACTACTAAGGCCAATGCACTCAAACAAATCTGTAGTATTTTCCCTACCATCCATCGCCTCTTCCCCAAACGTACCATGGCATATAACTGACTTTTTTGCATACAGGGCACATAGGAGTAGAAATATACCACTGAAATTCCATAAATAACCACCACATAAATGGCTCCTCCTAATAAGGTCATCACATGTTGTGAAATTGGTATTTCCATGGTGTTACAAAATACTCGAACTGCTTGGAGATAGCCATGCAAAATGGTAAATTGAAACAAGCAAAAAATCAGCATCCGTTTGCTACAAAGATTTTGCCATACTTCATCTCGAATCCACGCAATTCCTCTCATAGTCCCCTCCTCTTTAAGCGAGCACACATAACCATGCTTGTGGCTCCTAACACACCGACACTCAAAAGCAGGGTTACCCCTACCGAGAGAAGGTCATGATTAAAATAATCTACAAACCCATCAAAGATACTAGCAATTCCCATTACCCTAGTGGTAGTGGCATGAATCCACAAATCCAAGAAATAGTATAGGATCATTGGACTTGCAAAAATCAGCATTCGATTGGGTATCCACAATCCCACCAAACTTGCTATGACAGCCACATTTCCTGCTAAGATACCATATTGGAAACCATAGAGCAAAAAGAACAAGGGAAAGTTTTGTTGTTCTAAGGCCCAAGTAAATCTGGTCCCCATCACATCTAGAGCATAACGCCCCCCTGGTTCCAATTCCCAAGACGTAATCCATGGCACTCCCATACGCAAGACTAGGGTATAGAGCACAATGCCTAGGGTAACACTAAGGACTGCAAAGAAAAAGATACTGGTCACTTTAGAGAGACAATATCCCCTCCATCCCTTCCTTAGGATCTGTTGCATGGCATATTTCTTCTCCATATCTTCATGCAAACTATCTCCATACGCAAACGCTCCTGCTGCTAAAATGGCAATGATACTTGCGCCAATCATGACAATTCGAAAGATATAATACACCGAAACATCCGTACTAATTCCTTCTAGGGTTCCCACCAGTAGGATTCCCACTACCATTAGGATCGATAACATCACTTTATAAGAGCGGAAACCACGCAATAAATCTACTCGGAAATAAGCTATCATGGCATCCTCCTAGTAAAACTTTAAGGTCTGCGCATCCACAAGTAACTCTACTTCACTGGTCACTCCATCCTCTGTCTGCATGCCTCGCACCACCCAAATGGGTACCATATCATACTCTCCTTTTCCGGTAAGAATGTCTACATAGTAGAAAAGTTCTGCACTGGTAAAGTCATAACTTCTTTCCTCGATACGCCCCATTTTATCTGCCACAACCTGCGCCAGCTCTTCTATGCTAGGGATTTGTTCTACCGGTGTTTCTTCTATCACAGTATAGATTCTCTCTACTGTCATATTTTCTATTCCCTTGGGAGAAACGTAAGCCTGCACTGGCGCCAAATCATCATTTACCCCTTTCCACAATTCATACTTAATACTGTATATCGGAATGCCTTGATGGGTTTGACGAGCTGCAAAGAAATAGGCATTGTCTGCCTCTGACCAAGACTCCTTATAAACACTAGTATCTTCCTTCCCATCCATCCCCATACTATACTCATTGTCTTTCATAATCTGATAGTCTAGGGCATATCCGGTATACACATACTGGGTGTCCAAACCTGCCATAACAAGTATTTCTTCTACCATTGCCCAGGCATCTTCTCTGGGTTGAAAGCTTAGTTGATCTGTGGTGGAGTACAAATGTGCATTATAGGTATCATATTCTTTATCCAGTTCAAATGCTCTATTCCAATGACTTTGTAGTTCCGATGGTGTATGATAAATCAAGCCGCTTGAAAAAGTATTTTCACCAACGCTTGTAAATGCACCCTGACCATGGTATTTAGAATACTCTCTACGCTCGATTTCCTCTCCATATTCATTTTCTGTTAATGTGGTACTTAGCGGATATTCCTCCTCATCACCATCTAATAGAAATTCAAAGACAGGATCTATATTTGCTTTCATTAATT
>CAYJHO010000024.1:2664-7122 GCA_964369945.1 uncultured Lachnospiraceae bacterium
TAGCTAACATAATACCTAATATTTTCCTCATAACTGCCTCCCTCTTTTTATTTAGAAAAGAGGATATGATTCCATACCCTCTATCCTATATTCTTACTCTAAATCCTATGGTGTGTAGCGCCCTTTCATATTGGTGCTATAAGTTGCAGAACCAGCATTTCTTGCCTTTAAGAAGTAAAATTCATCCCCTGGTGCTTGCTGTTTATAGCTAGCATAGCGAGTGTAATTAACTGGATCAGTTGTTGAAAAAACCATTTCATATGACGTGATTTTTTTTGTCTTGAGATCAATCGAGGTAACTCCCATATATCCAACTCCCTCAAAACTGGTAGGTGTCACATAGTATCTATTCTCCATTCCATTTCCACCATTTTTTTCAGTTCTCTTTGATATGTTATCTTCATTCACACCATCATCATTTACAGTTAATGTAAATGTAGTTGTTGCTGCCTGCATAGTTACCACTTGCCCCATCAATGCTACTCCACAAATTGCTGCTGCCATAAATCTTTTAATACTCTTGTTTTTCATGCTCTCTATCTCCTTTTCTCTATGTATTGTATTTACACTTTTTATAATATCCAATAATCTCGAGCTTATTTGACAAGATATTAAGTATAAACCTTCTTTAGCTTACCACATATTTCAAATCTTCCATATGAAAACTCTGGGTAAAGATTTAGCAATTTTTCTACCCTGACTTTTCATACTCATTTAAGGAAACTTATGGTAAACTGCATTCAAACAAAGGAAAAGGATATATTTGCTCATTGGGACCCCCCTAATTCTGGCAATGTCAAATAGAAAACTCCTTCTCCATTGCTTGATTCATTACCTTGTTCGCTACTTTTCTGATTGTTTTTTCATTCTGCTTCTTCTCCTTGTCTTTTCACAAATATAAATAGAATTACTACAGCTAAAGCTATACTCACTATATGAACTACATCAAAGGGATTATGCATCCACCCTATCATAAACATTGATGTAGCTAATATCAATATTCCACACATCATAGATGGTTCTAATTGTAGGCTCAGTGGATATACCAGAAACATTGATATGATACTTACCACTAGTGATAACACAAAACACTTACCTTCTGTTTTTGTATGGTAACCTCCTGTCAGCTTTCGAAGTTCTAGCACCATATAAAATACCACGACTTGCAATGGATGTATTCTTTGTAATAAAATAACCGAGGCTACTATAAGATGAAGTGCATAGAATATTTTTGATTGAATTACATATTCACACATCTCCCTACAACGTTTGTCAATTATATTTTTATGCAAGAAATAACTTGTCACAGCTTTTGATATTTTCTTAACCATATTTTCCCCTTATCTCTTCTTTCCCCCATTGTAACATCTAATTTTGCAACTTCAATAGCCTTGTCCTATCTGCAAGGTAAACGTCCTATTTGCAGGGTAAATTTATGTATTTATACTTGATGCAGAACCCAAACAAGTTCTTTTATTCCTTTACGCAGTGAAAGGAAATAAAAAACAACCGCTAAAGGATTCTACTCTCTAACGATTGCTTTTCTATTTCATATTATTTTAATGTAACTCAGCTACAAACCAAAACCAGTCATTTTTTTTATAAAAGGAATATTCATAGCTATACTTTTTCAAAATACATTCTATATTATAAATCCCAAAACCATGTTGTTCTTTATTCTCTTTTGTACTTACAATAGCATTGTTTTCATATTGTAGTTCTTCTGCAATACGATTGGAAACAACCAGCAGATAACCTAGATTATCTTTTTGTATTTTAACTTTTATCTGTCTGTTGTGTTTGACTTTCTCACTAGCTTCTATAGCATTATCCATTAAATTGGATAATACTACTGTAATTTCTTCCTCTTTAAGAGGTAATTTTTCCAGATCATCTAGCACTATTTCTACTAAAATATCCTTTTCCTTTGCCTCTGCATACTTTGCCGATAATACGATATCCACTACTGGGTGATTGCTATGTACTACCATGCTCCCTTGTTCTACAATCTTTCGACTATTTGTGAGATATTCCATGGCTTCTTCAAACTTCTTTTCTTGCATATAACCATAAATAATTCTGGTATGATTACTGAATTCGTGGGTCAGAGCCCTCTCTTTCTTATAAAAACCTGCTAACAGTTTTGTTCTATTTTCCTGTGTCTCTGCCTTTCTAATAAAATTCTGTGCTGTTCTCGTAATAATTTATCATTCTCAATTTTATCAAATATCATAAAAATAGCAACATTACAAAATATTATAAAAATAATATTCAAGGCTATACCAGAATCAATACTACCACTATTGATTGCCACACTAATGGTGGTGTAAAGACTAAACATACTACAAGTTGAGTAGCTCATAATAAGCAACCATTGAAATATAGTCAATTTACTTTTCAGCTTTTTTCTCTTATATATTTGATAAACTACATAGGAAAGTGTAACTGCTAGTAATTTCGCTGTGATGGCTGCTACATAGTAAATCATGTTATTCTCCCGAATCTCCACCATATCTAGCGGTGTTCCTAACATGATAAGGATAAGCATAATGGCATCCACTGCATAACTCAAAACATGGAATAAGATCACAGCTAACAGCCGCTTAGGCCAACTTGCAGCAAATGCAAATGATAAACTTAGAAAGCTAAGGACACAAGAAAGTCCCCCTCTTAGCAAGGTATCTTCTAAGCCTAATAAAGTGGAACATGTGTTACCGATCATGACTAGAATAAAAGATAAGATTCTCCACATTTGTTTCCTTTCACAAAAGGACATTGCCAGATAGTATAATACAATCATCTCTAAAAAGAGGATCAGAAAAAACAGTATCCATTCCATTTTTATTGTTCCACCTTCCAGACCAAATAGCTTTGCTTCACCTCTTGCCATCTTCTTTGACTTACCGTAAATTCCTCACCTGATTTTAACCTTACTATATAGTTCTTCATTTCTGCTATTTGTTCCAGATTTATAATAAGCCCTTGCTGCACCATGATAAATCCTTCCTCTTTTATCTCTTCATATATTTCCTTCAAATTGTATCTTGTAGAGATTACCTTCCCCCGATACAAGATATTTATATTTTTCTTCTCTGTTAAAATATAATCTATCTCTTTTACCTTTATCTCTACTTCGGTTCCTCGGTACCATATGTTCCACACCTTTTCTTCCATATTTAAGCGTTCCATCATAAGCTTCATGGCATTAGGAAAACTTTCTTCTAAGGAATCCTTTAACAGATATGCACTAGCATTTACTTCATATCCCCTTGGCGCATATTGTATATAGCTAGAGACATAAACGATCAATATATTTTTATTGATTGTTCTAACACTATGACCTACTTCGATACCAAAATCATTGCTAATCTCTACATCTAGAAACAATATTTGCAAGTCAAGCAAATTGCTTTCTAATAACTCTGCTTTGGATTGATACCCACGCAAAGACACTTCCATTGCATTTTCCTTTGCAAAACATTCTACCAACTTTTGTATTCTTTCAATACTCTCGATCTCGTCATCACAAATAGCAATCTTTATCATCTGTTTCCCCTCTCACAACCATGCTTCTCTTTGTTACTATTGTAACTCTAAGTATTTATGGTCAAGATTTTCCTTTAGCATAGCATAGTTCTAATTTTGTGACAATATATCTAGCCTTTCTTTTCGATTGAATTAAAATTGAAAAACCTTGTAGAAAATAATAATTTTTTCTGCACAGAGAAAAAACTTTGACTTTCACTATGTTTTTTGTTATCATAATAAAAAGTGAGGTGTGCGTGATTATGATTAAAAGAAATGACTATTTATCCGAGTTAATATGTTTTCGTGACCAGAATATAATAAAAGTTGTCACTGGTGTTCGAAGATGCGGAAAATCCACATTATTCAAACTATTTCAAGAGCATTTATTATCTGAGGGTGTTTTAGAGGAACAAATTATCTTTATCAACCTGGAAGATCTTGACTACGAAGAGCTATTGGACTATAAAAAATTATATAGCTTTATAAAAGATAAACTTTGCAAAGGCAAGCAAACTTATATCTTTTTGGATGAAATACAAAATTGTGCCAGCTTCGAAAAGGTGGTTGATAGCTTATTCATCAAAGACAATACAGATATTTATATCACTGGTTCAAATGCCTACATGCTATCAGGAGAACTTGCAACACTTCTTTCAGGAAGATATATCACCATTGATATGCTGCCTTTATCATTTGCTGAATACATGACTTCTAGGGATAACATTCGATCTTCAAGAGAACAGTTTGCAGATTATATGCGATTTGGCTCTTTCCCTTTTTTGGCAACTGTCCCAAAAGATGAAAATATGATAAATGCTTATATCGATGGAATTTATAACACCATTCTGATAAAAGATGTTTCAAAACGCGAAGGCATTACCGATATTTCTTTACTCGAAAGTATCGTGAAAGCAGTAGCTTCTTCAATCG
>CAYJHO010000024.1:7132-23126 GCA_964369945.1 uncultured Lachnospiraceae bacterium
TATAAACTCTGCTGGTAGAAAGACATCCGTTAATTCGGTTGACAATTATTTAAAGGCTCTTTGTGATGCTTATATTTTCTACAAAGTAGATAGGTTCGATATCAAAGGCAGACAGCATTTGAAAACCTTAGGAAAGTATTATATCGTTGACACTGGTATCCGCAATCTTATCTCTTCTTCTAGTTCCCCTGACATAGGGCATTTAATCGAAAACATCGTTTTCTTTGAACTGAAAAGACGTAAGTATCAAGTAAGCATCGGTAAAGTAGCCGAAAAAGAAGTTGATTTTGTCGCAAAAAATGACGATGGACTTCTATATGTGCAAGTTTCTGCTAGTGTTCTTGATGAACACACCTTAAAGCGAGAACTAGCTCCCCTAGCAGTCATAAGTGATCACTTCCCAAAACTTCTACTAAGCTTAGATGAAGTACCTAAAGGTGCTAATTTCAATGGGATTCGCTATATGAACTTAATTGATTGGCTATTGAATAAATAAGCAGAGAACGGTGAGTGTAATATATGTAAAGCATTAGATAATAGTGGAAATCAGCAAAAATACAGATTCCACAGGAAAACTCTGGGTAAAGTTTTAGCTACTTTTCTACCCAGAGTTTTCCTATTTTTACCTTGCCTATTTGGTGATAGGTTTATCTTGCAGCAAAAAAGTAACATTCATCTTTCTTTGACCAAGAATCTTTATATCCTCTTTCATTAAGCTTGCAGCCCCTTTGATAAGAGACTCTGACATATTACTTGGTATTACAATTTCCATATCAAAGCTTACATTATCTTGTTCCCCTTGATAATTATCTACAATAGCATAGCTAATATTTTCTTCTTTAGTATTTTTCCCTCATATATAAATCTGCTCTATTTTTAATAATCTGTACTACTTCTTCCACAGATTTTTCTCCTTGAAAATATGCATCACTTTCCTCAAATATAATTTGCATTAGTTCTGAATCCGAAAAAGCACTGGCTGTCACTCCAGTCAAAATTTGCTTTAGCTGGTCTCCATCTACCTCTGCTATTTGATAAATTTCCTCTGCCTCTTCTCCTTGGAATCGAACTTCGGCTTTTGCAATCGCTTGCCCCTCTGAATCAAATTCTATTTGTAATGCATCCTCTATTTTTTCATCTAGCGCTGTATTAAAAACAGGATATCCCGTTTTCATTTCTCTTTGATATTCATAAGAAAAAATCCCATCAAGAAAAATATAAACGCCTTCAACATATTCACTCTGACTATTTACACTAAAAGCATTCTCTATTGGTTCACATACCATAATGCTCTGCTCTTCTGCTGGATATCCCATAAATTCTATCTCTTTCCCGCCAAAAATTGCTTTTGTAGTAGTAATATCATACTCGCTAGACAAAATAAGTGGGTACATTAATATATTTCCTTCCAAATACATTGTTCTAATAGAAATTGAATCATCAAACTTTAACTGTTCAGGAAATCTATTGCAAAATTCCAAAATCCTCTGAAATGTTTTTGAATCAAAGCTAGTACTTTGATCTTCCCAATTGATAAAACTGTCCACAGATGCCCCTAAAAGATATGCTAATACTTGATTTTTTGTTTCCCCCATAAAGAAAACCATATTTTTTTCACAAGTATCGTAATATTCTATCAGAGCGTCTATATTAAAATTTTCTATCTCTTTTAGATTTTGTGATAACAATGCCATAGATGAAACCCTATAATTTGCTACTAAAACCTTCAATTCGTCTTCTATCGTAAATGCATTCAAAATATTGTATGCATACTCTTCTTGTAACAGATTTTCATTCATATATTCTGTCATATCTAAAAAAGCATCACCTGCTACCAATGTTTTATTATAAGATACTCCCCAATTAATAATATCTGGTCCATTACCTCCCACAATATCAATCATTAACTTTGTATGGGATTCTTCTGTCAGTTCTAGTTTATTGAGTACTACTTCGTACTCTGTTTGTTGATCATTAAATTCATAAATATATTGAGTTAATTGAGGATTATCTGTAAAGCTTGCGATTTCAATTTGCTTTCTTTCTTCCTCCTCCACTTTACTACAGCCATGGGTCATGCTACTAACTATGATAAAGCATAGTAACACTAACATTAAATTTATATATTTTATCACGAAGTCTCACCTCATATACTTTTATTCTAGATCGTATGGTATATAATAAAATACACTTTCTGCTTCGGACTGATGGAGTAAACAAAAACGGCCATCCGAAAGTAATCCATATCCTAGTATTTCTTCATTACTTACGGGCAACTCCACCACTGATACACTTTGCTCTATCCTATCATCTTCATATATATAGATACCATTTGATTTATTCATAAACAAGAGTTCGGATTGTATGCCTGGATAAATTCCTTTATAAATAGCTATAGCTTGTGGCATTTGCACTTTACTCATACATGATGTAGCATCTTCAATTTTCCCTAACCAAGTTTCTCCACTATCCAATCGATATGTGGCATAGAGACTACCCGATTTGCCAATACCGATCCCTTCTATCGTCCCTTCACATGTAATCACATTTCCTAAACTTCCATTATTTAGTATTTGTACAATACTTTGCATACTTTCAAAGTAATAATTACCTTCTCTATCTACAATAAAACTAAAAGGTCTTTCATATGTTGTGGAAAACACTTCTGTTACATCAATTTCCTTCAAACTTGTGCCTTCCCTATCCACTATGGTAATTAAACTTTTTTTATTTGTGATGGCATGTAAGCGTTGATCATTAAATACCACTTCCTCTATACTCATCCATAAAATATGACAATTCCCATTCTCATCTACCACCATATTAAAGGCTCTCATATCTTCTTCCATCTCTACGGTAAACTCTTGAAATACAGAATCTCCTATTTTCATATTCCCTAGAAAATACTCCCCGTCATCTTTCATTCCATACACATAAATCATATCACTTCCTGTTTCAAATATAGATTTCTCAAAAGATTCACCTGTATAATACACCGTTTCCGATTCTGAAGATATCTCCATAATATCTATCTCTTGACTTGACATTACATCTTCTTCACTAACAATACTTTCTTTACTTTCCCAATCCACCTCTTCTTGATTGGTATTTTCTGCCCCACATCCACTTAAAAAGATAAGGAACAACAAGATTGCTACAGTCTTCACACTCACCCTCCACTCTCATTTAGATTTATAACACCACATTATTACGTTTTTTCTGACTATAATTTTGTATTTACACTTTTTATAATATCCAATAATCTCGAGCTTATTTGACAAAATATAAAGTATAAACCTTCTTTATCTTACCACATATTTTAAATCTTCCATATGAAAACTCTGGGTAAAGATTTAGCAATATTTCTACCCAGACTTTTCATACGAATTTAAGGCAACTTATGGTAAACTGCATTCAAACAAACGAAAAGGAGATATTTACTATGAAACAACTACTATTTATCACATGTACAATCGCTATCCTACTAAGCCAAATCTACCCATTGGCAAAAGAAAATACCAATCAGACAGAAGTTAATACTACTAGAAGCGCCTTTATAGAAGAAACAAGTGATGAGATTTTGCTCATTGGAAACACTCCTGGATCTGGCAATGTCAAATAGAAAACTCCTCCATCATTTCTATCAGATACTGGGACACATTACTCTTTTTGAATCTACTGATTCTCAACTGCTCCAAGGAAAAAGCTTTTTGATATTCCTTGTAATATCTAGCTTTTTCCTCTTCTGTTAGGTCTCTTTGCTTCTTAATTTCTGTCCACCCATTCCATGCCTTTTCTGATACTACATTTACCAACCATGCCATATCCTTATAACGAAGGCAGCGTTGCAGTAACTCCTCTAGTAAGTCATAGGACTCCTGAAAGCGCCCTGAATCTCCATAATAACTCTGTAAACGTACTAACCAAAACAAATATTCTCTCCTTTGTTGGCTCTTTCGATTCCCTTGATTAAAGTATCCGCACAGTAGTTCTAATATCTTCTCTCTTAACTGGTAGTCACCACTATTTCCACTATAAGTGAATATATAGATTAATATTGCTATTTCCAACTTACTAAAATAATGCTTTTTCCTTTCTAGCACCTGGTCCAAATCTCCTAGTGTGATTTCTAGTATTTCTCTTGCTCTCTCTTTTTTCTCTGTGGTGCTCCTCTTATCAGCTAAAAGTAGCAAGTCATTAAAGGCAAGGCATTGCTTGTCCACAGCTCGTTTTTGGCTAATCTGCTTTCGCAATTCTTCCCAGATTTTCCCTGCCTCATCTTCACATGTCACCATCATTTCCTTATTTAATCTTCGATTTTCTTCGTTGATTTCATAGCTATGATAAGTGATTTCATCACTATAAAGTTCTCCTTGTAAGTGTAAGGAGAGTAACAATGGTTTCAAAATCTTGGCATATGCCTTTCCACTCTTCCCACTTTCTATATTATAAATGGTTCGCTCACTACAAACTTCCCCGGATGCCTCCATCAAATCCATGGCTGTAAGTCCAAGCATAGCTCGCCTCTCTGCAATGGTAGTATTGACTACCGAATACCTCCCCCAATAGAACAAATCTCTTGGATCGAATTCATCTCCCAGTCCTGTACTATCATAGAGTCCTTGTAAGGCTTTCAAACACTCTTCATACCAAGCATCTTTGGTCAATTCATGGCACATGGCCAACAAGGAGGACATGCCAAACAAACGCACTTCTTCTTGCAAACAAGCTAATGCACGCTCACAAACTTCCAAGGCTTGTCTCCCTTTGCCTTCTCCACTCCATACCCTAGCCAAGATTACTGCTACCTGGGGAAGCATACAGGCTTGAATCAGGGACGTGGTGGTATCTTGTACTAACACTTGATAAAAGTTGTGATAAAGGATTTTCGCCTTATCTGCTTCCTCTTCCATTAACTGTGCCAAATACTCAAATAGACATAGAGCCTCTAATGCTGTGAGCATGGTTGATGCTGGTAAATTCTCCTTTAGGCAGGAATTGGTTATACTTAGTACTTCCTGATATTCCCGACTTGAATTGCCCCCTAATTCCTTTTCTACTAACAACTTGGCATAAGCTAGAAACTGTTGATGATAGGGACGAGTCATATCTGCATATTCCTTATATAACTCCATCTGTTCCCCAACTTCTTCTATCTTTCTCTCCTGTATCTTCCCCAAGATATCTAGCTGTAGTTGATAGACCTTATCATCTTCCACTCTAACATAGTTATGATAGGTATCCGTCCAGATCCCTAAACGTTGCATCAAACAGTCATATTGAAATTTATTGCCACTAGATTTCATCATCTCTAATTTTGTTAAATACGTTTCATTCATCAAGCCCTCTGCCAAATCTTGGCGCTTAATCCCTCGCTCTTCCCTCTTCTTTCGTATGACTTCCCCAATATACTCTTCTGTATGCATGTAATATCCCCCTTTTGTCTATGACAAAACATACAACTAGCATAACATAATTACAGTTTAGTGACAATATATCTATCATTCATTCAAAAAAACCGCAGGCAACTATACTCTGATAGTCTTCCTACGGTTTTCTTTCTTTATTTCTTGATTCAATTTATTCGACTTCTTCTTGTTCCTCAATCCTCTTACTAAAATATTGATATACAAAAGAAATTGCTAACAAGATAAGACCCAATACTAAATAAGATATCATGGTATATCCTTGCGTCATATTGCCCAAATCAATCAAACATAATTTCACTACTGCAAAGATAGATAGTGCTAGCCCAAATCTTCTCATGTAAATGAATCGGTAAGAAAAACCTATCAAAATACATACAAAGGCTATCACTACATAAAGAATGCTTACTAAGAAATTGGTAAACTCTAAATCATATTGCACCAATAAATTCTGTGTTAATAGAATAATTCCATAGATACTAATCCCTAATATAATGCCCTGTATACTAGTAGCTGTTGATTTTGTCATGGTTCTCGCAGCATCATAGAGCATTAGTATGGTTAAGAAGGAAAGAATTAGAATCAGTAGTGTTCCAATTACAATGTATTGCCATTCACTCTTTACCAGACTTCCCTCTACTACTAAGGTACCTGCATTCAAGACAAAGAGCCAAAACCCTCCAAACAATTGTAGGAATACTGCAAATCCATTGGCTTCTTTGGAACGCATAAATGGAATTCGTCTCCCATAAAAGGCCAACAAATAACTGATACAAATCCCCATTCCTGCTAATAGATATTTAGCATTTAATGGCTCTAGCACTAATTGCTTTCCTATGATTTCAAAAATGACATACAAACTATAAATCCATAGATTCACATAGGCCACAAATCGCAATACTCTTGCACTTTCTTTGAACTCTCTCTTTGTAACTACATAACTTAATACCATAACAATACTTCCCAATGTGATAGCAAAATACTTTTCTGAAAACAGTGGATCTTGATTCACAATAGAACTATAGCTTACAAAAGAAAGAACACAGAATGTATAGATAATATAGGCAATTTGCTCCACCTTTTTATCTTTGCGATACACACCGTAACAATACAACAGTACAGCCTCTACTAACCAGCCAAGGGACAACCAAGCTACATCAAATTGGAATGGTATTACAAGAATTAAAAAGGTATATCCAGTAACCCAAAACAATCCAGATATTTTCTTATAATTTTCAAATAAATCTTTCATAATATATGCTAAATACAAATATACAATAGCAAATACTGCTACAAAAATTCCTACCACGGAATCAAAGCCAAAGCGATACAAGGAAACAATCAAAATCACACTGCTAAAAAAGGTATTCATACCCAAAAGCACAATGTCTCTAGCCTTAAAATCTAAGTTTTGCTTCACATTGCTTACAATCGGAATTACGGTATAAATAGCAAAGGCTATTAACACATAGCTTAGGCTAAGAATACTATCTAAATCTCGCTTTCCATGGATTAAACTTGTAATATAGCCGGAAGCCATGATATTTAAAACCAATCCTATATAGCTTGAAATAACCCATTTCTTTCTTGTAGCAATCCATAAGGCTAAAAGATTTAAGATAATAAAATAAACCATAGCCGCCACAAGAAGATTATTATTTTGAGCCAGAGATATCACAGGTAAATAGCCACCAAATAGGGCAAAACTCAAAATGACTTCTGCGTCATATCTAAGTGACAACCAAAGTGCCAAGGCTGTCACCAAGAGGCAAAGTGCTAAGGCTAGTAGCATAGGGAATATTGCAATGATAAAGTACCCCATCACTAGACCTACATAAGAAACAGCAATCCCTCCTGCAGATAAGCCTATAGAAAATACATTGGCTTTTCTTCTACTAAGAAATTCCCCTGCTAGTAACATGACTGTGGCCACTCCAAAGATTACTACCAAACGGAATATATCATTCATCTGAGCATAAGCATACTGTGAACCCACAATGGCTGCTAATACAATCAAAACCAGACCAACTTTATTGATGATATTTAAACCAATCATTTTCTCCCAGTTTTTCTTTGGTTTTTGTGGTCTTGGAGGATGTGGTTGCTTTGCTGAAAAGGCTGCAATCGTTGGATACATGTCACTTTTAATCGCTTCCTCTCTTAGTGCTTGGTATTCTTCTTTTGCTTCCTCTAATATCTCTGCCTTAGTTTCTGTTGCTACATTCTTAGCTGCTTCGATTTCTTGACTTAATACCTTACAAATATCACGAAATTGATCCAAAGTCCCATTTACAATTTGGTCTATTTCACCATGGATAGAATTCTCTAAATGATTGGTTCTCTCCATTACCTTCTTTTCTAAGGACAGTAATCGGTTATACTCTTTACCTGCACCATCCACAAAAAAGCGATTAACCTTTTGCATGGAGTAGTCAATAACGGTACTTCTCTCTTCTCTTAATTTCTGTTCTAAGCTATCTTGCAACTTTACTTTTGTTGCCTCTAGCTCCCTTACTTTTTCTTGCAACTCTAAAAGATTACTTTTTGCTAACTCTAGTTCTGCTTGAAGCTTAGCATTTTCTTGCCCTAAGTCCAAACTTTTCATTTCTTCTAAGTTCGCAAGTAAACTACGTTGTTGCTCAATTACTTTATCTAAATTTTGGAACATAACCCCTCCTCACTGACTTAGTTCGATTTTATCTTCATGGTAAGAGAAATTCTCTTCTTCCCTTGATCTACAGACATAACCTGAACGTCTACTATGTCCCCAAGCTTTACTACATCTAGGGGATGCTTAATATAGCGATCTGTCATTTGAGAAATATGTACCAATCCATCTTGATGCACACCAATATCAACAAAGGCTCCAAAGTCAATGACATTACGTACCGTTCCTTTTAGAATCATACCTTCTTTTAGGTCTGACATTTCTAATACATCACTTCTAAGAATTGGAGCTGGCATATCAGATCTTGGATCTCTTGCTGGCTTTTCTAATTCCTTTAACATATCTTGTAAGGTTAATTCTCCTACCCCAATTTCTTCTGCTGTCTTTTTCTTATCCATCTTAGAAGCTACAAAGGATATGGTTTTTCCAAATCCATTTTGTCCCTCGAAATCTTTCATAGAGATTCCCATTTTGTCCAACAACTTATTACAAGCCTCGTAAGATTCTGGATGCACACTGGTAGCATCTAATGGATTATCTCCATCTAAGATACGCATAAAGCCTGCACATTGCTCGTAAGCCTTTGGTCCTAGCTTGGCAACTTTTAGTAATTGCTTTCTATTTTTGAACTTACCATTTTCTTCTCGATAAGAAACAATATTGTTAGCTACTACCTTGCTAATTCCTGAGATATAGGAAAGAAGTGGTGCAGATGCTGTATTTAAATCTACTCCTACTTTATTTACACTATCTTCTACCACACCGCTTAAAGTTTCTGTCAATCTCTTTTGATTCATATCATGCTGATATTGCCCAACTCCAATGGCTTTTGGTTCTATTTTAACAAGCTCTGACAACGGATCTTGCAGACGTCTTGCAATGCTAGCTGCACTTCTTTGACCCACATCGAAGTTTGGAAACTCCTCTGTTGCAAGCTTACTAGCACTATAGACAGAAGCTCCTGCCTCATTTACAATCACATATTGAACAGGCAACTTTTCTTCTTTTAAAAAGTCTACAATAATTTGCTCCGACTCTCTAGAAGCGGTTCCATTTCCAACACTAATCAAATCAATCTTATGAGTAGCAATCATTCTCTTTAAGTCTTTTTTCGCTTCTTGTACTTTATTTTGTGGTGCCGTTGGATAAATAACTTTGGTATCTAATACCTTACCTGTTGGGTCTACCACTGCTAATTTACAGCCAGTTCTAAATGCAGGATCCCAACCAAGCACTGTTTTTCCTGCAATTGGTGGTTGCAACAATAGCATTTGCAAGTTCTTCCCAAATACGCTAATCGCACCTTCTTCTGCCTTCTCTGTTAGTTCATTACGGATTTCTCTTTCGATGGCAGGGAAAATCAAGCGATCAAACGCATCTTCAACTACGGCTTCTAGAATTTCACTTGTATAGGCATTCTCTTTTGTTATGATTTGCTTTCTCAAATACCCCAACACACGCTCTTCATCTGCCACAATTTTCACGGTCAAAATCTTGTCTTTTTCCCCACGATTTAAGGCTAAGATTCTATGTCCTGCTGCCTTTTTGATGGCTTCTTCATATTCGTAGTACATCTCATACACACTAGATTCTTTTGGATCCTTTGCGGTACTCTTAATCAAACCTTCTTTTGTAATGAAGTCACGAATATAAATACGATAATCTGCTTCATCTGCGATCTTCTCTGCAATAATATCACAGGCACCTGCTAGTGCTTCTTCTGCCGATTTTACTTCTTTTTCTTCATTCACATATTGAGCAGCCTCTACTAACACAGATTCTTTTGCCTCTTGTGCTAGGATATAAACTGCTAATGGTTCTAAACCTTTTTCCTTTGCAACTCCTGCTCTAGTCTTTCTCTTTGGTCGATACGGACGGTACAAATCATCCACTAAGACTAGGGTTTCGGCTGCTTCAATTTTCGCTTTTAATTCCTCTGTCAACATGCCTTGTTCTTCAATACTTCCAAGGACTTGCTGCTTTTTATCTTCTAAATTTCTCAAATATTGTAAGCGCTCATGCAAAGTACGTAACTGCTCATCATCTAAAGCTCCTGTTACTTCCTTACGGTAACGAGAAATAAAAGGAATGGTGTTCCCCTCATCAATGAGTTGTACGGTTGCCTCTACCTGTGCCTTTTTAATATTTAGCTCTTTTGCTATACTTAAACAAATATCCATGTTTTCCTCCATTTCGAAGCATCCATGCTGAGAAACCTGAGCTAAATCTGCAATTTAGCTCTAGGATCCTATGTTTGTGTTGCTTCTACACAAACATTTGGGTGAAAAATCAGATTATCAAATTTATTTTTCACCCTTCTTTTCCTTTCTCCAAAAAAGGGGCTCAAAGCCCCTTTTCACCTTAATTCTGTTTGCTGCACTGCTTTAGATACGCATTGATAAATCCATCAATAGCCCCATCTAACACTGCATCTGTATTTCCACTCTCTTCATTTGTTCTGTGGTCTTTGACCATGGTATAAGGTTGTAATACATAGGAGCGTATCTGATTCCCCCAACCAATATCCTTTACTTCACCACGAATATCCGAAAGTTTCTCTGCATTTAATTCTTTTTGCAATAAATATAGTTTTCCCTTCAACATCTGCATCGCCTTATCTTTGTTTTGATGCTGGCTACGTTCGCTCTGACATTGCACCACAATATTGGTTGGCAAATGCGTAATACGAATCGCAGAAGAGGTTTTATTAATATGCTGCCCTCCAGCACCTGAACTCCTATACGTATCTATTCGCAAATCATCTGCATTGATGACTACATCTACATCATCACTTATCTCAGGCATAACATCCATGGATACAAAGGAAGTTTGACGCTTCCCCTGGGCATTAAATGGGGAAATACGAACCAGTCTGTGAACACCTTTTTCACTTTTCAAATATCCATAGGCATTGATACCATTCACCTGGAACGTTACTGATTTAATACCAGCCTCATCTCCATCCAAATAATCTAAGACCTCTATTTGATAGCCTTTTCTATCTGCCCATCTCGTATACATACGATAGAGCATAGCTGCCCAATCACAAGACTCGGTACCGCCTGCACCTGCATTTAACTTCAAGATAGCATTGTTCTTGTCATACTCAGCAGATAACAAGGTACTAATTCTAAGTTCTTCAAATTCTGTTACAAAAGCATCCATTTCGCTTACAATCTCTGGAATTAAACTTTCGTCTTCTTCCTCATAAGCCATTTCCATCAAGGTATGAATATCCTCTTTTTTCCCTTCTAGACGTTCCATCATTTCTACGGTATCTTTGAGAGATTTCAATTCCTTCATACATTTGTTGGAATAATCTGGGTCATCCCAAAAGTTAGGTGCCTCCATCTCCATTTCCATTTCTTCAATTCTCTTCGTCTTATTTTCTAAGTCTAAAGATTCTTTGACTTCTATCAATGGAGCATCAAACACTTGCAACCTTTGTTTAATTTGATCCAATTCGATCATGAAACTCTATCCCTTTCTACCACAACATTGCTTATACTTCTTACCAGAACCACAAGGACAAGGATCGTTAGGATATACTTTATCCTCTTTCTCTATCGGCTTTTTGCCGCCTTCATTGTCTTTGTTCGTTCCTGTAACGCTAACTACCTGCTCACGTTCCACAGGCTGTTGTAGTTGTACTCTAAAGAGTACACGTACTGTTTCTGTCTTGATATTCTCTGTCATTGCATCAAACATATCAAAACCACTCATTTTATATTCTACTAGTGGATCCTTTTGAGCATAAGCTGCAAGTCCAACTCCTTGACGTAATTGCATCATATCATCGATGTGATCCATCCACTTTCTATCTACCACTTTTAACAAAATAACACGCTCTATTTCACGCATTTTCTCTGATTCTGCAAATTCCGCTTCTTTTGCTTCATATAATTTAAGAGCTTCTTCTTTTAACTGCTGCTTGATATTGTTCTTCTTCTTTGTATGAATTCGATCTAAGGAGATTACTTCTAATGGAATCACTGGTAATAACAAGGTATTCAATTCTTTCATATCCCACTCTTCACTATCCACATCATCACTTATCACAGTATCCACTATATTGTCAATAATGTCAGAAATCATTTTGATAATAGAGTCTCTCATACTATCTCCATTTAACACATGCTTTCTTTCATTATAGATAATTTCTCTTTGCTCATTCATTACCTGATCGTATGATAGCAGATTCTTACGAATTCCATAGTTATTAGATTCAATCTTTCTTTGTGCATTTTCAATCGCTCTTGATAAGGCTCCATGCTCAATCTCTTGTCCTTCCGGAATTCCTAGTGTATTAAACAAACCAATCAAACGCTCTGAACCAAATAATCTCATCAAATCATCTTCTAAGGAAATGAAAAATTGTGATTCCCCTGGATCTCCTTGACGTCCCGCACGACCTCTTAACTGATTATCAATACGTCTAGATTCATGTCTCTCTGTACCAATAATACGAAGCCCGCCTGCTGCCTTTGCATCATCATCAAGCTTAATATCGGTACCACGCCCAGCCATATTAGTTGCAATGGTTACTGCACCATGAACTCCGGCATCTGCTACAATCTCTGCTTCCTTTTCATGAAATTTAGCATTCAATACATTATGCTTGATTCCTTCTTTGCTTAGAAGCTTACTTAATTCTTCCGATGCTTCAATGGTAATGGTTCCTACCAAAACAGGTTGTTTCTTATCATAGGCTTCTTTTACAGCAAGTACAATAGCTCTCAACTTCTCTTTACGTGTCTTATATACACTATCGTGTTTATCGATACGTGCTACTGGTCTATTGGTTGGAATTTCAATCACATCCATTCCATAGATATCTCTAAATTCCTTTTCTTCCGTAAGGGCTGTACCTGTCATACCAGATTTTTTCTCATATTTATTAAATAAATTCTGGAAGGTAATGGTTGCAAGAGTTTTGCTCTCTCTCTTAACCTTAACTCGTTCCTTCGCTTCAATTGCTTGATGTAGACCGTCTGAATATCTTCTACCTGGCATAATACGTCCTGTAAACTCATCAACAATCATAACTTGCTCATCTTTAACAACATAATCTTGGTCTTTAAACATTAAATTATGTGCTCTAAGTGCTAGGATAATATTGTGTTGAATCTCTAGGTTTTCTGTATCTGCATAGTTTTCTAGTTGGAAGAATTTCTCAACCTTTGCTACGCCTTCTGTGGTCAAAATAGCTACTTTGTCCTTTTCATTTACTACAAAGTCACCATCTTCCGTTTGTTCGATTCCCATAAGGGCATCCATTTTAGACAAACTTTCCACATCACTACCACGCTTCATTTGTCTTGCTAACATATCGCAAGCTTCATAAAGTTTGGTTGATTTCCCACTTTGTCCTGAAATAATAAGCGGGGTTCTTGCTTCATCAATTAATACAGAGTCAACCTCATCGATAATAGCAAAATTCATATCTCTAAGAACTAATTGTTCTTTGTAGATTACCATATTATCTCGTAAGTAATCAAAACCTAGTTCATTGTTTGTTACGTAAGTAATGTCTTTTGCATATTCTATCTTTCGCTCGTCAGCTTTTAATGAATTTAATACGATTCCTACACTAAGTCCTAGAAAATGATGTACCTGTCCCATCCACTCTGCATCACGCTTTGCTAGATAATCATTTACAGTAACTACATGAACACCGTTTCCTGTTAAAGCATTTAAATAAGCTGGTAAAGTAGATACTAAAGTCTTACCTTCCCCTGTTCTCATCTCAGAGATACGCCCTTGATGTAGTACGATACCTCCTATGATTTGTACACGATAATGTTCCATATTTAGTACACGCTTAGCAGCTTCTCTTACTACGGCAAAAGCTTCTGGTAAAATATCATCCAAGGTTTCGCCTGCTTGTAATCTGCCTTTAAATTCTGCTGTTTTATTCTTCAATGCTTCATCCGATAGAGCTTGCATGCTTGGTCGAAGAGCTTCAACTTTATCCGCAATAGGTGTAATTCTTTTCAATTCTCTTTGGCTATGAGTGCCAAATATCTTCTCTGTCAATCTCATCAATGAACTCCTTTTATACATAACATAGGTAATATTGTACCACAAAGTTTATGTTTCTTCAATTAATTTCATATCGAACTCACATATTTGCAAGTGCTATTTTAATAAAGCTCGTAACCTCTTCTAACATCAAAGTATTTTCACAATAAAGAATCGCTAATTCTTTTTGCATCGGCCACTCACCTACGGAAAAGAAGGTTAGTTTTTCTTTTTCTGCATGGTACTCTACCATCTTGTCCATGGTAAGCATCAAGCCCTCATTATTAGCAATATAACTGAGGCCTATCTTTGTTGCTGTAATTTCTGCAGAAATCCATGGATGTAAGCCATAGTACTCATACAATTGTTCTGCATAAGTACGATATGGTGTCCCTGGAACTAACATAACATTTGGTTCTTTTTCACAGTGCTTAAGATGAATCCAATCATAGCGAAATCCTTCTCTATGTTCTACCACAGATTGTAGTTTGTTCTCTCTTTTTGTGGCAATTACTAATTGACAATCACAAACCTTTACATATTCAAATCCCTTTTCCCTTTGGTCTATGGTCGATATAATAACGTCGAGTTCTCCTTTTTGCAACATGCTACTCAAAGTTCCAATTGGGTGTTCCATCAACGAAATACTAATGTCTGGATACTGCTTTTTAAATTCAGGAAGGATTTTCTTAACGGTTATTTCTACAAAAGAAGGCTGTACTCCTATCTTCATTTCCTTTCTCAGCTGCATAGAAAAACTTTTCATCTGTAAGCTTAATTGATATTGAATTTTTTCAATTTCCTTACACTTTTCTACATAATATTCTCCTGCTTCTGTTAAAATGAATTTCTTGCCGACACGATGAAAAAGAGGCACACCAAGCTCCTCTTCTTTCATGTAAACATATTTACTTAATGCGGATGGTGTAATATACAAATTGCCTGCTGCTTTTGTTATTCCGCCACAACGGGCAACCTCTAAAATGTACCCTACGCCTTTATCCATAATTGCCTCCTAGCTTTTACTATCTACATTTTACCATTATTATAAAAAAGGTCAAATTATTTTTTTTGCAAAAAAGGATGTGCCATCGCCTCTGCTTTGACCACATCCTTTTCTCTTGGTAATCAATTACCATTCTTTATGCTCTTACGTCTAGATTCTGACCTACTCCATCTACTGCTGGTGCCTGTTGTTGTACTGTTTGTACCGAATCTAGCATTTCATTCATCATGCCAGACATTTGATTTGCTGTCCCATTGATAGCCATATCTGCTACTGCTACGGACATGGTTTGCAGCAAGGCCGCATGGGTACTTGCCATATACGAAGATAATGCGTCCATACGATTCTCCTTTCGAAAAAGCCTTAGTAACTCTTGGTACTATTATTGTAACAATATCTTGCTATTTCGTCAATCTTTTTTAAAGGGAACATAATCTACATCAAAACCAAAGCTTCTAGGACCAAAACAGTCTAAACCTTCTTTGGTTTTCCAAATTTCTGGCGCTGGCAATACAATCACTGTCATTTTACTTCCTATTTTAGCATCGGGATTTGTAACTGGTTCTCCTGTATCATCAAAGGCACAAATCAAATCCGGGCAGGTAATATCAATGCTCCCGTTTCTGTAAGAAATTAGATTTTCATTCTTAAACCAGATTTTATACTCATCGCATACATACTCGTCGATTCCCTTTAAGACAATCTCTCCATAATTAAATCCACCCTCTAATTCCCAAGGCATACTTTGCACAATTCCTTTGAATAAAACCGCACCTCCCATAGCATTTGCAATTTCTTTTGCAACATCACCTTTTGCTTTTCTTGTCTCTCTAAGAATTTCACCAATTCTTCTTGCATAGCTGATTGCTCCCA
>CAYJHO010000024.1:23226-26365 GCA_964369945.1 uncultured Lachnospiraceae bacterium
TCCCATGGGTGCAATCGGAACCCCTTTAATATAGTAAGTACTATGTTGAAGTTCTGGTACGGAACGTCCTGCTGGATCTGCATCGGCAAGTGGCAAGCCTAGTACACAAGCGATATGTAATGCCTCTGCTGTATTCAATCCTCCTAGTTCGGTTGAAGAAACTGCAAAAAATTCTTTTCCCATGTAACGCTCTAACCCTCGAAACGCAAGCTCTGCTACACTTTCCTTTGGGCGTGGCAAGTCTTTAAACTTTTCATCTTGATTTTCCATTCATATTCTACATTCGCTATCATTTCTGCATAATTATACGTAAATATGCACATGAAGTCAATGTATATCACTTCCATGATTGCATTTCTTATATTTATAAGGTAAACTATATCTATAAAATTTTAAAAGGAGCACTGCAATGTATTCCAATTTTGACAAAAAAACTATATTACCATTAACTATTCTCTTAATTTTGGTCAGTTTATTTATTTGGTTCGTTCGAACAGGTTATCGTGATACCCTAATCGATGTTGTAACGGTAGAATCAGAAAACGGAATCTACGACTTATCTCAAATTGACTTTACGAGCAGCATTGCTTTTTTAACAGGAAATGTAGCTCATATTGAAGGAGCCTTACTAACACCTTCCCAACTTGAAGATAGAAAATCAGAGCTTGTAGCAAGCAACCCCTCTGATTTTAATACAGGTAGAACGGCGCGGGTTTTGGCAATCATGCCCAATGATTTTGAATATACCACAGTGGTTGCAGGGGAATACTCTAGAAAAGTATATATCAATGGTGTTTTCGAAGGACAAAGTGGAATTCCCTCTTTAGAAGCAGAAACTTTCCATCCAGCCTTTAGAATTCTCTATATGGATAGCTACGCGGAAGAGAATCTGCTAGAAATCGTAATACAAGGAAGTAACTTTGTACATAGATCTTCTAGTTCCTATAGCGATATCCATATTGGACATCCTGATCTTATTTCTAGTTATTTTAATATTATCAGTTATACAGAAGCTTTAACAATCGGGATTTTACTCTGCTTATGTTGTGTTCACTTTCTACTAGGGATTCTACTAAAGCACAAAGATACCAACCTTTTATTCTCTTTATTGTGTCTCGTTTGGTCGATCCGCTATGGATTAACAGGCACAAGGGTTTTGTATCATCTGATTCCTGATTTAGATTGGTACACTGCCTTTCGATTAGAGTATATTTCATTACCATTAACTGGCTACTGTCTGATGATGCTCTTGTATCATCAACTCCCAGGTCTAATGAACAAGAAATTTGCATATGCCTTAAACATGATTTTTATTTCCATCGGCATCTATTTTTGTTTTGGTGACACAGTTTCTATGTCAAATTTCTTATTAGTATTTTATATTTTTTATACCATTATTGTTGCTGCAATTGCTTCCATGATTGTTCTCTACTTATTAAGGAGAAAGCATGAGAAAATGTTATTAATAGAAGAAGTTATTATATCGATTGCTTCCTTTGTGTTTTTCACTGCAGCTATCTATGATGCTATCTACTATCAAAACCCTCAGCTTTTTGCTCCATACAGTTCCTTGACTGAAGTTTCTATGCTTATTTTTGCATTTATGAACATGATCGCCCTCTTCTGCACTACCATCCGTTGGGTTCAAAAAGCGACAGAAGCAGAGAGAAGCACGAAAATTAAAACAGAAGAATTAGAAAAATTCGTAAAGTTAAAATCAGAATTTATGTCCATCATCGCCCACGAAGTTAAAACACCTTTAACTGTAATTCGAGGAGGTGCTAGCGAAACCCTAGAGGTTCTAGAGGACAATGACCCTGATATGTATGATATCATTCGGGATGATCAAGAGCTGATCATTCGAGCTGTGACAGAATTGAATGAAACTATTTTTGATTTATTGGATGTAACTGCTATTGAATCAGGTAGGCTTCCATTAGAAAAAGCACCTGAACAACTTAGTTCTATTGTTCAGGCAACGGTGAAGCTATACCAAAACCAAATTGCAGACGCCAATATAGAGGTTATTTTCAACTTTTCCCCGCATCTACCAGATATTATGGTAGACCGTAAGCGAATTCAACAGGTAATCTTGAATCTGCTATCGAATGCAGTACGCTATACGCAAAATGGTACCATTACCATTACCCTTTTCAAAGAGCATGATTCTCAAATGATTGAAGTAAAGGATACAGGTGCTGGTATGACACAAAACGTAGTTAATAAATTAACCAAAGGCTTTATTAATAATGGCCCTCATGGCTATCGTGGTGGAATTGGTCTCTATGGATGCCATCAAATTATATTTGCTCACGGAGGAAATATGAAAATAGAAAGTACTGAAGGAATCGGTACTACTGTACTAGTAATATTAAAACAATAAGGAGAATGTGGTTATGAACAAGTGTATTTTATTAGTTGAAGATGATGTAAGACTATTAGGTTTTAATATCCGTAAGCTGCAACGAAAAGGATTCGAAATTCTTTCTGCGGAAACCTTAGCAGAGGCTTCAGAACAACTCAAGAAGCACACACCTGATTTGATTGTATTAGATGTCATGTTACCAGATGGAAATGGAGTTAACTTTTGTAAGAAATTACGTAAGACTTTACAAGTTCCTGTTATATTTCTCAGTGGTAAAACTCAATTAGATGATAGAATTGCAGGGCTCAATAGTGGTGGTGATTACTATATGACAAAACCCTATGATTATGATGAATTTGTAGCAGTCATTGAAAGTATTCTAAGAAGAAGCTCCACAAGTACTAGTATCAGCGATACTCTAACGCTAGGGCCTCTAAGTTTTGACTTAACAGCAATGCAAGCTACTCTCTACGGAGATGATTTACAACTCTCCCCAAAAGAATACGCTATATTACTTCTTTTAGTACAAAACACTGGCCTCTCTTTAAGTTCTGAAGAACTCTACGAAAAGGTGTGGAAACAACCCGCTAGTGATGATTGTCGAGCACTTTGGTCGCAAATGTCTAGGCTGAGAAAAAAGTTAGTGGATTGTGATGATTTAGAATTACATAATGATCGAATTGAAGGCTATTCTATTACTTTAATTAATCCATAGAAGAAAGGCTTTTGTGTCCCTAACTGGTACACAAAGGCCTTTCTTTTTGAGTGGTTTTT
>CAYJHO010000025.1:0-25595 GCA_964369945.1 uncultured Lachnospiraceae bacterium
TTATTTATTATCTTTTAATGCCATACGAGCCATAGCTCTTTGTAGAGCTGTATGGGCGCGAGCAACATCTGTTTCTGGTGTACTAGAACCTACTCTTGATTTCGCACGCTCTAGCGCCTCTAGGGCACGCTCAAAATCAATTTCATGTTCCCATTCAATAATTTCAGCTAAGATGGTAACAGAATCTGGTAGTATTTCTACAAATCCATCGTGAAGTGCTGCTTCCACAGATTTATCTTCCATACGAATAGTAAGAATTCCAGGTTGAATAATCGTAGTTAAAGGTACGTGATCTGCCAATACCCCGATTTCACCTTCCACTGTATTAAATTCTACCATATACGCTTCATCTTCAAAAAAAACTCTCTCTGGTGTGATAATCCTTAATTTAAAATTTTTCATACCGCCACCCACTACTTCATACGGGCTAATACATCATCAATACTACCTGCGCTTAGGAAAAGACCTTCTGGTACGCTATCATGTTTACCTTCAATAATTTCCTTAAACCCACGAACGGTTTCATTTAATGGAACATATTGACCGTCCATTCCAGTGAACTGCTCTGCTACGAAGAAAGGTTGAGATAAGAACCTTTGTACCTTTCTAGCACGAGATACTACCAACTTATCTGTTTCAGACAATTCATCCATACCAAGAATAGCAATAATATCTTGTAATTCTTTGTATTTTTGAAGAATTTCTTGTACTCCACGTGCTACTTCGTAGTGCTCATCCCCTACTACCCTTGGATCAAGGATTCTAGAAGAAGACTCAAGTGGATCTACTGCTGGGTAGATTCCTTGCTCTACAATTGCACGAGATAATACTGTCTTTGCATCTAAGTGAGTAAATGTAGTTGCTGGAGCTGGGTCAGTTAAGTCGTCGGCTGGTACATAAACTGCTTGAACTGATGTAATAGAACCATTCTTAGTAGAAGTGATCCTCTCTTGAAGAACACCCATCTCAGTTTGAAGTGTTGGTTGATAACCAACGGCTGATGGCATACGACCTAATAGCGCCGATACCTCGGAACCAGCCTGTGTGAAACGGAAGATATTATCAACAAATAATAAGACATCCTTTCCACCTTTATCACGGAAATGCTCTGCCATAGTAAGTCCAGTAAGTGCAACTCTCATACGTGCACCTGGTGGTTCATTCATCTGACCAAATACCATGGTAGTTTTGTCAATAACTCCTGACTCTTTCATTTCATGGTATAAGTCATTTCCTTCACGTGTACGCTCTCCAACACCTGCGAATACAGAGTATCCACCATGCTCAGTTGCAATATTACGAATTAACTCTTGGATTAGTACTGTTTTACCTACACCAGCACCACCAAAAAGACCTACTTTACCACCTTTTTGGTACGGACAAAGTAAATCGATAACTTTAATTCCTGTTTCTAATAATTCTGTTTCTGTAGCTTGCTCTTCAAATGCTGGTGCCAATCTATGGATTGGTTCATAACCTACACCCTCTGGAACTGGCTTTGCATCAATAGGATTACCTAGTACGTTGAACATACGACCTAGAGTATTTTCTCCTACTGGTACCGAGATTGGTTTTCCTGTTGCAACAGCTTCCATTCCTCTTACCAAACCATCTGTAGGTCCCATGGCAATACATCTTACAGTATCATCACCTAAATGTTGAGCTACTTCTACTACTAAAGTAGAATCATCAGCAGTACCAACCTGAATTGCCTCATTGATTTCAGGAAGCTTTCCTTCGCTGAACTTCACGTCAAGTACGGCACCGATAATTTGGGTAACTTTCCCTTTATTTAAATCTGCCATTTCTATTGTCCTCTCAAATTTCTAACAAGTCATTAGCTAATTGCTTCTGAACCTGCAATGATTTCTGTTAGTTCTTGTGTAATAGCACCTTGACGGGCTCTATTATACATAAGTGTTAAACCACTAATAAGATCTTGTGCATTGTTTGTTGCAGAATCCATGGCTTGCATTCTTGCCGCATTTTCACTGGCAACGCTTTCCACCAATCCACCAAACACTAGACTTGTAATATATTTTGGTACAATCAACTCAATTGCTTCTTCTTCCTCTGGCTCAAAGTTCATAGGAGCTACCGGAATGCCACTTTCCTCTTTTACTTCGATTTCTACTGGTAAGAGTTTAATCAAAGTAGGTTCATGGGTAACCGTATTCTTGAATCCCGTATAGGCTAAATAAATTTCTCCGATTTCACCTTTAGAAAATGCTTCTAATAACATTCTTGTTACTTTTCTTGCTTCTTCAAAAGATGGATCTTCACTTAAATCGCCAAAATCGGCTTTAATTTCATGACCCGCTCTTTTTAATGCATCGCGTCCTTTATTCCCAATGGCATAGATATCCAAACATTCGTCCTTTAATTCACCTTGGGTGATTAGCTTCACAATGTTTGAGTTATATCCACCAGCCAAACCTCTATTCGAAGTAATGACTACTACTGCCTTTTTCGTATTGGACGGTGCATCAAGATAAGGGTGACTCACCCCTACAGCCTTTGCCAACATAGAAGAAACAGTTGAATACATACAATTAAAATAAGTCCTAGATTGCTCAGCACGCAATTTTGCTCTTTGCAATTTAACAGTAGAAACAAGTTTCATGGCTTTTGTAATTTGTTGCGTATTTTGTACACTACTTTTACGTCTTTTTATGTCACGCATAGATGCCATAATCGTTTACCTACTTTCTTTATTTTATTTGAATTGTAACTTAAATTCAGCAATAGCTGCTTTTAATTTTTCTTCTGTAGCTTCTGAAATCACTTTTTCCTCTTTGATTGCATTTGGTATCTCTGCATGCTTCATATCTAAGAACTCGAAAAATTCTTTTTCGAATCTAGTAATATCGCCTACAGCTACATCAAGTAAATACTTGTTTGTAGCAACATAAATAATAATTACTTGGTATTGTACTGGCATTGGCTTATATTGAGGTTGCTTTAGAATCTCTTTGATTCGAATACCTTGTGCAAGTCTTTGTGCTGTATCTGCATCAAGTTCAGAACCAAACTGAGCAAAAGCAGCCAACTCTCTATACTGAGCTAACTCTGTACGAATCGGACCAGCAATTTTCTTCATAGCTTTAATTTGTGCCGCACCACCTACACGTGATACGGATAAACCAGCATTTACCGCAGGTCTAAAACCAGCATTAAACATCTCTGATTCCAAATAAATCTGTCCATCTGTAATAGAAATTACATTGGTTGGAATATAGGCAGAAACGTCGCCAGCTTGTGTTTCAATAATAGGTAGAGCTGTTAATGAGCCACCGCCGTATTCTTCGCTCATTCTAGCAGCACGCTCTAATAATCTAGAGTGTAAGTAGAAGACATCCCCAGGATAAGCCTCACGACCTGGTGGTCTACGAAGTAATAGTGATAGGGTACGGTATGCTGCTGCATGTTTACTTAAGTCATCATAGATGACGAGTACATCGTCGCCATTTTCCATCCACTCTTCCCCAATCGCACAACCTGCGTATGGTGCAATATATTGAAGTGGTGCAAGCTCGGAAGCTGTAGATGCTACTATAGTGGTATAGCTCATCGCACCAAATTCTTCTAACGTTTTTACAATGTTCGCAACAGTAGATGCCTTTTGTCCAATTGCTACATAGATACATTTTACATTTTGACCTTTTTGGTTAATGATGGTATCTAGCGCAATCGCAGTTTTACCTGTTTGGCGGTCTCCGATAATAAGCTCACGTTGTCCACGTCCAATTGGAACCATGGCATCGATCGCTTTAATACCTGTTTGCAAAGGAGTGTCTACTGATTTACGAGTAATAACACCACTTGCTACTCTTTCTACTTTACGGAACCTATCTGTTTGAATAGGACCTTTTCCATCTATCGGTTGACCAAGAGCATTCACTACACGTCCTAACAATGCATCACCAGCAGGAACTTCTACTACACGTCCTGTTGTCTTTACAGTATCACCTTCATTAATATTGCTATGGTTTCCAAGAAGAACCGCACCTACGTTATCTTCTTCTAAGTTCATAACCATACCGAATACTTCATTAGGGAACTCTAAAAGTTCTCCTTGCATTGCATTTTCAAGTCCGTGTACACGAGCAATACCATCCGCTACTTGAATAACAGTACCAACATCTGATACTTCTAAGTCAGCAGCATATCTCTTGATCTGATCCTTTATTACTGAACTTATTTCTTCTGGTCTTAAATTCATGGATCTTACGCACCTTTCTTTCCATTAGCCAAGCTGAATTTTCATCAACTGCTTTTTGATTTCATTTATTTTCGAAGCTACACTACTATCTACTACACGATCTTTAATTCGAATCACCATTCCACCAATCAAAGACTCATCTACTAGATAAGTCATTTCCATGCTGATGTATTGGGTTGTTTCTAATAAACGCTTTTCGATTTTAGTTCTCGCTTCTTTGTCTAATGCAACAGCTGTTGTAACTGTTGCTACGCCTATTTTCTTCTCTTCTTTTACTTTGTCAATAAAAAATTCCATAATAGCATCTAGATCACTGTATCGATCCTTTTGGATTAAGAGAACAATAAATCCTGTTAGCTCATCACACACACGACCTTTAAATACTGCCTCTACTACCGATACTTTTTCTTCCTTTGCTATCTTTGGATGATTCATTAAATTAGAAAAATCAGGATTTTCATCTAAAATAGACATAATCGACTTACACTCTGTATATAGTAAGTCCATCTTATTATCTTCCATTGCGAGCCCAAACAAGGCATCGCCATATGTTTTAGAAACTAGCTTAGCCATGTGCCCTCACCCATTTCCTTCAAAGTTTCATCAATTAAACTATCTTGAATCTGTTCTGTCATACTTGCTGATACCACTTTGCCTGCCATCACAGATGCGATAGAAATCATTTCTTTCTTCACTTCATCTGCAAGCTTAGCTTTTTCTAATTCTGCTTCCACTTTTGCACGTTCCATAATGCGATGTGCTTCTTCCTTTGCTTCTGCAATAATTTGATTCTCGCTAGCAAGTGCAAGTTTTCTAGCCTCACTCAAAATAGCCTCTGCTTCTTGATCGATATTTGCAATTTTGCCTTCATACTCGCTCTTCAATGTAGCTGCATCTGCTTCTGCTGCTGCCGCTTCATTCAATTGAGTTTCGATTTTATCTTGCCTCTTTTGAAGCATATTACGAACTGGCTCAAAAAGAAAATAACTTAAGATGCCAAATAACACTAAAATTGCAACTAAATTTATTATAACATCATTTAACAGTTGGAGATCCAAATCAAAAAGTCTTGGCTCCATTGTTAAGAACATAATGTTCTTATATATGCTCATCAGTTACCTTTGCCTCCTTTCATTTATTTTGGGTTACTCCCTCTTAGAATTAAGGCATTAAAGGTTTTACGAACAATAGTAACATCGCAACTAAAAGACCATATAAACCTGTTGTTTCCGCAACCGCTTGACCTAATAACATAGTAGATGTGATTTCTGATCTTGCTCCTGGGTTACGACCTACTGCTGAAGCTGCATGTCCAGCTGCAATTCCTTGTCCAATACCAGGTCCAATACCTGCGATTACTGCTAAACCAGCTCCTACTGCTGACATTCCCAATATAAAATTCTCATTGTATTCCATTTTTGTATCCTCCTTAAAAATATAGAAAATTAAATAATAATATATTATTCAGCGCCAATGGCATCTGAAATATACGTCATAGTTAACATACAAAATACGTATGTTTGAATTGCTCCTGAAAATAAATCAAAATAAACGTGTAACGCTGCCGGCCAGGCTGTTGCAAAAATACTTAATAATCCATATACTAATGCAAGCATAACGGTTCCAGACAAAACATTGGCAAATAGACGTAGCGATAATGAAATTGGCACTGCTACATAACCAATGATGTTAATTGGAGCCCAAATCGGCCATGGTTCGCACAATTCTTGTAACACTCCCTTGACTTTCTTGTGCTTAAATTTGTTAAAATGAATCAGTGTAAATGTTACTAAACCTAGGGGTAAGGTAACACCAAAATCGGCGGTTGGCGGTCGTAGACCAAACAATCCCGATATATTACTGATTAGGATAAACAAAAAGATTGTTCCGATATAATTCATGAACTTTCTTGCACTTTTACCCATTCCTGTCTTAACAATTCCATCTAGTAACTCGACAATCATTTCCACTACATTTTGTAGTCCCGTGGGAACATCCGTTGCTTTGCTCATTCGTTTCTTTACTACAATAGCAAAAATAACTAAAGCAAATAATACAATTAATGTGCTCAGATGCGATGTAGTAATCCAAACAGTTTCGCCAAACAATTCATAGGAAAATACTCCATGAATCATAAAGTCAATATCTGCAGACAACAACATACCGTTTCCCATATAGTCACCTCCTTTATTTATTTGTTTTATTTAAAATTCTGTGAACCAGCGGTTGTAAATATGCTCCTGCTTTTAGTGAAAAGAGAGCAATCACCCCCATAAGTGGGTCACCAATTTGTAAAACCATTACTATAACCATCACTATAACCACAAATAAATATCTCAATATATTGTGTGTGACCGCAACCTTTACTGCAGCCCTTTGCCCAAAACGCAACGCTCTATCGAGGCTCCACCACATATGATAAGCAGTCATAAGAGATAGTATAATTCCAATCCACCAACCTAGGCTCATGAATAAGAATTCGCCTGGTACTATACCTATAATCACTTGCCCTATCGTGGCATAAATCAAAATCCCGATTTGCATCTCTAGCAGAGTTTTATTTATTCTCTTTAATCCTGCTAACATGAGATTTTCCCTTTCTTTCATCAGAATCGTATACCTTCTTGGCAAAGATATATACATTTCTACCACCGGCTAAGGCTCCAACAAAGAACAAAATAACGACAAAAAAAGACGTTTCTAGCAATCGATCTATTCCATACCCAATAAATGAACACATGGCAATAGGAACAAGCATATTGATACCAAATTGCCCTACCATAGCTAAGGCTCTCATTACAGACCTGTCTTGTTGCATAAACGCTTCCTTTCTTCTTAAATTTTCTCTATACAGATACATTATACTGATTTTTGTAACCTATGTCTAGTACTAAGATACAATTTAAGATAAACTATTTCACACCAAAGTAATTCTTTAATTTGTTTGTAAATTCTTCAGGAACATTGGGTTTCATTTCTAAAATATCTGTTAACACTATATATTTTGCAATTGTTATAATGATATTTTGGCCACTTATCAATGCTTTTTTTGAAATAAATTCAGCGATATCATGTCTTGTATGCATGCCAAAGCCATTTCTGTTTAATGTCAGTGCTGGCACACCACAAACAGCAAAGCTATTCGAATCGCTTGAACATACATCATGCACCACATAACTAATCAGTCCTGCCTCTTTTAGTAACTGGTCTATTTTCGCATGCCATGAAATATCTGCTGTAACTCCCATACTATGACAGCCAATACTTTGTCCCGCTAAATCTACATTTAAACAAAATATATATTGATCTAAGTTATTTTTATATTCACTACAAAAAGCTCTACTTCCCTTTAATCCTACTTCTTCTGCACCAAACAAGATAAACTTAATACTTCTTTTTGGTCTATTCTCTTTAAAATGAGCAGCTAAGCCAAGGACGATAGCAACCCCAGATAAATTATCATAGGCACCAGGACCTTGAGGAACGGAATCATAATGAGCTGTGATAGCCAATACTTCTTGTGGGTACTCGCTCCCCTCTAAACTTGCTATCACATTACTAGAGTTTCTTGTAATCTTCTTTTGCTCTACCCTCAATCGGCCTACCACGTTTTCTGCCTCTATGATTTCTCTTGCATCCTTATAATGAATGCTAGCACCAGGCAATTCCGTGCATTTCCCTCTACATTCACAGCGAATTGGATCTTGATCTTCCAGCCCATCAATAGGACTCCCTGTGATACTAAGATAAGCTAATACACCTGCTTTTATCATTCTATCATGTAAGTCTCGATTCATTTTCCCATTCATCAAGGCAATGCAACCCTTGGCTAGTGATAGTGCAAAATCACTGCCTTCCTCAACATACACAATTTTAGCTTCTACTTCTGCTGCATTTTTACAATGTAAGTATGCTGCAACCTTTATATTTTTATTGTAAGGGACAAGAATATCTAGTTGTTCTTCTACCACTTCGCTATAAGGAAAGCTAAAGTCTTGTAATTCTACTGGTAGGCCCATTGCTTCTAACTCCTGTACAATTCTACCCTTTGCTCTAAATTCACCTTCTGTTCCAGCTTCTCGAATGTAAGAATTTGCTACAACAAAATCATAATATGATTGATTCATTTTCTTATTTTTCTCCACTTAATTTATTCCAATTGATTCTTTTAATGTTCAAAGCATACACCAAAGAGCTCAATGACCAGGTGATTGGATATACCCAATATACAATCCAAATATCATGTTCGAATGCCATTACGACGTTCAAGATGGTCACTCGAATCACACACCAACATATTACCATCACCAACATTGGCATAAAAGTATTCCCTGTCCCTCGATATACAGCTGCCATGCTATGTGAAAAAGCTAAGAGCATATAGAACAAACTTGCCACTTCTGCTCTTCCCATACCAAAGGCAATTACTTCTGGATTGCTATCAAAGATTACCATAAAATGCTCCCCGAAAAAGTACAGGACCAAGCCCACTAATTGAGCCATTATAACGGTACTAATCACACCGTATACTGCTCCTTTTTTCGCTCTTTCTGTCTCTCCTGCCCCCAAGTTTTGACTAATAAAGGTAGTCACTGTCATTCCAACACTCATAATCGGCAAGAAGACAAAGCCTTCTAGCTTGGCATAAGAACCCAGACCTGCCATGGCCAACGCACCAAAGGAATTCACATTGCTTTGTACCACTACATTAGCAAGGGATATAATAGATTGCTGTATCCCAGAAGGGATCCCTATTCTTAATATCTTGAGTAACATAGGTCCATCGACTCTCAGCTTCTTTATCTGAAGCCGATATACATCTTCTGTTTTCAGTAGTCGTAAGAAGCATAATCCTGCACTTACTAACTGGGATATCACAGTTGCCAAGGCTGCAAATTCTACCCCTAAGCCTAGAATGGCAATAAAAAATACATCCAAAACTAAGTTTAATCCAGCTGAAATCATCAGATATTGCAGCGGCCTCTTGCTATCTCCTACTGCTCGCAACACGCCTACAAATACATTGTACATAACAAAACCTATGGAACCACTAAAATAAACCCTAAAATAGCCAATCGATTCTGGCAACACATCCGCAGGTGTTCCCATCCAGACCAAAATAATCGGGGCACACAATACACCTATTATGGTTAATGCTAAGCTCAAAAAGAAACCAGCTGTGACCGTAGTGTGCACGCTAGTTTCTAGTTTTTCATAGTCTTTTTTTCCAAAATAGGAGGCAATGATAACACCGCCTCCTAATGCTACTCCTTGAAAGAGTCCTATTAATAAGTTGATTAAATTTCCTGACGAGCTAACCGCTGCTAGGGCATTGCTGCCAATGTAATTTCCTACAATAATGGCATCAATTGCATTATACAACTGTTGGAAAAGATTGCCCAAGATAATGGGAATCGTAAACTGAATCATTACTTTTGCAATACTTCCGCTTGTCATTAAATTACTTTCTTTTTTCATCTGTTCCTCTGTTGAAAAAAGATAGCATCAGCTTCTTTTTCAACTGTTCTCTTCCATAATTTTTTGTACTACTCGTACACTTCCTACATTATATCCTGCCGAGGAATATAAACCAGTAACCGTATCCTTTGCAACCACTAGTACAGGTAAGCGATTCGCATCCACTCCTGCTGCTTCACTTACAAGCTGCACTGCATTGTCACAATCAAAATAAATATGAATTCCATTTACTGCCTGTAACACTTTTTGAAGTGTTCTATTTTCTAAATCTTTTGGTGTTCTTAAGATGGCGATTAATTCCATCCCCTCTTCATTCCATTGATTTTGCATTTCTAGTAATTCATTGAATACATGTTCTGTAGGTTCTTGCCCTACTCCTAAGAATACAAAGCTATCCACATTATTAACTGCTAATGATGAAAACTTCACCCTTGCCCCTGACTCATCTTCTAAGTCGAAATCTGGAATTTCAAACTTGGTATCATGTTCTTTATTCACAACTTTATATAAAGGAATTTCTCTTATCTCTTCTTGTTCTAACTTAAATACATAAGAAGCAGTCTGCTGATTTCCATTTGGATGACGGCTACTAACTACAATTCTATAGATACCTGCTTCTAGATTTAGTAAAAATACTCCATCTTCGAATGGTTGCATATAACAGTGTAAGGATTCAAACTTAGTTCCTTCTAATTTTCCAAGAGACCAATTTTGATAATAGTTCCATTCATCACCTTCTGCTGCTGTTAGTTTCAAAGTTGCAGTCTTTTCCTTGGTCACAAAACTACCATTTTGATAAAATTCTGTTTCCATTGTTGAGCGATTTAATCTAGCTGGTATGCCCAAACTACGGCAAATTGCCACAAACAAAATCTTCTTTGCATTCTCATTTCCATGTTTCATTTTCAAACAACCAATAGGACTTGCCACAATGGTATTATAATCTGTGGTAGAATCATATGCAATATGTTCTTCGATAAAATCTCGAATGCTTTCTGGATTTGCAATAAATTGCTGCTTTTGTTCTTCACTAAAGTAAGAACAAATAAAGCTCTTATATGGGCTTAAAGGTTCAAAGAAAATTCTTGGAGCTAGCACGAATCTTTCAAAGATTTCTGCATCGTATCCTGTATTTTCTTGGCCCACAAAGTCTTCTAATACATCTGCCTTGGCATCTTTATAATCCTTCACAGCTAGGTGATTTAAGATTGCTTTTCGTTTAGGATTTTCATTTTTTTGGTAAAAGCTTGTTAACTCATCTAGGTTTTCTCCAGCAATCACTGGAATGTTTTTCTCTACAAAGAAGTCATCCACAGAATACATCGAGCGTACCTGTGCAAAATGTGCTTCACGAATGGTATTTGCCTGTGCTATTCTTGCGGCATTTCCTTCCTCTTGTTCTTTGGTTTCCACCAAGCTACGAACTGGATGGATAACAGGTGCTACTAACCTTGTCTCTTCCCAAGAAGACTCTCTCCAGCTTTCACACTTACCCAAAGTAATACTTACTTCATCACTGCTTGTAGTAGAGACATAGGCCTCTCCAAATACATCTCCTTTGTAAGCTCTTACTTTTGTATCTCCATATCCAAGACTAATGCTTGCCTTACCATCTGCTTTTGTCAAAACTTCAGCAACTGGAAAATACTCTGACATATTTAACACTTCAATTGCTACTTTTGCACCATCTACCGGCTTTTGGTCTTGATCTAGCACGGTAATGGTAAGTGGTTTTGCATGTGCATAATGTTTTGTTACATTAGAATATACAATCGCTTGATCTTGATCTAAAAACTCTTCTACAAGCCCATCTTCATAGTTAGAAAACTTCAAACAATGGATAAACATAGCACGATTTGCAGGGTCAATAAACCACCCTTTGTTCATAATCGCTTCTGGCTCACAAGCTCCCAAAAATTCCCAAGCTCCATTCATGTAAACTTCTACCCAAGCATGATTATCGGCACAATGTGCCCATCTTGGTGCATAGATTTGACGTGCTGGAATTCCTACACTACGAAGAGCATGTGTGGTAAAGGTAGATTCTTCTCCACAACGTCCTTTCCCTGCGCGTAACAAGGTTAGTGGAGATGCGGTTCTCATATCTGCTGCCTCATAGGTGGCATGCTCTGCACACCAATAATTCACTTCAAATACAGCTTCTTCCATAGATAGGTCTTTCACCCTATCTATGATACTATCATAGAACAATTCTCTGCTATCACTGATATCTTCGGAATTAATTCTATAATACAGTACATAGTGTACAAAGATATCTTCCGGTAAAGTTCTACACCATTCCACTTCCTTACGTAAGCGTATCGCATGCTTTACATAAGCTAATAATAGCGAAAATTCATATTCCCCTGCATCACGAACAGGCATAGTTCCATAGAAAAATTCCATTAGAACCACTTCATCCTCTGAACAAGTTGCAAATCCTGCTTCTAGATCAGCCATAATAGCTGTATAATATTGCTTTCTTTCTGCATAACTCTTGCTAGCAAACTGTTTTAATTTATCCGAAAACATAGTCATTACTTTAATCCCTTTGCCATAGCAGCTAACAATGTTCTTGTAGGATCACATTTGTATTCCCAGAACATAATTCCGCCCAAATTCTTTTCTTTAATATAGTCTAATTTAATATTTAAACTTTCTTCATCTTCATAACTAATTAGTGTAGATCCATTGAATAAATATGGTGCCTTTGCTTCGTTATCCCAATGACGAACATAGCCGTTTTTATTTACATAATTCGCTACTAATTCACCATAATCTGGTCCATATCCACCTACAGTATCTGCTTCGATTCCTAATCCTGTTCTTCCATATTGCTCTTTTACCCCATCCCATTTACGAGAGTAGAATGGATATCCTACGATTAATTTCTCCATTGGTACACCAGCTGCATGGAACACACGAACTGCTTTGTCCACACATACATCATATAGGTTTGTTCTACCTTGGTATAAAGCTGCATGATGTCCTGTCACTTTTTGGAATCCACCTTGTAAATCGTAAGTCATTAATTGTACATAATCTAAATACTTGCTTAACTCTACAAAATCAACTTGTAAGGTAAAATAAGTATCCCCACCTGCTGCAATCGTAACCATGTAATCTTTGTTTACTTCATCAAACTTTTCTCTCATCAACTTACAAACTGCAGTATAGTTTTCTTTATCTGCATAGTCAGATCCAATACCTGCTAGAGAAGTACAAGGATATTCCCAATCTAGGTCGATTCCATCTAGGTTGTTCTCTGTTACTATTTTCACACAAGAATTAGCAAAGGCTTCTCTTCCTTCTTCTGTCAAATAGGTTTCTGAGAAACCACCAGCACTCCATCCACCAATAGATAATAATACTTTAATTGCTGGATTTACTTTACGTAATCTTGCGATCCCTTCTTGGCATTCGCTTGCAGCTGGCCAAGTAATTTCGTTATTTTTAATTTGACCAAATGCAATGTTAATTACATCCAAAGCTAAGATGTCAGCTTCCTCCATTGTCAAAAAATCTCTGTAGTTTACATATCCTACGATTCTGTTCATTTCATTTCTCCTCAAACTTTTTATTAAATTATTTTATATACACGCGCCACAGGCGCTGCCATAGGCGCTATATTTTCATTTCCTTGTGGCACTTCTACTTGAATGCCTTCTGCTGTAGTTGTATAAGAAAGTTCCTTCTCTTCTCCTAGTAATATCACTTTCTTTACTTCACCTTGATATGGAATTAGCACTGTTTCTGGTACAGTAGATGTTTCAGAGTCAAACATTTCAAAGGCATATACGGTATCGCCCTTTTTCGTGAATGCAATATTTTCTTTCTTATACGGAGCGCATACTCGAGTGCCATAAATTCCTTCTCCATATATCTTAAGAAACTCTCCCATTCCCTCTAGTGTCTTAATTGCACCTTTTGGCATTCTTCCATCTGGCTGAGGTCCAACGTTGATTGCTAGGTTTCCACCTTTTGCAACAATATCAATCAATAGTTGTGTTACTTCCCTTGGTGACTTATAGTCATCTTCATAATTAAAGGAAAAGGAATTTCCTAGGGTAATACAGCTTTCCCATGGAATGCTTAATGGCTGTTCAGGAACACATTGCTCCGGTGTTACATAATTTTCATATGCTCCTCCAATGGTTCTATCTGCACACAACATTCCCTTTTGAGTTTTACGTACCTCATCAATCACTTCACCCAAACGAATATCTTGGCCATTCGATTCACAAACCCAACCTGCATCAAACCACATAATATCCAAAGGGCCATATTCTGTCCCTAATTCTTTGATTTGATTTTGTGTAAATGTCACAAACTCTTCCCATACTTCTGGTCTCTCACTTGGTTTATAAGAAGGGCCTCTTGAGGTTTTTGTCCCTCTCTCTTCTCCCTCTTTCCAATAGCTATCTATATGCCAGTCTGCCTTTGAAAAATAGGCTGCAATCCCAAGACCATTTTCGCGAAATGCATCAAACAAATGTTTACAAATATCTGCATACTTATGCTTGTGGAATGGACAATCTTCATTTGTAGTCTTATAATCTGTATATTTCGTATCCCACATACAAAAACCATCGTGATGCTTGGTTGTGAAAATCATATACTTCATCCCAACTTCCTTGGCAAAATCTGCCCATGCCTTAGGTTGGAAACGAATAGGATTAAAGGTCTTATTTAAATCAAAATAATCTCTTTTAAATTCTTCTGTGTCAGAAACCCAGTCCAATTGATGTCTCGACCAATCCCCGTCTGCGTCAGAAAGTGCCCAAGATTCCACAAGTCCTAGCTGGCAATACGGTCCCCAATGCATCATAAGTGCTAATTTCTGATCTTGAAACCACTCTAACTTCTCTAATACGCTTGGATCTGTAGGTCTTACATACTGGTCTTCTGTACTATAATTATGAACCCCATCTACAATCATCTCTTCTACTTCATCTACCTCTTTTAATATATCGCTCATAAGCCACCTCTGCTTTTATTAGTCGTTATTACTTACTACTTCACCATGTCCTAAATTATAAGTGATTTCACCTTCTAACTCTACCTTCAATACAGTTGCAAATTTTCCTAATTCCATATTTGCTGCATCGATCCAAAGAGTTCCAGGGATTCCACTCCAAGGTAGAGAACCAGTGTAGCTAAAGTCAAGTTCTTTTCCTGTTTCTAGTACCGTAACTTTCTTCACTGGAGTCTTCACTCCCTTTAAACAAAGCTTCTCTAAAGGTTTATCATATACAAATAAATAAATCGTCTTTTTGTCTTTCGAAAGAGTACTTCCACCTAAGAATTGATGATAACTCAATCCCTTATCACAGCCTTTGATTGCTTCTAGATTGGTTTCCATGAATTCTCCCAAATCTTCTAATATTTTAACCTGTCTTTCATCAATAGTTCCATCTTCCTTTGGTCCAATGTCTAACAACATCTTGCCACCTAGGGTAATCACATCACAGAACATTCTAACAATTTGGTTACTCGTCTTATAATCATTGTCTGATGGGCGATATCCCCAAGAGGTATTCATAGTCGTACAGAACTCCCACTGTCCTTTTGGTCCATAGATTGGAATTCCTTGTTCTGGAGTTTCATAATCTCCATATCCTTGCATACGAGAGTTGATTACTACATTTGGATTTAAACTATGTAAATACTCTCTAAATTCTGGCATCTTCCACTGTGCTGCGCTTCTCTCCCAGTCTCCGTCAAACCATAGTAAATCAACTGTTCCATAATTACTCATAAGTTCTTTTAATTGATTGTTGTTAAAGGCCAGAAATTCTTCCCACATTTCTGGATTCTCAGGTCCACCTGCTGGTGTTGCATAAATGTCCTTCAAACAACTTTCTACGGTAGCACCTTCTGGATATACCGTACGATATCTAGGATCCGACCAGTCGATCAACGAATAATAGATGCCAACCTTCATCCCCTCTTCGCCTATGGCTTTGGTATATTCTTGAATCAAATCTCTCTTAGCTGGTGTTTTCTCAATTACATTCAAGTCAGAATATTTGGTATCAAACAAAGCCACTCCATCGTGGTGTTTAGCAGTTAATACTACATAATCCGCTCCCGCTTTTTTGAATAGTTCTGCCCATTTCTTAGCATCAAACTTGCTCGCTGTAAAACCATCACATTGCTTCATATATTCTTCATATGAAATATTTCCATTGTGAAAAGACCAAGATTCTGAAACGTCTCCTACTGCATAAATCCCCCAGTGGATAAAGATCCCTAGTCTTGCCTCCTCAAACCATTTTTGCATCATAACAATGCCCTCCCTAATAACATTTTCGTTAACATTACTTCATCAGTATAATATACTTTATTAAATACAGTCAACAAAAAAACATCATTTCTCATACAATGTAACAACTTTCAAAATTTATTTCGTGCACTTCTTACAAATATGATAAATAATAATATTTTTATGTTAACATTTTGTTTACATTTTGTTGTAGATGTAATATTATCAAAGTAAATAATTTATAAAGAGAGGTATCCTTATGATTCCAATTCCATATTTAGACTTTGCACCACCAAGTTATCTATGCAAAAGAGCTACCAAGCCATTTACATTAGATGGCAATATCGAGAAAGATTTTTGGGCTGATGCACCTTATACTGACGCCTTTTTAGACATCGAAGGAAAGCATATGCAGGCACCGCGTTTCCTAACAAAAGCAAAAATGCTTTGGGATGACAAGAATTTCTATTTTGCTGCCAAATTAGATGGTTCTGAAATTTGGGGGCATTTGACAGAAAGAGATTGCGTTATCTTCCACGATAATGACTTTGAAATCTTTATCGACCCAGATTCCGACACACAACAATATTACGAATTCGAAATGAATGTACTGAACACAGTATGGGACTTATTCTTGCCAAAAGCTTATAGAGATCATGGTGGCGCCTTAAACGGCTATGATATGAATGGTCTTCAAACTGCTGTTTATGTGGACGGAGAAATCAACAATCCTTCTGCAGATAACAAGAGCTGGTCCGTAGAAGTTGTGATTCCATTCAAAGCGATCACAGAAGTTCATAATAAGAACGTACCAAGCCCAGGTGACTTCTATCGTGTTAACTTTTCTAGAGTACAATGGACCATTGATATCGAAAACAATACCTTTATCAAGAGAAAAAATCCTGAAACAGGCGCATTCTTACCAGAAGATAACTGGGTATGGGCTCCAACTGGTCTGATTAATATTCACTATCCTGAAATGTGGGGCTTTGTCTTCTTTGTCGATGAAACAACAGATTTAAGTACTATAGTAATACCAGAGGATGAAAAGAGAAAGTACGAACTTCGTAAACTCTATTACGCACAATCGATTCAATATGAGAAAACCGGAACTTATACCACTTGCCTAGATACTTTAGTACAACTACTAAAAGAACATGCACCAAGTGATGCCAACAAATCAGTGGCTGATCTTCCATATAAGATTGAAACCACCTCTAAAACCTATGTTATTTCTTGCCCAAGCACAGAGGCAGGAAAAGAACTTGTTATTTATTCTGACGGAAAAGTACAACTGGTATAAAAAACATGACTAAAAAGGATCCCTCTGCCACTTCTGGCAAAGAGATCCTTTTTAGTCTTAGAAATTCTTATTCAAATGTTATATTTTCAATTGGGTCTACCATTCCAGTAATTTGCTTTTCTGTTCTATCTGCTTTTACATAACGAACTGCATTTTCAATTACTTTCATGATATCTTTGTTTTTAAATGTTGGAAAAGTTTCATGCCCTGGTCTAAAGTAAAATACTTTCCCCAATCCTCTATTTAGAGTAAATCCACTTCTAAATACCTCACCACCTGCAAACCAACTAATAAAAATCAATTCATCTGGATTTGGAATATTAAAGTGCTCCCCATACATTTCTTCTTTTTCTAACTCAATATATTCATTGATTCCTTGTGCAATTGGATGACTGTGATCTACAACCCAAAGTCTTTCTTTCTCGCCCTTGTCTCTCCATTTTAACTCATCCGCATTTGTCCCACAAAGTTTCTTGAATATTTTAGAAGCATGTCCTGAGTGAAGAACGATAAGCCCCATTCCATCCATAACTCTTTGATATACCTTATTTACAATCTCATCTTGCACATCTCCATGTGCCATATGCCCCCACCAGATTAACACATCGGTAGTATTCAATACTTCTTCTGTCAATCCATGCTCTGGATCATCTAATACTGCTGTACGAAGTTCAAAATCTGCATTTGGCTCTAAATTTCTAAGAATTTCCATATGCATACCATCTGGGTAAATCCCCTTTACTGTTTCATTTGTTTTTTCATGTCTAAACTCATTCCATATTGTTACTTTAATTTTGCTCATTCCTATCTCCCTCTCTTTATTACGTTCTTAATACAAAAGCGCCTATTCCTACTCTGTAGCCTGACCAAGCATTGATTGCCATACTCTGATCTGTTACCACGCTTACGATTGGCAATTTCTTTGCAGGCATGTCAAAAGCTTCAAATAAAGCATTTACATAGTCTCTATTCTCGTTCACGTATAAGTGAATATTTGGCACTGCTGCAAGTAGTTTCTTCAGGGTTGCTTCTTCCACATCTGCTTTACTTTCTAATACCAAATGAATGCCTCCCTCTAATTCAGAAAATGCTTTTGCATCTGTTATCATCTCGTTCATAAAATGCTGTGTTGGTTCTCCGTCTACATCTAAGAAAGCAAGAACTTGCTTTTCCTTTACCAAACATTTTGACAAGTTTACAATACCACCTTGCACTTTTTCAAGTTCTACCTCTGGCACCAATATTGCTAAGTTTTCCTTTGCTTCTAAACTCGGTACATATACCTTTAAACTTACACTTTCGTCTTCTCCTACTGTAGCATAAAAGAAGTTCACATGTAAAGCCCCATTATCTTCTCTTTTTGTAGTCACAAAGCGATATTCTCCTGCTTCTACCTCGTAGGTGGTTTTTCCATCCTCCCAAATAGCATCTGCAAAGTTTAGCATGACATATGCATTTTCTACTCGTCTTGCTACCGAATAGTTTTTATAATAAGCCAAGCCTTCCCTTTCCACATCCTCTATGGTAATCCTTGATGTCTTTGGCACTTCACCTTTTCCAAATACTATAACATTTTTCTCAGCTCCAATGTAATATTCAATACTTTGATCTGCCTTATTGATACAAGCTGGAATTCCTAGAGATCTAGCAATTGCTACAAATAGGATTTTGCAACTTGCTTCGTTTGCATATTTTAATTCCAAGACCCCAATTGGATTAGAATATAAAAAGGCATTATTCACTTGCTTGACTACTTCTATATGATCTAGGATGTAGCTATAGATTCCTGCAGGATTCTTTTTAAAAGATTCTTGCATATCTACAGAAAAGAAACTTTTAATATCTGCTCTATAAACTGAAATCATTTCATGCAAAATTCTTGGTGCTAATATTTGTTCCACATACAAGTTTCGATCACAACTTGTTCTAAACTCCTGTGCTTCCACTACATGCTCTAACATAATTTCTGCTGTGATATCTGAACAGTCTTTCGATTCTAAGGTAGATAATAAAGCTGCCTTGTCTTCGAGCATAGATTGTGTTTTATCATCCAAGATAAAAGCTTGAATTTCTGAATAATTCCCTCTTGCATTCACAAGAGCCTTTGCAATTACTTCTTCATATGGCGAAAACTCCTTGGCCCAAGCTAAAGCAGTTTCCTCGGTAAAAAAGCTGCCTTCATAAGCTTCCCTCGTAGCCAATGCTTGGTTTTTCCACTCTTCATGATTTGACTTTTGTTCTTGAGATAGTTCTACTTCTGCCCCTGCTCTTTCTGCTGGTGGTACCAATACGATACTAACAAAACTCTCCTTTGCCTTATAATTTTCATCTAAGATAATGGTATAGAGACCAGTCTCTCGCATATCTATTTTGTCGTGTACCAACAGATTATTTTGAGAAACGCTAACAATAGCATCGCCTCTACCAGAGGTAAATTTCACTTCCCCATTTGCATCTGTTTGATATCTCCCTATTGGTCCTACCATAGAATAGTTTACTAATTCGAAGGCAACCATAGCCCCTTCAACAGGAACTCCTTTTCCATCTACTACTTTTACTGTTCTAGATACCACATCCGCATACGTATACAAGGTATTGATTTCTACTTGATTTCCTGTAGAGGTAATAATTTCAGCATCACTCACCACACTTGCATAGACTCTAGCTCTGATTGCCATACCTCTTGTAGTCGGTGCTGTAAACCAGCCTCGATCTAATATAGGCTCTGGTTCACAAGAACCTGTATAATACCATGTTCCATCTACCATAAGTTCTGTCCATGCATGATTATCATCACTATGTGCCCATTTGATCGAGTATCCTTGTCTTGCGGGTATTCCTACACTTCTTAATGCTGCTACATGGAACACCGATTCCTCTCCACAGCGTCCAAAAGCATTTTTAATAATGGTAAAGGGTGACATGGTTCTTGCGCTGGTACTTTTATAAGTTGCCTTCGAAAAGCACCAATAATTTACTGCTAGCGCTGCATCATACATATTTTTACCTTGAATCAGTGGATAGAGCTCTTCAAAAAAGCTTTCCGAATAAAACACCACATCTTCATTGTTCATTCTATATTGCAGTACATAATATAGGAAGTTTTCATCACTATAGCTTTCTCCCCAAGGTACTAATTTTCTCATCTTTAATGCTTGTCTAACAAACTTTAAAAAGAAACTTCCATTATAATTTGCTAAATCCTGTTCTGTCATATAGGCATATAAGTATTTTAAACAAAGTGCCTCATCCTCATTGCACTGGGATAGACAGCCAAATAAGTCTTCTCTACGTGCAGCTGCCTTTTCTTCTACCAAGGCAAAGCGTTTTTCTATTTCTTCTAATAAAATATTTGATAAATTCATAACTCTCTCCATACATTGAAAACATGGCCTATCCATACCCCGTATGAATAAGCCATATTATTTACCTTAAATTGGTATTATTCTCCACCTAAACCACTTCGTTGTACACCTTGTACAAAGCGCTTTTGGATGAATAGATACATAATTAACAGTGGTGCTATTACTAACAATGCCGCTGCATTGGCAACTGCCAACTGAACCAGTGGACTTTCTGCTGCTACCACATAATCTCCTGGAAGTATGGTAGAAATTGAATCAATCGTTCCTTTCATATTTGTTTGGATACGATTTAATTTTAGTGGTAGATGTTGATCCGTCGCACTCAAAAGTGATACGGTATATACATCTGCGTAGTTCCATACGAAACTTAATACTCCAACTGTAATAAATGCGGATGTCGAACTTGGTAACACGATGCTAAAGAAAGTTTTTAAGAAACCAGCACCATCCACAAAGGCAGCCTCTTCAATTGAGATTGGCAGCTGTCTAAAGTTCTGTCTAAAGATATAGATAAATAGACCACCCTTTACCCCCATACCTGTAATCGCCATAGCATACAGTGCATAAGAAGAACCAATCAAGTTAAGCGGTGAGCCTGTAAGCAATTCGATCAAGCCCAAAATATCGAAATTTCTAAAGCTTACATATTGTGCTAACATCAAAGAATCTGATGGCACAATAATGGTCAAAATTACGATTCCAAACAAGATACCACTTCCTTTAAACTTCATACGAGCAAAGGAATATGCTGCAAAAGCTGCACACATAGACTGTAATACCATCAATACCGCTGTGTTAAACATGGTATATAGAAATCCACCATCATAATCAAGTGCTAACCAGGCCATATGAAACGACTGTATCGATACTCCTTGAGGAATCCAAATTGAGTTTTTCATCCCTAATAAAGAATGATCTGTTACGGCCATTTTCAATGCCATAAGAATTTGTGTCAAAATAACAAATCCTAAACTAATTAATAAGAAATAGCGGAAGGCAGCGCCTAAAACAGCCAAAGTTCTTTGTTTAAAAAGATGTTTGTTCATCTTGCCATATCTATCTTTTAATTGATTGATTGTTTTAGTTATCATAATAGAACACTCCTTTCGACATAATTCCTGCAGCTACTAATACAACTACTACTGATACAATTAAGTAGATTGCACTCATGGCTGCCCCTAGACCATAGTTACCATTAGTAAAAGTCACAGTGCTAATGGTTTCTGTTACTTCTGCATTGGCAAAAGCTTCCGTCAAACTGTAAATCAAACACACTAACATCATTGGTGAAATCATTGGTAAAGTAATTTTACAAAAACTTTCAAATTGTGTACATCCTTCGATTTTTGCAACTTCATATAGAGAAGGTGCAATCACTTGTAACCCTGATAAGAAGATCAAAATTTGAATACCAGATGTGGTAACAATGTTAAAAATAGCGGATACATAAGTCATAATCAATGCTGACATTTCAGGAGGTAAAGACCCTGTAAACATGTCTAACAGCCAAGCAGTGTCTACCAATTGTAATGATTCTTCTGCTGCTATCTCCCCACCTACACTATAAGTAAGATCTACTGCCAACAAATTTGTTGCTAAAATAATAGGTATAAAGAAGATCAGACGGAAAAATCCTCTTCCAAAGTACTTTCCATTTAGCATAATTGCAATAAATAGAGAAACAAATAACTGAATTGGCACATTTAATGCAACATAACTTAAAGCATCTACAATTTCTCTTGTAAAGTCTGGATCTACCGTAAAAGCATGGGTGAAATTTTCTAAACCTACAAAAGCAAATCCAAATCCATTTCCTTCTATACTCATATCAAAGAAGGCATAATATATCGTTCTTACCATTGGACTAATAAAGAATGTTAAAATCCCTAGTATCCATGGTAAAAGGAAGATGACTCCCCATAGTGACATTCTTTGTGAAAAACTAAGCCTTGCATACCAGCCTCTCTTTTTCACAGCTTCATTATTTTTTTTCATGATACTCCCTCGATTCTATTATTAAAATACCACTTTGTAACTATTCGCTTCAATATTGACTCCATCAATACGTTTCTGTGTATCTTCATAATTGAAATATACTTTAACGCCATTGTCGTACTCAACAAATCTCACACCATCATCAAAATGTGATATTTCATGATTTATGATAGAACTTCCTTTGACTGCTTCATAGAATTCATTATATTCTGCATATCTAGCCACAATCTCTTCTTTCCACAAATCATACTCAGTTACAAATACATTGTCGTAATCTGTATTAAATAATTGAGTAGCATCTTCATAAGTTAAACGGAATTTCAAAGCACTTCCCGATTCCATTGCTCCCATTATACTATCAGAAATATCTAAATTGTTTACGTTAAGTACTGGTGATGAATAATCAATATAACCTTGTAGTACCATTTGCATAAATGGCACATAAGTATCAAGTACACGATAATCACTATCATCGATTGGAATATCTGTTAAATAATCTGCATATGCATAGCCTGCTGCCATTGGGTTTGATAACATTAAATTATATTGCTCATCCATAAAAGCTGCTGTGCTAGCATAATCATCTACGACTTCATTTACTAGGATATGATCGTCTTTTTTGTAGTTACCGATGTAATTACTCATAAGATCTGTTGCCGATACATTCCCTATTCCTAAATTATTGTATGATTTAGAGAATTCTGTTACATATTCTGGTAAATAAGTACCTCTTAAGTAATATACTTCTCTAAGTGCCATATCATCTTCTTCAAATAGCACTGGCTCATAATCAAATGCTTGTGCTTCTAAACCTGAGATAAAATATGCATGTTCGTCTGTTGCAACTCCCTTGTCACTGTCTACAGTTTGGAATTCAAAACTTGGGAAAATCTCTGCATTATAACTCTCTGCTGCTGCAACCAAATCCTTTAAGCCATTTGCTCCACCTAAGTTTCCTTCAATCGAAACCTTCGTTAGCTTGTCAAAACTTAAACCACCGTTTGCAATCCCCTTATACTCCACCTTCATATTGTCAATGCCGTTTTCTGCAAAGTAACTTAACATTTCTTCCGCTTGATCAAATGTGGTCAAAGGGTTGGTTCCTTCATAAGGAATTCCAGCAAAATACTTAGTTGTTGTAACACTTCCTAATAATTCAAGATATAAACTAGCTGTTTCTTGCGCTTCTGTTTCTTTTAGTAAATTATGATCTACTAAATATTCTTGATAATCCTTCGCCATGCCAACATAATTTGCATCACTACCAGTTAACAAGGAATAACGAACTACTATCTCTTCTGAATATGGTCTCTCTTGAGCCAATGTGATTGGATAATCCACTAAGTTAGAAGCTTGAACGTTTTGTCTTGCTGTTATTTCAAAACTTGAATTGATTTTACTAAAGGTTTCTCCTAAATAACTACCTGCATTATTTGCTTTCAAAGTTGCAATTTCTGAACCTTCTTCAATAATTGCCAACAAGGCAAGATTATCTTTTTTGATTCCATAAACAGGAAGATTTAAAGTAGGAGTTTCTACTGCATAATCAAGTTCTGTTGCTAATAAATCTCCATTATAAAAAGCATTTGTGTATTGAGTTTCATTTAGTTTATCGTTGTCAAGATACATCAAAGCACCTGATTCATCTGGAATAAATAAGTATCCCTCTTCGTCTGTGTTCCCAGTCATAAAATATGGTAAGAAATCAATGCTCTTAATTGGATACTCTTCTAATGTTTCGATATCCTGTGTTGGTATGGTTACCACTAGATCTCCACCTTGTAAGCTATACTCTACATAGAGTGTAATCGCCACTTTACCAGTTGGTGCCTCTAAGCCATTTTCTTCCATGTCAAAAGCTAATTCTTCTGCTGTATATTGACCTTTTACATAGAACAAATCATAAAGCGCTGTCGATAACAATGGAGACATCGCAACATCTGCGCCTCTTGTAGATGCATATACACCTTCACTTAACAAACGAAACTCATCTTCAATCATACGAATTTCAGCACTTGTTAGATGATCTAATACCAAAGTTTGCATTCTTTCCTCTGAAATTCTTCTAGGGAAATCTGCTACAGTTGGTGCGGTATCTCCAATTTCATACTTAATCCCGACGCCATTTTCAACTTCATAGTAAGAAAATGTATCTAGGTTTACAGACCATTCATAGGTATTCATACTTGATGTAGAGCTATATCTACTCAAGCTATCGCCTTTATAATAGGTAATCGAAAAGTCTGATTTTTGAGCTTCATTAGAACCCTCTATCTCAATTTGCTTTGTTTGAAAGGATTCACCTGTTCTATCATCTTCAAGAATGATATTTCCAGTTCCTGCATCTAGATATAATGTTGTTCCGCCAGAACTTGCTAATTCTACCTTATCTCCTCGGTACTCTACTGGCACAATATCAGGACCTGTTTCTTCTACTGCTTCCTCTGTTACTGCTACATCACTGCTCGCATCTTCTGCTGGTGCTTCTGCAGATACTACCAAGCTTGATGCAAATATAGTAAAGGCAAGGCAAGCACTTATTAATTTATTTTTTTTCATAGTAATTCCCTTCCTCTCTACATGTTAATCAACAATTCTTGATACATTGTGTAAATATTATTCATAAAGTTTGTAGTTAATGTTATCAATAATACCACTACAAATATCATAACTACAAGTGCAACGGCACTAAGTGCTAAAGAAGTTACACTACGCTTAAAGGTAAATTGATGTACTGTTGTTAAACCAATAAAAGTATAAAGAGCTAAGATAAAAGTCCCTAAACCTTGTAAGAAGAATAACAATGCAAATTCATCATAAACTACAAAATTTGACAAGATTGTGAATAACAGATTCAAGATTACTCCTGGATATGCTGCATACATCACAACTTTAAAGATATGTAGCATATTACCTTTACCACTAAGCAATACTCCGATGGTCCAGTTTGCTATAATAAACATTACA
>CAYJHO010000026.1:0-1329 GCA_964369945.1 uncultured Lachnospiraceae bacterium
AGCTCACGATGAAAGAGACTGGGAATTTGCTAAGAAATTTGACTTGCCAATTATTGAAGTAGTGGCAGGTGGAAATGTAGAAGAAGCAGCTTATACAAATACTGCAACAGGAACACTTGTAAATTCTGATTTCTTAAATGGTTTAGAAGTAGCAGATGCAAAAGTTGCAATCATCAAATTCCTAGAAGAAAAGGGTATCGGAACCAAGAAAGTAAACTTTAAATTACGTGACTGGGTATTCTCGAGACAACGTTATTGGGGAGAGCCTATTCCAATCATTCAATGTGAAGATTGTGGTTATGTACCAATGGATGAATCTTTACTACCCCTTGAATTACCAGAAGTAGATAGCTATATGCCAACTGACAATGGAGAATCACCAATTGCAGCTATGACAGATTGGGTAAATACTACTTGTCCTTGCTGTGGAAAGCCAGCAAAGCGTGAAACAGATACTATGCCACAATGGGCAGGTTCTTCTTGGTATTTCCTTCGTTATATTGATCCAACCAATGAAAATGCATTAGCTTCTAAAGAGGCTTTAGAATATTGGTTACCAGTTGACTGGTATAATGGTGGTATGGAGCATACAACATTACACTTACTTTATTCAAGATTTTGGCATAAATTCTTATTTGATGAAAATGTAGTTCCATGCAAAGAGCCTTATCAAAAGAGAACTAGTCATGGTATGATTTTAGGAGAAGACAACCAAAAAATGTCTAAATCTAGAGGAAACGTAGTGAATCCAGATGATATTATAGGAGAGTTTGGGGCAGATACCTTAAGAGCGTATGAAATGTTTATCGGAGCTTTTGATTTGAGTGCAGCATGGTCAGAGTCAGGGGTACAAGGATGTAGAAGGTTCTTAGAACGTGTATGGAAATTACAAGACCTTTTAGTAGATGATATGGAATATAGTGATGACTTGATGACTAAGATGCATCAAACCATCAAAAAAGTTGATTATGATTTTGAAAATCTAAAATACAATACAGCAATCGCAGCCATGATGGCACTGATTAATGACTTCTACAAAAAGGGAAGTGTTACAAAAGGTGAATTTAAAACTTTATTATTGTTGTTGAACCCAGTAGCTCCACATATGACAGAGCAATTATGGAGTGATTGTGGATTTGAAGGTAGAATTTACGCTTCACAATGGCCACAATATGAAGAAGCTAAGACAATTGAAGCCATGGTTGAACTAGCAGTTCAAATCAATGGTAAGACAAAAGGCTTAGTAACATTGCCAGTGGATGTAGATAAAGATACTGCAATTCAAGCTGGTAAAGAAGCTATAGCAGATAAATTAACAGGTACCATTGT
>CAYJHO010000026.1:1339-24812 GCA_964369945.1 uncultured Lachnospiraceae bacterium
CCTGGAAGAATTATTAATATTGTGCAAAAGTAAGAATCACTAAGTGAAAAGAAGAGAGTTGAGCAAATTTGCTCAACTCTTTTTGTGGGATAAAAGGAGAAGAAAGAGCTTTAAATATGTGTTTATAGAAGGTTTCATTAAATACTTATATTATTTTTATAAACTACTCATTAAACCTTTTTCTTTTGAGTAGACTAACTTGCAAAGAGCTATCTAGGAGAGTACACTAATAGTAGATAGTATAATGAAAGAAGGTAATATTATGTGGGCAAAAAACAGTATATTTTATCAGATATATCCTATAGGTTTTTGTGGAGCACCCTATGAAAACGATGGAGTCATGAGGAATCGAATCAAGAAAGTGAAAGAGTGGATTCCACATATGAAGCAAGTAGGTGTAGATGCCATTTATTTTTCTCCAATATTTGAATCAGATAGCCATGGATACAATACAAGAGATTTTCAGAAAATCGATAATCGATTAGGTAGCAATGAAGATTTTAAAGAAGTTTGCAAGGCTTTACATCGAGAGAACATCAAAGTTGTGTTGGATGGTGTATTTCATCATGTAGGACGTGGTTTCTTTGGGTTTCAAGATGTATTACAACATAGATATGAATCTAGGTATAAGGATTGGTTTTATATTAATTTCGAAGGGAATTCGAATTATAATGACGGACTGTGGTATGAAGGCTGGGAAGGACATTATGACTTGGTGAAATTAAACCTTAATAATGTAGAAGTAATCAACTATTTGCTAGAATCTGTTACCCTCTGGATTCAAGAGTTTGATATTGATGGAATTCGTTTGGATGTGGCCTATAGTTTAGATGCCTATTTCTTGAGACGATTACGTGAGCACTGTGATTGGTTTAAGAAAGATATGTTTCTGATTGGAGAAATGATCCATGGAGATTATAACCGGATTGCAAATCAGGAAATGCTACACTCAGTAACCAACTATGAATGCTATAAAGGCCTATATTCTAGCTTTAATTGTATGAATATGTTTGAGATTATGCATTCGTTACAAAGGCAATTTGGAACGAATCATAATGGTCTATATGGACCACATGTGACCATGTTTAATTTTGTTGATAATCATGATGTTTCTAGAGTTGCCACTATTTTAAATAATAAACATCATATACCACTAATTTATACCTTGCTCTTTGGTATGCCTGGAATTCCTTGTATTTATTATGGTAGTGAGTGGGGTGCACAGGCAGATAAGAGTCAAGGAGATCCTGCTCTTAGAGCATTTTTTGAAACACCAGAATTCACACAATTAGGAGAACATATCTCTAAATTGGCTAAGATTCGCAAGGAAAGTAAGACCTTGTGTGAAGGATCCTTTAAGGTTTTGCATTTGACTAATCGACAATGTGTGTTTGAGAGGAGTTTAAATGGAGAAGTGTTAGTAGTAGCCATTAATGCAGATGAGAATGATTATTACTATCATACCGGTTTTGATGGAGAGGCAACTGATTTGTTAACAGGTCAGAGATATCAACTAGGTGGTGGAATGAAATTAGAAGGCTATTGTAGCAGTGTATTGAAATTAGATTAAGATAAAGTAAAAGGCTTGCCACACAATAAGTTTGTGTGACTCGCCTTTTACTTTAAAGTGCTGCTAATAATTCTTTTCTTAGTTCATCCACAGACAAAGATCCTTGAATGAGTTTATCGTTAATGTAATAAGATGGGATGGATTGAAATGGTTGATTGGAACGTTCTTGAAAATGCTGATTTAAAATAGGCATATAAGTTTCTTCCTCCACATGTTTGTGGAAACACTCAGGGTCTAAGCCTAAATTTATCAAGATTTCATCCAGAATAGGAAGTTCACCAATATCTTTTTCATTCACATAAAAGGTGGTAAATACTAAATTGTTGTACGCTTCGCCTAAACCTTGCTCTTTAGCAAAGTAATAGCCTTGGAAGGCAAGCGTTGTATAAGGGTGTGGTGAAAAGTTTGGAAGGTTCATAGGTAGTCCTAGTGCGTCTGCTTCTGGTTTAATGATTTCTTTGAAACGTACCAGCCTGGCTTCGTCATTTAGTGGATCTACTTTTGGTGTTGGTGGTCTGCGTAATTCAAACGGAATTACTTCGATGTTTGCCTGAGCCCCTTCTATGCTTTCTAGAGCCTGTCTCAATCGCTCCTTATGTAAATAACAAAATGGGCAAACATAATCTGAGTGTATTTTGATTTGTATCATAGGGTACCTCTACTTTCTGATTTCTTAGCAATAGTATATCTTATGAGAAGGAGAATAGCAACTGTTTGATGTAGTAACAAAGAAAAGACTGTACGCAAGAGATACAGTCTTTTTTGTTACTTCTTTTTGTTTCTCATAATGTTCATCATTTGATCCATTTTGAGATTTTCTTCGCTAGAAGAAGTTTTTCTTATTGCAGAAATAATCGCGGTCATTTCCTCTTTGCTGAATTTCAAGGCTGAATTTTGTTGTTTTGACATAGCCATAATGATAGGCATTAATTCCTTTTGAGATTTACCTTCTACCTTTTGAAACATTGTTTTTAGGAGTTCTAGTTTTTCTCTTGGAATAGATGCAATAGAAGGGTCTTTCATCCATTTAGGATCATTCATTTTCGTTTACCTCGCTATTTTCTTCTTGATGATTGCTTTGAAATGCTTGGAATATTTCTAACATTTGCAATTGCTCCTCAGAAAGCATGGATTGTAGCATATCAAAATTAGGTGGTTCCTGTTGATTTTGATTCATCATGCTTTGCATAGATTGTACCATAGTAAACATATTCATCATTTCTTGCATTTGTCGAAAAGGTGCCATCATATTTGAGAATTGCTCTAATCGATCCTTAATCGGATTAGAAACAAAAGGGATTAAAGCTTGACACAACTTTTCAAAAGCTTCTATTTTATTTTCTAGTTGGTCAATATCTCCCATGGTGCACCTCCTATACATAACTATATGCAAGTGTTAGGAATATAGAACTAAGGAGCCGTGGGATACACGACTCCTTTTGGTTCTTAGCAGCCGAATGGAGAGTTATTTCCAGAACAGCAAGATAGCAAAAGAATTAACATTAGGCAATCACAGCCCCCATTTCCATTACCACCAAAAAGTCCACCATTATCACCGTTGCAAGTGCAAAGTAATAAGAGAATAAACATGATATTGTTGTTATTACCACTACCACAACCGCAGCCTGACTTACGTTCACAATATCCACATCCGTTAGTTAAATCACTCATAATAGCCTCCAATAAATTTGATTATGGTATATATTATGTTGATTTAGCCAATGTGTTCCTAAAAGTTAAGAAAAAATTAGCAAAGTTCTTCCCAAAGTAGCATTTGTTCTTCTAAGAGTTTATTTATTTGTTCTTGTTCTTTAGATAAAGCAGTTAGTTCACTTACATTACAAGCGATATTAGGATCTTGCATTTTCGTATCAATAGCTGCAAGTTGTAATTCTAAATCGTGGATTTTATTTTCGCATTTTGTTAGGTCATTTTGTCTCTTTCGAAGTTTAGACTGTTCTTCCTTTTTCTCTTTCCAATCTAAGTTACTTTCGCTGCTTTCGATTTCTACATTTTCTGTAGGAATTGTAATAGGTACTTTTTTTTCTAAGTAGTAATCATAGTTTCCTAGAAAGTTTTGAAGGGTCTTGTTTTCTAATTCTACAATTCTAGAAGCAGTACGATTAATAAAATAACGGTCGTGTGAAATATAGAGTAGGGTTCCAGTGTAATTGTTTAATGCATCTTCTAATATTTCTTTGCTTGCAATATCTAGATGGTTCGTTGGCTCATCAAGTATAATGAAATTGGCATTACTTAACATAAGTTTTGCTAGGGAAAGTCTTCCTTTCTCACCACCACTTAGCATACTGATTTGCTTAAAAACTTCGTCTCCTAAAAAGGAAAAAGCAGCAAGGGTATTTCGGATTTTGGTATTGCTTAAATGAGGGTAAGCATCTGAAATTTCATCAAATAGTGTTTTACTAGGATCTAATAATTTTTGCTCTTGATCATAGTATGCGACACTTACTTTGGAACCTAGTGTAATACTTCCTTGATCCGCTTCAACTAAGCCATTTAAAATCTTAAGTAGTGTAGTCTTTCCAGTTCCGTTGTTTCCTATAATAGCAACATGCTCACCACGCTTTATATCTAAATGTAAGCCTTCGAAAAGATGCAGCTTTGCATAAGATTTTGATAAATCTTCGATTTGTAACACATCATTTCCACTTAGGATTTCAGGGTCTAAATGAATATTCATTTTAGTTGATATCTCTTGAGGTTTTGACAGAATGTCTATTTTATCAAGAGCTTTTTCACGGCTCTCTGCTCGTTTTATCGATTTTTCTCGATTGAAGGATTTAAGTTTGTCAATTACTTCTTGGTGATGTTTGATTTCGCGCTGCTGATTCATATATGCTGTTAGTTCAGCATGACGAATGGCTTCCCTTTTTTTCGCATAATCACTATAATTTCCGGAGTATACAGTAGCACTAGAAGCTTCAATTTCGATGATTTTATTGACAACTCGATCTAAGAAGAAACGGTCATGGGAAACAATCAGTACAGCACCTTTGTAATTACTTAGATAGGTTTCTAGCCAAGAGATAGCACCGATGTCTAAATGATTGGTAGGTTCGTCAAGAACGATGCAATCAGGCTGTTCTAAAAGCAGTTTGGCTAGAGCTACACGGGTCTTTTGGCCTCCAGATAAGGTGTCAGTAGTTCTGGTAAAATCTGCTTCTTCAAAACCTAAGCCTTTTAGCACTCCGATCACTTCGCTTTTGTAAGCATAGCCGTTACTTTGTTCAAAACGATGTGTTGCATTGCTGTATGCAGTCATCAAATCAGATAATGTAGAGCCATCGGCATGCTTCATTTGAAGTTCCATATTTCTGATATTTTCTTCTAATTCTATCAAATCACTCTTAACACTTAATAGTTCTTCGAAAATGCTTCGATTAGAGTGAAGACTGTCGTTTTGGGCAAGATATCCGATGCTAACGCCTTTACCAAAAGTGACTAAGCCAGCATCTTTTGAAAGCTGCCCCATGATTATTTTGAGCAAGGTTGATTTCCCAGCTCCATTGATGCCAACAATGGCAGCTTTTTCATAATGATCTATATGAAATGATATATCTTTTAATATTGTATTCTCACCAAAAGATTTTTCTATGTTTTGACATGTTAAAATCAAGTTTTGTTTCCTCCATTGCACTTTTAATATACTCTCGGAATCTAGAGCCCTTGTTTTTAGGGGCCTAGATTCTACCTTGGGGACTGTGTCCCCACCTATCCCTGATGAACTCTTGAATCCTTACGAAGATTTCTAAAGTAAAGTATGCGCAAATCGTGTGGAAACGTCTGTATTTTGTGGCTGTTTTCTAGCCACTTAGGTACAGCTACGTTGGAACCGAGCGAGAGCGCATTTGCTAGTACTTTAGAAATCAATAGGAAAGATTCCGAGAGTTCATTTTTTATATTCTACTTAATTGTAAGTGGACTGTCAATTGTTTAAAGGTTTTTATTGTATATTCAGAAAATAAAGTGTATAATATATGGGATTGTAGTAAAAAAAGGAAGTGAGTCTTATGGAAAAAGAAATTTCACAGGCAGTAATAAGTAGATTGCCTAGATATTTGAGATATTTAGGAGATTTAAGAGATACAGGAATCGAAAGAGTTTCATCTCAAGAATTGAGTAAGATGATGAAAGTTACAGCGTCTCAGATTCGCCAAGATTTAAATAATTTTGGTGGTTTCGGACAGCAAGGCTATGGATATAATGTGCAGTACCTATATCAAGAGATTGGTAAAATCTTAGGATTGGATAAAGAACATGGCTTGGTGGTAATCGGTGCTGGGAATTTAGGGCAGGCTATCATGAATTATGGGAGTTTTGAAAAACGTGGATTCATCTTTAAAGGAATTTTTGATAATAACAGTGAGCTATTCGGGAAAACAGTTCGAGGAATGGAAATTCAACCTATGGAACGAATTGAATCCTTTATTAGAGAGAATAATATAGATATGGCAGTATTAGCAATACCCAAGCAAAATGCAGTTGAAGTAGCTGATGTGCTAGTTAGAAATGGAATAAAAGGGATTTGGAATTTTGCCCATATAGATTTGAATGTACCAAAAGGGATACAGGTTGAAAACGTACATTTATCTGATAGCTTGATGAAATTATCCTACAATATACATTTGTCAGATAAGGAATAAGAGTTGGTGCGTTTTGGTTTATACTTAAACGCATTTATTTTGTAAGAAAAAAGGGAGTAAAACAAGATGGAACAATATAGTAGAGTATACGCTGGGGTTGACTTAGATCATATACTGTACAATATCAATACTATATATCAATATATGGGAAAAGCATCTAAGGTGATTGCTGTAGTAAAAACTGACGCATATGGCCATGGAGCAGTAGCAATCGCAAAAGAATTAGAGCAACAAGAAGCAATTTATGGGTTTGCAACCGCTACTTTTGAAGAAGCAAAAATTCTAAGAAGGCATGAAATCAAGAAACCGATTTTAATCTTAAGTCATTGTTTCCCTTATTGTTATGAAGAGCTATTTGATTTAGATATTATGCCTACTGTATTTCGCAGGGATACCTTACATTGCTTAGAAGAGATTGCAAACAGAAAACAAAAGTCAATTAAGGTACATGTAAAAGTAGATACTGGCATGAACCGTGTTGGAATTGGTACCTCGGAAGAAGGCATGGAGTTTATATCAGAAATTGCACACTCAAAATATATTCAATTAGAAGGAATCTATACACACTTTGCCAGTGCAGATGCTATTGATTTAGCGGAAAGTAAGAAGCAAAGGGAAAGGTTTCAAAGTTTTGTAGATGAGGCAGAACAAAGATTTCAGATACAGATTCCGCAAAAGCATTGTGCCAATAGTGCAGGTGCCTTTAGTGTAGAAGATTCGCAGATGAGCTTTGTACGAGCAGGAATTGCCATGTATGGTCTATGGCCTTCTGATGAAATGGATCGAAAAGGTTTAAGGTTGAAACCAGCACTGTCCTTACAATCTCAAATTGTGTATTTGAAGGAAGGTAAGATTGGGGAAGCTGTTAGCTATGGTGGAACCTATACAATAGAAAAAGAAACTAGAATAGCCACCATACCAGTGGGCTATGGGGATGGATATCCAAGAGACTTGTCTAATCTAGGTTCGGTGTTGATTCGAGGAAAAAGAGCAGCCATTTTAGGACGCATTTGTATGGATCAATTTATGGTAGATGTTACAGATATTCCAGAAGTCTCCTATGGAGATAGAGTTACTTTGATTGGGAGAGATGGAGAGGAATGTATTACTGTGGAGGAACTAAGTGAATTGAGTGGTAGATTTCATTATGAATTAATTTGTGACATTGGAAAGCGAATTCCTAGAGTATATATGAAAGAGGGAATGGTAGTAGATTATAAAGATTATTTTGATGAATAAGGCTGTGAAAATAGGTCATACTAACTATGAATAGTAAAATATACATAGAAAGGATGACGATAACTATGAAACGCGGAGATATTTACTATGCAGATTTAAGACCAGTAGTCGGAAGTGAACAAGGTGGGATTAGACCAGTTCTTATCATACAGAATGATTTAGGCAATAAACACAGTCCAACTGTGATTTGTGCAGCAATTACAAGTAAACTTGAAAAGGCAAAGCTACCAACTCATATTGAATTATCTTCTACCATGTATGAAATGGAGAAGGATTCCGTTATTTTATTAGAACAGTTAAGAACTATTGATAAAAAGAGGTTAAAGGACAAAGTGTGTCATTTAGATGAATCGATCATGCAAAAAGTGAATTTTGCTTTAGGTATTAGCCTATCCATTGCACATAGGGAGATGGTTGACGAAAGAGTCTAGATTTGATATATTTTATGTGATATTCAAACAAAGGAGAAAAGAAAATGGAAAGTGACAGTATCGTGTATATAATAAGTTTAGGAGTGTTAGGATTTATTAGTATATTCGTACATAGTTTTATCATTGCATTAGATACCATCAGTGAAAAAGATTTATTGAGCAGTAAGACAGAAAAAAACGAAAGCAAAATTAAAAGGATTTTGAGATATTTTGAAATGGAAACAGCGTTACGCAGTCGAGTAAATGTTCTTTGTGTATTAACCAATTTATTTATGGGCGGATGCATTGTATTATTTCTACTTTCCTTGGAATTGCAAATGATTTTCATGGTGTTAATTACGATAGCAATTATTATTTGTTATATGATTTTCTTAGTAATGTTGCCTAGAAAATTAGCAATGAGAAATCCTAAAAAATGGTTATTAGGAACGATGGCTTTAGTTGATTGGATGATGGCATTTTTCTTTCCCGTTCTTTGGTTTATGGAAGTTACTGTTAAATTGTTACTTAAAATTTCGGGACAAAAGCGAGACGAAGACTTGGTTGATGTAACGGAAGAAGAGATTATCGATATGGTGAATGAAGGTTATGAGCAAGGGGTTTTAGAAGATGTAGAAGCTAAAATGATTCATAATATATTTCAATTTGGAAACAAAGAAGTGCAAGATATTATGACAAAGAGAAAGCACATCATTGCCTTAGAAAAGACGGAACGATTAGAAGATTCTATTCAGTTTATGTTAGAGAGTCACCATAGTAGATATCCTGTGTATGATGATTCGATTGATCAAATTATTGGGGTTTTATATCTAAAGGATGCTATGAGGTTTTTAAAAGATGAAACCAATGAGCACAAAGAAATTGGAGAGATTCTAGGTCTGCTTCGAAAAGCAGAATATATTCCTTTAACAAAAAATATAGATGATTTATTTGATGAATTGCAGTCTATGAAGTTGCAAATGGCAGTAGTAGTAGATGAATATGGACAAACAGTAGGTTTAATTACAATCAAAGATATTCTCGAAGCAATTGTAGGTAAAATCAAAGATGAAGATGACATGGATGAGGAGTTGATTCAGGGGAAGGATGAAAATTCTTACATGATGGAAGGTATGACTCAGCTAAAAGATATCGAAGAACAGTTAGGTATTGCTTTTGAAGATTGTAATTATGAAACGCTAAATGGTTTTATTATAGATAAAATGAAACATATACCGGAAGATGATGAGGGCTTTGAGTTTTCTTATGAAGGCTACCATTTTCAAGTTCAGTCTATACATAATAAAGGAATACAAAGTGTACTTGTAACAAAAGAAGAAGAAACAGAAATAGAGAATATAGAGGAATAGGTTTTATGGCAGGACATTCAAAATTTGCAAATATTAAGCATAGAAAAGAGAAAAATGATGCAGCAAAGGGCAAGGTTTTTACTATTTTAGGAAGAGAAATTGCAGTTGCTGTAAAAGAAGGTGGAGCAGATCCTGCAAATAATAGTAGATTGGCACAAGTGATTGCAAAAGCGAAAGCAAATAACATGCCAAACGATACCATAGACAGAGGGATCAAAAAGGCCAGTGGCGACTTGGGGAATGTAAATTATGAAGAAATCACATATGAAGGCTATGGACCAAATGGGATAGCAATTATTGTAAAAACTCTAACCGATAATAGAAATAGAACCGTGTCTAATGTAAGAAATGCATTTACCAAAGGACAAGGTAGTATAGGCACTTCAGGAAGTGTGGCTTTTATGTTTGATGAAAAGGGGCAGTTTGTCATTGATAAAGAATCTTTTGAAGGTGATATAGATGAGTTGATGATATTTGCGCTAGAGGCTGGAGCAGAGGATTTTATCGAAGAAGAGGATTGTATAGAAATCTTAACAAATGCGGGCGATTTTTATGAAGTCCAAAAAGCCTTAGAAGACTTTGGTTTAGAATTTGTAAGTGCAGAGGTAACTATGATTCCTCAAACTTATGTGAAATTAGAAGACGAGCTTTTTATCAAAAATATCAACAAAACGCTAGATTTGTTAGAGGTTGACGATGATGTACAAGCAGTATATCACAATTGGGATATGTAGGGAGAATAGGCTATGAATAAATTAGCAATAGTAGTACCTTGTTATAAAGAGGAGGAAATGCTTCAACTTTGTTCAAATGCATTACAAGAAGTACTAGATGATTTGATACAAAAGAGGAAAATTTCAGAGGAGAGTTTTATCTTTTTCGTAAATGATGGGAGTACAGATAAAACTTGGGAATTAATAGAAGAGGAACATGCAAAGAAGCCTGGGAAAGTAAAGGGCTTGAATCTTGCCAAAAATGTAGGTCATCAACATGCACTTACAGCAGGACTTATTACGGTAAAAAATATGTGTGATGTATCCATATCTATTGATGCCGATTTACAAGATGATTTAGCTGCCATTGAAGAAATGATAGATGCCTATGCTGCAGGTAATGATATTGTCTATGGTGTTAGAAATGATAGAAGTTCGGATAGCTTTTTTAAGCGTTTCACAGCACAAGGATTTTACCGATTTATGAGTATTATGGGCGTGAAATCCATTTATAATCATGCTGATTTTAGATTGATGAGCCAAAGAGCCTTAGAGCAATTTAGTCAATACAGTGAAGTGAATTTATTTTTAAGGGGCATAGTGCCTTTGATAGGATATAGAACTTGTTCCGTATATTATAAGAGAAAAGAGCGTGTGGCGGGAGAGAGTAAGTATCCTCTGAAAAAGATGTTAGCCCTAGCTTTTAATGGAATAACTTCCTTTAGTATAAAACCGATTAGCTTGATTGCAAGCTTAGGTTTCTTTATTGTGTTGTTATCTGTATTAGCCGCAATCTATTCGCTATTATCCTATTTTTATGGATCTACAGAGCCAGGATGGACTTCTATGATGCTATCTATTTGGTTTTTGGGAGGAATGCAGCTGTTGGCCATCGGTCTTGTTGGGATGTATATAGGAAATATCTATATGGAGGTTAAGCAAAGACCAAGGTACAATATAGAAAAAATATTAAAATAAGAGGTGTTGTATATGGCTTATGCTAAGAATACCGTAGCAATCCTAATTTGGACTGTATTTGCTGTATTAATAAGTGTTACATATACGTTTTCCGTTTTTGATTATACCCAAAGTTTAGGTTTGGATTTGAGTGAAACTTATGTGTTGGGAATAGTTTTGATGGCTATTATTTCTCTCTTACTCTGTGGAGTAAAACACTTAATAGATAGAAATAATATTAGCTTGAAGTTAGGAGAACGTAAAATAAAATATCTAGAATGTATTCTTGTAGTGGGACTATTGCTAGGGGGAGTTGTGATTCGTTTCTTGGTATGGGAACGTGGTCATCTAGCGGTGTATGAAGAAGATTATTATTTTTATCAGTCCTTAGTTACCAAAGAAAATTTAGGGCAAGCCAGCTCGATTTATGTTTCTATGCAGCAAGGTATCTTTCGGATTTTAGGAAATCGCTATGAAATAGGGATCTTTTTTCAGAGCTTCCTTTACGTATTTTCTAGCTTTTTATGCTATATAGGAATCAAAAGAGTGATTGGATTTATAGGGGCTTTAGCTACCTTGGCATTACTTTTGTTTATTCCTAAAGGACAGCTGCTGTCACTACAATATAATCCAAATATTCTAGCTTATTTGTTATTAGCAGTGTTTACTTTTATCATCGCAACAAGCTATGTTGTGCTAAAGAGAAACAAAGTAAAGCTTAGAGTGATAACGGGTATGTTCCTATTATTGGGGATGGTTAGTCTCGGTATCTTACTTGGTAATTCCACGCTTGAGTTTTCTATTCTAAATAATGCCAATCTAGGCTTGGCGATTTTAGCATTAGCATTGTGTCCTTTGTGCAAGCGGAAAAAAGAATTAATCAGCATCATGTTTTTTATGGAATGTCTTGTGTTAGCATCCTTTGGTGATTTTCTTGTGAGGATTGACATAGACTTTTTGATTCAAATTCTATTGTGTTTTATGCTGGGGCTTATCTTGGCAGAGTTTTTGCCATATGAAAATCCAACATTAGAACCAGTTCTAGAGGTGGAAGAGGAACGCTCTTTAATTTATATTCCTAAAAACATGGAAATTAAGAAAAGGGTTAGCAAACAAAAGATAGATTATAATTTTGACATTCCAGAAGAAAAAATGTGCTTTGATCATGAAATTGGTGATGAAACAGATTTTCCGATTCAAGAATAAAAGGATAGAACAAGAACATACTAAGAGAGGGTAACCTCTCTTTTTTGTTTACCTAATAAATGAAATTTCGGAAACAGATTCCGAGAGTATATTATAAATTTATGGAGGGATAGATGATATCAATTATTAGCATTATTGGAGAAATAGAAGGGCATGATTCTTTGGGGAATAACACGAAAGCAACTAAATATGAGGAGTTATTGCCTAAATTAGCAGACTTAGAAAAAGAGGAGGAGATAGAGGGGGTTTTGTTCTTGATTCATACGGTAGGAGGGGATGTTGAAGCCGGATTAGCAATAGCAGAAATGATAGCTAGCCTTAGTAAAGTGACAGTATCTCTTGTATTGGGCGGTTCCCATTCGATAGGGGCACCCATAGCCGTAAGTACAGATTATTCCTATATTGTTCCCAGTGCAACCATGGTAATTCATCCTGTGAGAATGAGTGGTATGGTATTAGGAGTGCGTCAGAGCTTTGAATATTTTAAACAGATACAAGATCGAATTGTTGGATTTGTTTCAGAACATAGCCAGATATCCGAAGAGGATTTTCTCTCACTGATGCTAGAGACAAAGAAAATGGCAAAAGATTTGGGAACTATTCTAGTCGGTGAAGAATGTGTAGAGTGGGGGATTATTCAAGAAGTAGGTGGAATTAGTCAAGCAATCCATAAGTTGAATGAAATGATAAAGAATTCAAATGACAAGAACTAGGATATGTGCTATAATATTCCGCGTAAAGTTATTTAGCGAAAGGAAAGTTATGGGAGTTCAAAGAAACAATAATAAGAGAAGATCGACAACAAAAAGTACCAATACCAAAGCTAGGAAAAAGCGTTCTAATAGTAGCATGAAGCAACAAGAGATGTATTACGAAATTATTAGTATTCTTGCCTATGCACTTACTATATTTTTCACCTTGTGCAATTTTTCATTAATTGGGCCAGTGGGCGAATTTTTTAAAGGAATTATGTTTGGCTTGTTTGGTTTCATTGCATATATTGTGCCGATAATAGGATTAGTAATTTGGTTTCTGTTATGGAAGAAAAAACAGGAAAAGGCAGTGTTAAGAGTCGTGTTGTTAACGACCACAGCAATTTCCATCAGTGCTGTATTTAGTTTGATAGCAAATCATCCACAAAGCTTAGAGGCATTTGATGTGATTGCATTATATGATTTGAGTTCTAAAAGCAATTTAGGGGGCGGTGTATTAGGTGGTAGTTTTGCATACATGCTTTATTCTACACTAGATTTACTTGGGACAATTTTAGTATTAACAGTGATGTTAGTGATTAGTGTGGTTATTTTCACAGAGAAATCGGTAATACGTGGGGTACACAAAACTGGAAGAATGGTAGGGAATCGTGTTGTAAGAGATGCAAAACATGTAAAAGAATATGCCCATAGAACCTCTGAGCGAATCAAGGAAACAAGAGAGGCTGATTACTCCTATGAACAAGAGGTTTTACAATTAGAAGAAGATACCTTGCCAAGGAGTAAGAAAAAAGTAAAGGGCGTTATGATAGACACCTTGATTGAGAAACCAAAAGTAGAGGCAGATGCCATACCAGAACCTAAGATGCTCAGAGAAGAAAAGCCAGTGGAACCAGTGTTAGAGAAACCTTTGGAAACTCAAAAGGAGGTAGTACTGCCAATAAGTGTTGAAACAGAAGCGATTCGTGAGATTACTGCACGAACTCCTAAAGTGGCAAAGGTGGAACAACAGGTTTCACAGCCACTTGAGCCAACCATACATAGAGAAGTAGAACCAAGTAGACCAGTTGAAATAACAAAGCCAGTTCCAGCCGAGGCTCCAAGCCCAAAACCTGTTGTGGAACGAAAGCCAGAGCCAGAGGAGCGAAAGCCAGAGGAGCTTCCAATAGAAACGTTAGCAACGAACGCACTAGAGTCAAGTGGGCAGAGCCAAAAGAGATACCAGTTTCCACCAATTCATCTACTAAATAAAGCGAAGACAGATACCAATATGGACAGTGTTCAACTGTTAAAAGAAACAGCACTTCATTTACAACAGTGTTTGGAAACTTTTGGTGTAAAGGTAAGTGTAACAGATATTAGCCAAGGGCCTTCGGTAACTCGTTATGAATTACAGCCAGAGCAAGGAGTGAAGGTTAGTAAGATTGTTAATTTGGCAGATGATATTAAATTGAATTTGGCAGCTACCGATATAAGAATTGAAGCTCCTATTCCAGGTAAGGCAGCGGTAGGAATTGAGGTACCTAATAAAGAGAATAGTATGGTTTCCTTTAGAGACTTAATTGAATCTAATGATTTTAAAAGCTTTGACTCTAACTTAAGTTTTGCAGTAGGAAAAGACATTGCAGGGAAAACAGTAGTTACAGATATTGCGAAGATGCCACATATGTTGGTAGCAGGTTCTACTGGTTCAGGAAAGTCGGTATGCATCAATACTTTGATTATGAGTATATTATATAAGGCACATCCAGACGATGTGAAGCTTATTATGATTGATCCTAAGGTAGTGGAATTAAGTGTTTATAATGGCATTCCACATTTATTGATCCCTGTGGTAACAGAACCTAAAAAAGCGGCAGGAGCTCTTTATTGGGGGGTTGCAGAAATGACAGACAGGTACAATAAATTTTCTGATATGAATGTAAGAGATTTAAAGGGATACAATGCTAAAGTAGAAGAAATGGCTAAAAATGGAGATGCGACAGCTGGAAAGAAACTTCCACAAATTGTAATTATTGTAGATGAGTTAGCCGATCTTATGATGGTTGCTCCAGGGGAAGTGGAAGAATCTATTTGTAGATTGGCGCAATTAGCAAGAGCAGCTGGGATTCATTTGATCATAGCAACACAAAGACCATCGGTAGATGTTATAACGGGTCTAATTAAGGCAAATATGCCTTCTAGAGTAGCCTTTGCGGTATCGAGTGGAGTGGATTCTAGAACCATACTAGATATGAATGGGGCAGAGAAGCTATTGGGGAAAGGGGATATGTTATTCTACCCTCAAGGATATTCAAAACCAGCTCGTGTACAAGGATCCTTTGTGTCAGATACAGAAGTGTCTAATGTAGTTGATTTTTTAAAGAACCAGCAACTTGGAAATGTATATGATGTGGATATAGAAAGTCAAATTAAGAATATAGGAGCATCTTCGGGAGAGGGAGCTAGTGGCAGTGGAGGCAATGAGAGAGATGAACTCTTTGCAGAAGCAGGTCGCTATATGATTGAAAAAGACAAGGCATCCATTGGTATGTTACAACGAGTATTTAAAATAGGATTTAACAGAGCAGCACGTATTGTGGATCAATTAAACGATTATGGTGTTGTGAGTGATGAAGTAGGAACAAAGCCAAGAAAGGTTTTGATGAGTTTGGAGCAATTTGAATTACTTTTAGAAGAAATATAAATACAGTTTCGTGGAGGGAATATTATGAAGACAGATATACAAATAGCGCAAGAAGCAGAACTTTATCCAATTACTAAGGTGGCAAAAGCACAGGGGATTTTAGAGGAAGACTTAGAACTATATGGGAAATATAAGGCAAAATTATCCGATGATTATATAAGGAGAATGCAAAAGAATCAAGATGGTAAATTGATTTTAGTAACTGCTATTAATCCAACTCCAGCAGGAGAAGGAAAGACTACGGTAAGTGTAGGTTTGGGACAAGCATTGTGTAAGCTAGGGAAAAATGCGGCTATTGCTTTAAGAGAGCCTTCATTAGGACCATGTTTTGGTGTGAAAGGTGGCGCTGCTGGTGGCGGGTATGCTCAGGTAGTTCCTATGGAGGATTTGAATTTACATTTTACTGGAGATTTTCATGCTATTACTTCTGCAAACAATTTACTAGCAGCACTTATGGATAATCATATACAACAGGGCAATGAATGTCGTATTGATAGTCGTCGCGTAGTGTGGAAACGTTGTGTTGATATGAATGATAGAGTTCTTAGAAATATTGTAGTAGGAATGGGAAGCAAAGCAGATGGTTTTGTTAGAGAAGATCACTTTGTGATCACAGTTGCTAGTGAAATTATGGCAGTGCTTTGTTTGGCTACAGATATGCAAGATTTAAAAGAGCGTTTAGGACGAATGGTAGTTGCCTATGATTATGATGGTAACCCAGTGACAGCAAAACAAATGAATGCTGTTGGCTCTATGGCTGCACTACTAAAGGATGCATTAAAACCAAATATTATCCAAACATTAGAACATAGCCTAGCTTTTGTTCATGGGGGACCATTTGCCAATATAGCACATGGGTGTAATTCTGTAATTGCGACCAAAACAGCATTAAAATCTGCGGATTATGTTGTAACAGAAGCAGGATTTGGAGCAGATTTAGGAGCAGAGAAATTCTTTGATATCAAATGTAGAGAAAGTGGACTAAAGCCAGATGTAACCGTTATTGTTGCTACAATTAAAGCATTAAAATACAATGGTGGAGTTCCTAAAAGTGACTTAGCAACAGAAAATGTAGAGGCTGTTAAAAAAGGAATTGTTAATTTAGAAAAACACATCGAAAATGTACAAAAATTTGGAGTTCCAGTGGTGGTTACCTTAAATGCATTCATTACGGACTCAGAAGAAGAAATTGCATTTGTAAAACAGTTCTGTGAAGAGAGAAATTGTGAGTTTGCTCTTTGTGAAGTGTGGGCAAAAGGTGGAGAAGGTGGAGCAGCCTTGGCAGAGAAAGTGCTAGAAACGATAGAACATAAGAAGAGCAATTTTAACCCTATTTATTCACTAGATTGTAGTATTAAAGAAAAGATAGAGACAATTGCTTCTGAAATTTATGGAGCAGATGGTGTGAATTATAGTGCTGCTGTGAGCAAAGAGATTGCAAATTTAGAAAGATTAGGCTTTGGAAATTTACCAATTTGTATGGCTAAGACCCAGTCATCATTATCGGATAATCCAAACTTATTAGGAAGACCAAAAGATTTTACGGTAGAAGTGAGAGATGCTTATGTAAGTGCAGGAGCAGGATTTATTGTAGTATTAACAGGATCAGTTATGACAATGCCAGGCTTACCTAAGACACCAGCAGCTCATAATATTGATGTAGATGATAGTGGAAGAATTGTAGGCTTATTTTAAAGGACGGAAGGGTGAAAACATGTACCAATTAATAGACGGAAAATTAATCTCGAGTATCATTAAAGAGGAATGCAGGGCAAAAGTCCAAGAATTAAAGGAACAACAAATTGATATTTGCCTTGCAGTAGTACAGGTTGGAGCAGACCCTGCTTCTACGGTATATGTAAGCAATAAAAAGAAGGCGTGTGAATATGTAGGGATTCAATCTGTTTCCTATGAAATTCCAGAAACCACAACAGAACTTGAACTATTAGATTTGATCGAGAACTTAAATCAAGATGAAAAAGTAAATGGTATTTTGGTACAACTTCCACTGCCTAGTCATATGAAAGAAGATAACATTATTCAAGCCATTCATCCTAGTAAGGATGTAGATGGGTTTCACCCATTAAATGTAGGGGCTATGTGTATTGGAGAATCTGGGTTTTTACCATGTACTCCTGCAGGAGTTATCCAACTATTAAAGAGAAGTAATATTGAAATAGCGGGCAAAAACTGCGTAGTATTAGGTAGAAGTAATATCGTGGGAAAACCAATGGCATTACTAATGCTTAGAGAAGATGCTACAGTAACGATAGCACACTCTAAGACAGAAGATTTAAAGAAGATAACACAGGCTGCTGATATTTTAATCGTTGCCGTAGGAAGACCAAAATTCGTTACAGCTGACTACGTGAAGCAAGGTGCGGTAGTAATCGATGTAGGGATTCATAGAGATGTAGATAATAAATTATGCGGTGATGTAGATTTTGAGTCTGTAGCTGAAAAATGTAGCGCAATTACTCCGGTACCTGGAGGGGTAGGACCGATGACAATTGCCATGCTTATGAATAATTGTGTGAATTCAGCAAAATAAAAAAGGATGGTACAATCATGAAATGCCCAAATTGCCACAATCAACTAAACGAGGATCAATTGTACTGTGAGAAATGTGGCACAGAAATTAAACTAGTTCCTGAATTTGAAAGCCATGTAGAACATACCATATCCTACCACTTAAACAATGTTGTAGATGTGATAAGTGGTAGGGATGAGAAAAAGAAACCGAGAAGACAAAAGAGCTATTTTCGCTATTTACTTGTTATTATTGTGTTTACGATTCTATTAGTATTTGGGATAGGCTACATGTACATAAATTATTCTGTGGACTTACAATATTCCTATGCGATGGAAGCTTTGCGCTTAGGAGACTATGAAACTGCTGTTTCAAGGATGGAGCGAGTGATTAGTCTTGAGGAAGATCATGATCTCTTTACCTTGCAATTAGCAGAAATATATATTGAGATGGGAGAGTACGAAAAGTCACTTGAAATTTTGTATTCTCTTATCGAGAAAGAACAGATTGACGAGTATATTTATAAGCAAAGTTATATGACTATTATTAAATTATTGTCAGAAAATCAGGAATATATAGAGATAGCTGAATTTCTAGCATTGACTAGTGACGAAGAATTCGATACTATATATAGTGAATATAAAATTTTTCCTGTTAAATTTAGTCGCACAGGAGGAGAATATGAACTTCCTGTTCCCTTAAAGCTAAGTAGTGAGGGGAAAGGAAACATATACTATACCTTAGATGGAAGTATACCAGATGAAACAAGCTTAGTTTACAGTGAAACTATTTATTTGTATGAAGGCGTTCATCAAGTGAATGCAATTTATGTAAATGAATATGGAGTAGTAAGCGAAGTTTTTATTGAAGAATATTCTATACTAGAAGGGAAAGCTTTTCCACCTGAAATACACCCTAAGAGTGGGTATTACAGTTATCCCATTGCAATTACAGCGGAATATCAACCAGATGCAACTTGTTATTATACCTTAGATGGGACAGTGCCGACGACACAATCTTTTGTTTTTACAGGAATTATTTATCTTGAAGAAGGAAGTACCAATCTTTCTTTTATCGTAGTGCAAGAGGATGGAACAACAAGCGAAGTTGAAAACGTAAGTTATGAAATAGAAATTGATGCAGAATATAGTATTACTGATGCAAAAAAACTACTGAGGGAAGATAGAATAGAACAGGGAGTGATTCTTAATGAACAGGGAGAGATTCTAGGCGATGAAAGTAAGATTTACGTTTACGAATCTTTACATCCAATTTCTATTGAAACAGGTATTGACTGTTATTTGTTTGCAGAAGTAGAGCGATTTATAGATGGAACGCAACAGCGAACGGGAAGATATTATGCAGTGGATTATAATACAGGTGAAGTATATGAATTACAATATAGTAATTCATTCTATATAATGAATTCTTAAAAGTAAAGGAGCAAGCTATGTACAAAATTTTAAAAGCAGAGCAATTGAATGATACCATTTTCTTAATGGATATCGAAGCAAAACGAGTAGCAAAGAACTGCCAACCAGGACAATTTATTATTCTTAGAGTAAATGATGAGGGGGAAAGACTTCCACTTACGATCTGTGATTATAATAGAGAAACTGGTTCTGTAACCATTGTATTTCAAGTAGTTGGAGAACAATCGTTAAAGTTATCTAAGTTAAACGTTGGAGACGTAGTAAAAGATTTTGTAGGCCCATTAGGACAAGCTTCAGAATTTATTCACGAAGATTTAGAAGAATTAAAGAATAAGAAGATTTTATTTGTAGCAGGTGGTGTAGGAACTGCTCCTGTATATCCACAGGTAAAATGGCTTAAAGAAAATGGCGTTGATGTTGATGTAATTATTGGAGCTAAATCAAAAGATATTTTGATTTTAGAAGATGAATTTAAAGCGGTTTCAGGTAACCTATATATTACCACAGATGATGGTTCTTACGGAAGAACAGGGATGGTAACTAAGGTAATTCAAGACTTATATGACGAAGGAAAGAAATATGATATTTGCGTTGCTATTGGACCAATGATTATGATGAAATTCGTTTGTAAGTTAACAAAGGAATTAGGCTTACATACTATTGTTTCCTTAAATCCAATTATGGTAGATGGTACTGGTATGTGTGGAGCCTGTCGTGTAACCGTAGGAAATGAAGTGAAATTTGCGTGTGTAGATGGTCCAGAGTTCGATGGACATTTGGTAGACTTTGATGAAGCGATGCAAAGACAACAAATTTATAAAACAGTAGAAGGTAAGGCGTATCTTAAAGAGAAGGAAGGAGATACACATTCTGGTGGATGTGGTCTATGTGGAGGTGAATAATCATGAACATACTTGAAAGAGTTCCAGTAGCAGAACAAGATGCAAAAGTAAGAGCAACCAATTTTGAAGAAGTTTGTTTAGGTTATTCCTTAGATGAGGCTGTTGCAGAAGCCGCTCGTTGCATTAATTGTAAGAATGCAAGATGTATTGAAGGCTGTCCCGTTGCAATCAATATTCCAGGATTTATTGAGCCACTAAAAACAGGCGATGTAAACACTGCATTCCAAGTACTTTCAGAAGCAACAGCATTACCAGCAGTTTGTGGTCGTGTATGTCCTCAAGAATCTCAATGTGAAGGAAAGTGTATCCGTGGAATCAAGGGAGATGCAGTATCCATTGGTAAGTTAGAGCGATTTGTAGCTGATTGGGCTAGAGAAAATAATGTAAAGCCTAAATTAAAGATAGAAAAGAACAACAAAAAAGTAGCAGTGATTGGATCTGGCCCTGCAGGAATTACCTGTGCAGGAGATTTAGCTAAATTAGGATATGATGTGACCGTATTTGAAGCACTACATGAAGCAGGTGGTGTTTTGGTATATGGAATTCCAGAATTCCGTTTACCAAAAGAAACAGTCGTGGCAGCAGAAATTCAAAATGTAATTGATTTAGGTGTTACAATCGAAACCAATGTAGTAATTGGTAAATCTATTACCATTGATGAATTGATGGAAGAAGAAGGTTTTGATGCAGTATTTATTGGATCTGGTGCAGGTCTTCCTAAGTTTATGGGAATTCCAGGAGAAAATGCAAATGGTGTATTTTCGGCAAATGAATATTTGACACGTAGTAACCTGATGAAAGCTTATAACCCTAATAGTACAACACCAATTATGCTTGGTAAGAAAGTAGCTGTAATAGGTGGTGGTAATGTAGCGATGGATGCAGCTAGAACAGCTCTTCGTCTTGGGGCAGAGACTCATATTGTTTATAGACGTGGATTAGAAGAACTACCAGCAAGGGTAGAAGAAGTACACCATGCAAAAGAAGAAGGGATTATCTTTGATGTATTGACTAATCCTACAGAAATTCTAGCAGATGAAAAAGGCTGGGTAACTGGAATGAAGTGTGTGAAAATGGAATTAGGTGAGCCAGATGAATCAGGTAGACGTAAACCACAAGTACAAGCTGGTTCTGAGTTTACCTTAGAATTAGATACTGTTATTATGGCACTTGGAACTTCTCCAAATCCTTTGATTTCATCTACAACAGAAGGTTTAGATATCAATAAGTGGCAATGTATTGTTGCAAATGAAGAAACAGGAGAAACCTCAAAAGCAGGAGTTTTTGCTGGTGGAGATGCAGTAACTGGTGCAGCAACTGTAATCCTAGCAATGGGAGCTGGAAAAGCAGCAGCAGAAGGTATCCATAATTATTTAAGCAGTAAGTAATGAACTCTCGGAATCTTTACAAGGATTCAAAAGTTCAGCTGAAAATACGTGCAAAAGGTATGATATAAGCTACTAGATAAAATGCAAACCACGCAAAATGAGAAAGAAGTGATTTGCGTGGTAAAAAGGTATGATATAACCTACAAGAAAAAAACACGAACCACGCAAAGTGAGAAAGAAGTGATTTGTGTGGTAAATCACTTCGAATAAGCTGGATTTTGAGAAAAAAATACCACGCAAAATGGCAAAAAGAGCGCTTTGCGTGGTAAGTGGCAAAATTTAGAGCTAACATGGCAGAAAAAATACCAAGCAAAATGATAAATACCACGCAAAAGTGGGAGATTTTAATAAAAAAGGAATCAGAAGCTCTTATAAATACTGGGGAAAAGATTCCGAGAGTATATTGTAATGAAATGGAGGAAGGGTGAAAAATAAATTTGATAATCTGATTTTTCACCCCCGTGTTTGTGCCGATGCGTCACAAACACCATGATCACAAGCTGAATTTTGGATTCAGCTTGTGTACCGACACAAAAAGCATCGGTATGGAGGAAAAGATGAACGGTTCAGATTCAAATTACGAACATATACCTAGTGGGGTGTATAAAGATAAAAAGGAATTAGCAAAGGATCATAAAAGTTCAGCGATTATTTCTATTTCTATGGGAACAATTGGTTTTGTGTTTATTTTACTTAGTTGGTTTGGCTTACTACCATTTTATTTTGGTGGACAAGGGAATGTTTTGACACATTTGGTGATGGGAATATTCTTTGTAGCGTTAATCCTATTAGGAATAAGTTCTGCATTAAGTATTAAGAAATTACATACTATGGGAACCAAAGAAGATGATGTAAGAGCACAATTTAAAGTATTTATAGAAGAGCGATTTCAAGCTGAATTGTTACAAAACATCCGTTGTGCTAATGAGGAAGAAGGTTATTTTCAGCGCATGAGTTATATGAGAGAAATTGTAAAACAAGAGTGTAATATTCCAAATCTTAAAGCAGATTTAGTAGAACATATGTTGGATGAATACTATGATGAGGTGTTTTCGTAGTGAAAATTGATATCATTGCAGTGGGAAAGGTAAAGGAAAAGTTTTATCGAGAAGCCATTGCAGAATTTGAAAAAAGGTTGAGTAAATATTGTAAATTAGCAATTATTGAAGTGCCAGATATGCAAACAACAGAAGGTGCCAGTGAAGCAGAGTCTGAACTGGTAAAGAAAAAGGAAGCAGAGAAAATCCTGAAGTTGTTAAAAGAGGATGCTTTTGTTTTTGCTTTAGAAATTGAGGGAAAACGTTTTACTTCTGAAGAGTTTGCAAGAAAGATAGAGAATCTTGGAATAAGTGGTAAGAGCCATATTCAATTTGTCATAGGCGGCTCCCTTGGACTTCATGAAGATGTATTAAAAAGGAAAACTGGAAATATTAGCTTTTCAGATATGACATTTCCACATCAGTTGATGCGAGTTATTTTGACAGAACAAATATACAGGGCATTTCGCATTATCAATGGAGAGCCATATCATAAATAAAAGATACCCAATTAGGATGAAGTCATCATAATTGGGTATCTTTTTGCATATAGTGAGATATGAGAAAGTCAAAAAAGAAAAAACAAGAATCATACAGCGATTGATTGCGCCAAAAAGTACATAGTTTAAATTTACCTACAGAGGTTATATTTAAA
>CAYJHO010000027.1:0-24517 GCA_964369945.1 uncultured Lachnospiraceae bacterium
TAATCTTCTACAACATAAATTAAAGCCATAACTATCTCCATTTCTACTCTGAGTGATTTGTTAATTGATACTTATTGCTATAAAATAATTTAAGGGCTTCGAAATCAATATCTCTAGTATTCTTTAGGTTATCCGCAAATTCATGAAATTCGTATGAGTCATCTTTACTTTGCAATACAGAAAGTGCAATATTAGAACAGTGATCTGATACTCTTTCTAAATTGTTAATAGCATCCGATAACAAGAAACCAAGTTCAATCGTACATTGTCCTTTTCTTAATCTTCTGATATGACGTTTCTTTAACTCCACGCTCAAATCATCAATAATATCTTCTAAAGGCTCTACTCTCATGGCTTCTGACAGATTATCTGTCGCATATACATCAATACTATTTTCTAAAATTTCTTGAATTGCTTTTACTAATACTTTCAATTCTTCTACAGCATCTTCAGAAAAATCATAACCTTTTACATGTAATTCTTCTGCTGATTCCTTGATATTAAGTGCATGATCCCCAATTCTCTCAAAGTCATTTAGACAATGTAAAATCGATGAAAGCGTATAACTTTCTTTTTCACTTAAATCTCTAGCAGAAATTTTCATTAGATAAGAGCCTATTTCATCCTCATATCTATCTACTTCTGCCTCTAAACTACTTACTAATAATGCTTGATCCACATCATAGTCCTTAAATAATCTCATAGCTGTAAAAACTGCTCTTTTTGCAGTCTTTGCCATTTCTACTGTAACTGCTTTTGCTTGTGTAATCGCTACACTTGGTGTATCGATAAATCTTGAATCTAACATTTGTAAGTTCTTTTCGATACCTACTTGGTCTATTTGCTCTTCTTTATCTGGTACTGTCATACATGCTAACTTTCCTAAGAAAGAAGAAAATGGTAATAATAATAAAGTTGCTAAGATATTAAAAGTTGTATGTACTATCGCAATTCCTGCTGCATCTACAGTTTGACTCATAAACGGTAGTATTACCAAGGCATTAACTGTGTAGAAAATAATCATAAACGTTGCAGTTCCTATAAGGTTAAAGTATAAATGAACCAAAGCTGCTCTTCTTGCATTTTTACTTGCACCTACGGATGAAATCATTGCGGTAACACAAGTTCCTATATTTTGTCCCATAATAATTGGAATCGCTGTTGCATAACCAATTGCACCAGTAGCACAAAGTGCTTGTAAAATACCTACAGAAGCGGAAGATGATTGAATCGCAGCTGTTAAAACTGCTCCTGCTAACATCCCCAATATAGGATTACTAAACATAACTAATATATTTGTAAATTCAGGTACATCTCTTAGTGGCTTCACCGCTGCAGACATGGTATCCATTCCTGTCATCAACACCGCAAATCCAACTAAAATCAAAGCCAAATCTTTCTTCTTTTGTGACTTTGTAAACATCAGAAAAGCTACACCAACCATAGCAAGAATAGGTGAAAAATTAGAAGGTTTCATCATCTGAACGAATATATTATCTCCATCCAAACTTGCTAAAGATAACAACCAAGAAGTAATGGTTGTACCAATATTGGCTCCCATAATAATTCCAATTGCTTGTGTTAACTTCATAATTCCAGAGTTAACAAAACCGACTACCATAACGGTTGTTGCTGAAGAAGACTGTACTAAGGCAGTTACCCCTGCTCCTACTAATACTGCTTTCCACTTACTATTCGTTAATTTCTCTAATAATGACTCTAATCTTCCACCTGATGCTTTTGCGAGACCATCGCCCATAACATGCATCCCATAAAGAAAGAGTGCTAGGCCACCAATCAGTGACAAAATGCTAAAAAAATCCATATCTAATACCTCTTTTTCCTTTTGTTTTTTTACTTTTTATTTACAAAACTTTTACTTAGCCTTCTTATTATACTACAAGCTTTCAAAAGAAAAAAGAAATATTTTATTTTTTTACATCAATCTATGTTCTTCGATAATTCCTGTATCTTGGAATTCTTCCCATTCACAGATATTTACAGCATGATCTGCCACTCTTTCTAAATATTTTCCTATCATAAGTGCATCCACTGCCGCATCTGCATGGTTTCCATCTTGTTGCAAGTTTCTAATAATATCTGCTCTTACTTTCCCGTAGATTTCATCTACTATATCATCTGATTTGATTACTTCTTCTGCAAAAACACTATCTTTTGTTATAAACGCCTTAGTAGCATTACGAATCATTTCAATAGACACTGTTAACATACCATCCAAATGGCTAGAATACTCAGATAAATCAGCGATATTCATACGAATAAGTAATTCTGCTATATCTGCTGCATGATCTCCCATTCTTTCGATATCAGTAACCACTTTTAATGCTGCAGACACCATTCTCAAATCTTTTGCTACTGGTGATTGCTTGGTAATTAGTGTCAAACATCTAGCCTCAATGCTTCGTTGCATATCGTTGATAAGTCTATCACTAGATACTACTGTTTTCAAAATTAGTACATCTTTTTGATTCATTCCTTTTACTACCTGAACAAATGCTTGTTCTACCTGCTCCGACATATCTTGTATGGATTGTTCTAACAAATTTAATTCAGCTTCAAACGCCATTCTTGTTCTCATACTTTTTCTCCTAACCTATCTAAATTATCCAAATCTTCCTGTGATATAATCTTCCGTTCTCTTATCTCTTGGTCTTTGGAAGATGTCTGTTGTTGTATTATATTCTACCATTTCACCTAGTAAAAAGAAAGCTGTATTGTCAGAAACCCTAGCCGCTTGTTGCATATTGTGAGTTACTACCACTACGGTATATTTTTCTTTTAGACTTTCCATTAATTCTTCGATTTTCAATGTAGATATCGGATCTAGTGCAGATGTAGGCTCATCCATTAGTAATACTTCTGGTTCTACCGCCAAAGCTCTTGCGATACAAAGTCTTTGTTGTTGTCCACCGGATAATCCTAGGGCACTTTTCTTTAACCTATCTTTTACTTCATCAAAAATAGCAGCCCCTTGTAACGATCTCTCTACGATCTCATCTAGTTGGGTTTTATTTTTGATCCCATGAATCCTAGGACCATAAGCAATATTATCATAGATACTCATTGGAAATGGATTTGGTTGTTGAAATACCATTCCTACTTTTTTTCTAAGTCTAGTGGTATCTACATTGGAATCGTAGATATTTTCTCCATCTAACAAAATCTTTCCATCAATTTTTGCAATCGGAACTAGATCATTCATTCTATTAATACACTTCAAAAATGTTGATTTACCACAACCAGAAGGTCCGATAAACGCTGTAATTCCATTTGCTGGTATTTCCATGTTTACATTTTTCAAAGCATGATTTTCTCCATAATGTAAATTTAAATCTTTTATAATAATTTTAGACATACTCATCCTCACTCTATGCTTTTCTTGTTACATCAAATTTCTTTGCAATGACTTTTGTTAAAACATTAATCGCTAATACAATCACCAATAATACACAAGCTATTCCAAATGCTACATCGTATTCACCTTTTGTCATACGTAAATACATTTCTATCGTTAATGTTCCACCTGATTCAAATATTTTCTCAAATAGTTCTACCACACCATCTGGTAATTTAGCGATAGACCCTGCTGTAAAGAGTAGTGCTGCACTTTCTCCTACGATACGTCCTATCGATAAAATAACTCCAGTCAAAATACCTGGCAAAGCGGATGGTAACAACACAGTTCTAATCATATACCATTTTGTAGCACCGATCCCTAAAGAACCATGTCTATATGTGGAAGGTACTGTTTTCAATGCTTCTTGTGTATTTCTTGTAATAAGTGGCAATACCATAATAGTCAAAGTTAGTGCACCTGTTAAGATAGAATAGCTCCAAAATGCCCCAAAGAACATCATCCCAAATAAACCATAGATAATGGAAGGTATCCCAGCTAATGTTTCTGTCGTAAATTCAATTGCTGAAACGACTTTTCCTGGTCTTGCATATTCATTTAAGAAGATAGCACTTCCCACTCCAATCGGTGTGGCAATCAAAAGTGTTAATACAATAATGAGTAAGGTATTAATTATATTAGGTAAAATACCCACTGTTTTTTGTACATAACTAGATTCCGTGCTCAAAAATGACCAAGTCACTTGATCAAAACCTTGTACTACTACATAACCAATAATTCCTACAATTAGCGCAACCGATATAGCTGCTGCTAGATAAACCAATACATACAATAACACGTCTGTAGGTTTTGTTTTCTTTCCGATAATGGATGGTGAATTAATCATTTGCTCCACCCCCCTTTTTCAAAATCTTTGTTAACGCAATATTAATAATCATAATAAAGGCAAATAGTACCAAACCGATGGTAAAAAGTACTTGTCTATGAGTATCTGCTGCATATCCCATTTCACTTACAATAGCAGTAGTCAAGAAACGAACTGAATTAAATGGAAGTGGAGCATTTACACTTGATCCTGATACCAAGGTGATTGCCATTGCTTCTCCAATTGCTCTTCCTACCCCAAGTACTACTGCTGTTATCACACCTGATTTTGCTGCTGGTAGTGTTACTTTAAATACGGTTTTTATTTTGCTAGTTCCTAGTGCAAGGGAAGCTGTTCTTAGATGCATTGGCACCGCTTTTAAAGCCGAAATACTCACATTAATTACGGTTGGAAGTATCATAATCGCAAGCACTAAGACTGCAGAAAGTAGATTTGCTCCACCAGTGAATTTGTGAGTTTCGCTACCTTCAAATAAAGCTAACTCAATTTGAAACATGATCGGATTTAAAATATAAACCCCTAATAGTCCATACACAACAGATGGTATCCCTGCCAATAACTCTACGGCCGGTTGTACTATGCTAGCCAATTGCTTTGGAGCTATTTCAGCTATAAAAACGGAGGTTAAAATAGCGATAGGTACTCCAATCAAAATTGCCATAGCCGTCCCCAGAATCGAAGTTAAAATAACCCAGAAAATTCCGTATTGTGGATTTGCTGCTGTAGGTGCCCATTCCGTAGAAAATAATATCTCTACAATTCCAACCTCTAGCAAAGCTGGAGCACCATTTATTATCATATATGCGGTGATGGTTATAACTGCTAATATCGCAGCAAAGGCACAGATTGTAAAAATAACCTGTGCCACCTTCTCAACCATCGCCTTGTCTTTTGAATTTCCAACGATTGAATAATTATTTTTCATACAAGTATCTCATCCTTATTAGAGAAGTTTTTTCACTACTATTACTATTGAACTGGTACTAAACCAACGCTAGCAACCACTGATTGACCTTCTTCACTATATACATACTCAAAGAATGCTTGCACTAAATCAGATTGTGCTGAAATTTCTCCGTTTGTAGCCATAACGAATGGTCTGCTAAGTACATACTCACCTGATTGGATTGTTTCTACTGAAGGATAAACTCCATTGTATTCTAATGCTTTGATTGTCTCATTTAAAGAATCAAGAGATACATATCCAATTGCTCCTGGTGTATTTCCAACTTGTGCCATTACAGTTCCTGCTGAATCTAATTCAGATGCATATGCACAGATATCTTCTACTTCTAAAATTTCTTCAAAAGCTCCTCTTGTACCAGAACCAGCTTCACGCCCAATTACAACGATCGGTGCATCAGCTCCGCCAACTTCTGACCAGTTTACGATTTCGCCTGTATAAATTCCAACTAATTGCTCTGTTGTTAATCCTGTCACTTCGTTTGCCGGATCAACAATCACGGTTAAACCATCAATTGCTACGATATTTTCAACTGCTCCTGCTTCTTTTTCTGAATCTTTTAATCCTCTAGATGCATTTCCTACATCTACAGATCCTGCAAGCACTTGCTCTACACCTGCTGATGAACCAACAAATTGTGCATTCATTTCAATTCCTGGATAAACATCTCCAATAGTTTCAGCCATTGTTAATGCTAACTTTTCCATTGATGTAGATCCTGCTAAAGTTACAACACCTTCGATATCTGTTGAAGCAGCTTCTTCAGCTCCACTTTCTTCTGCTACTGAACTTTCTTCTGCCACTGAGCTTTCTCCTGCTGCAGAACTACTTTCTGCTGTCTCTCCACAAGCCATTACTCCCATCGCTAATGTTGCTACACTCAATAATGCTACAATCTTTTTCATTTTCATAATAAATCCTCCGTTTTATGTATTATCATTTTTATTTTGCTCTCGGCATTTTTTCAACACGCTTATCTTAACAGACAATCCACTTTACAAACCACCCTATTTACGTAAAACAATTTACACATACGTAAAAACAATGTAAAAAAACATTACATAGATTTTACACTATTTTTACATCACTATGCATATACTATAAAAAGATTTCATTATGCGAGGCATTTATGGCAACTATCGTATTAGACGCAGGGCACGGTGGAAGTGACCCTGGCGCAGTTTATCAGGACCGTTTAGAAAAGGATGACAATTTAGCACTCACCTTAGCGGTAGGGGATGCACTTTCTGAAAGCGGAATAAAAGTACTTTACACAAGAACTACGGATATGTATGACACACCCACAGAAAAAGCCTTAGAAGCTAATGCCACAGGAGCTGATTACTTTATTTCTATTCACAGAAATTCTAGCCCATCTCCCAATCAATTCACTGGGGTTGAAACTTTAGTTTACAGTGAGGGGGGAGCTTCTAACATCTTAGCAACTAATATAAACAAAGAATTAGAAAAAGTAGGATTTACGAACCTGGGAGTCGAAGAACGACCTAATTTAGCAGTTTTAAAGCGAACCACTATGCCTGCAATCCTGATTGAATTAGGATTTATTAATACAGAAGCTGATAATTTACTCTTTGACCAAGAATTTGATGCTATTGTAAATGCCATTGTAAAGGGGGTCCTTACTACCATTAAAGAAACTTAGTTTCTTTGTTCTTCTTTGCCTGCCATGGGCTCTTTTTGCATACTTTTTTTCCTGCTGGGGCTTCTTTTACCTACCTTTTATTATTAAAATCGGTTTTAGTAGGTACCTGGAAATTTTTTATTTTTAAAAAGTACCTACTAATTTGCATTTATCTTAATTAGGTAGGTACTTTTCGACTTTATATAAACTTTTACTTAGTTATTTCTTATTTTAAACACCTAAAAACAGGGGAAAAGATGCCTTTTCCCCTGTTTTGTATCATATATCATCTTATTCACTTAAAAGCGTACCTACTAATTTGTAAAAACTCATTTTAGGTAGGTATGCTTTTTAAATTCGTATGTTATATCGACTTTTTATGTTTAAGGACGATACTCCTCTTCTTCTACTGGTTTTGGAACAAACTTCTTACGTAATACATACCAAAGTGGTCCGGTTATAAATACGGAAGAATAAGTTCCGCAAATAATACCTACGATTAGTGGTAATGCAAACTCTCTGATAGAAGTCACACCAAAAATATAAAGTACAACCACCATGATCAATGTGGTGATAGAGGTAAATAAACTTCTAGTCATTGTACTTGTAATACTTGTATTCACTAGTTGCTCTAACTTCTCTTCGCTTACCTCTTCTTTTAGATTTTCACGAATTCTATCAAAAATAACAATGGTTGCATTAATAGAATAACCAACTATAGTTAGCATACATGCAATAAAGGTATTTCCTACTGTAATTTGTGTTACAGCGTAGAATGTCAGTACAATTAATACATCATGCACTAGTGCAACTACACTGCTGACACCAAAACGAATATCCTTAAAGCGTAAACGAATGTAAAGCAACATACATACCACTGCTACTACAATAGCTAAAACAGTTTCTGTTCTTGTCTCTTCGCTAATCGTAGAGCTAATAGTCTCAGATGTTATTAAGTCAGAATCTATATCAAACTCTTCTACTAAGGCTACTCGTAATGCCTCACGTTCTTCTTGCTCTAAACTTCTAGTTTTAATAATAACCTCTTGGCTACCATCCACTACCTGTGGTTGAATTGGAGAGTCTCCTACCACTTCGCTTACCACAGAAACTACTTGGCTATCTACAATCTCTAAAGACATTGGCTCATTAAATATAACACTAGTTGATGTTCCACCTACAAACTCAAGTCCGTAATTCAAAGGATTACCTGTATTAGCAGTGTTCACAAACAACATACCCAATCCCACTACAACGACAACAGTACTAGCAATCACAAAAATCTTAAACTTAGAAATATAATCTATCATCTTGATAGAAATACTCTTTCCATAAAACTTAATATCTTTAAATCCTACTGCATAAAAAGCATGTACCAATAATTTTGTTACTACTAATGCTGTAAACATAGAAAGTGCAATACCTAACATTAGTGTTTGGGCAAATCCTTTAATAACACCACTTCCCATAAACATTAATACAGTAGCAGCAATTAATGTAGTAATATTTCCATCCACAATAGCAGAAAAGGCTTTTGCAAATCCTTCTCTCATCGCATCCTTTACTACTTGTCCTGCTGCGATCTCTTCACGAATACGAGCGAAGATAATAACATTCGCATCTACTGCCATACCAATGGATAAGATAATACCTGCTACTCCAGGCAAAGTTAATGTCAAATCAAAACCGTGGATTAACACTACAACTGTAGGAGCATATAACAATAATGCTATGGCTGCAGCCAAACCTGGAATACGATATACAATAATCATAAAGAGCATTACTAATAATAAACCAATTCCACCAGCCCATATACTAGTTTCCAAAGCTTCTTCGCCAAGTTGAGCACCTACTACTCTGTTATAAACTTCTTCTAATTCCAAGCTCAAACCACCAATACGAATCGTACTAGCTAAATCTTCTGCCTCTTGAAAGTCAGACATTCCTGTAATTTGTGCAATCCCATTACTAATTGCAGAATTTACCATAGGTACACTTACAAAAGTTCCATCATAATAAATTCCAATAGTCTCTTTCCCTGCCGCTCTAGCAGTAGCATCTGCAAATTTAACGGTACCTTCTTCTGTCAACACTAACTCAACCACGATTTCTGTGCCTGTTTGTGATTGCATGCTACCCGCAGTGGCTTCTGCCACATCCGTACCATATATTACAATGGATCCATCTTCTTCTAATTCTTCGATAGGTCTAAGTAACTCATAATATGGTTCTTGATCTTCTGCTTCTGGGTACACAAGGGTATAATTTAGTTCTCCGCCCGTACTTGTTTGAGCAATAAAATACAAAGAACCAGGTCTACCTAAGTCTGCTAAGATTGCATCTGCATCACTTACTCCAGGAATTTCGATACTAAAACGATCTTCCCCCTCTTGATACACAATTGCTTCTGTACTATATTGTTGAACACGTTGCTCTAATTTCTTTTGTGTATCGTTCATATCCTCTGCAGAAGGCACTTCGTCCCCTACTACTTCATATGTGATACTAACTCCACCTGCCAAATCCAAGCCTTGCTTAATATTTGCTGCTGAAGATCCATCTACGCTAAAACCAATTACTGCTTGATAGGCCACAATTACAATAGCTATTATGGCACAAAGGATCGTTGCATAAGCTCTACTTTTCTTCATCTCCATTTCCCCCTATGATTCATCTGCTTGTGCTGCTTGCATCATAAGCGCACATTCTACACGCTTTCTTTGTAATTCACAACCAATTTCATAAACGTCATGAATTGAATTTGTAAAGTTATAAGAATTTGCTGCACAACCGCCACTACAGTAAAATTTTGCAAAGCACTTCTTACACTTACTCTTTGCATATACATTACAACCTTTAAACTCTTCTACTATCTTAACTTTTTTAACACCTTCATCCACATTACCTAGTAAGAACTCATCCATTCCTACAAATTGATGACAGGGATATAAATCTCCCCAAGGAGTCACTGCAAGATATTCTGTGCCACTTCCACAACCACTCAAGCGCTTCGCAACACAAGGTCCACCTTCTAAATCAATCATAAAGTGAAAAAAGTTTACGCCTTTTCCTTCTCTTTGGAGTTCTAATAATTTCTTAGCCAACACATCATATTCAGCCTTTACTGCTTCTACATCTTCTGCTTTAATTGCATAAGACTCTTCCTCTTTTGCAACTACTGGCTCTACCGAAATTTGTTTAAATCCTAAGTCTGCAAAATGCATAACATCTTCCGAAAAGTCTAGATTGTTATGGGTAAATGTTCCTCTTACATAATAATCCATTTGATTTCTTTGCTCTGCTAATTTCTGAAATTTAGGAACAATCAAATCATAACTTCCTCTAGCCTCTTTTCCTCTCATAGGACGCATCATGTCATTCACACATTTTCTACCATCAAGGGAAAGAACCACATTTGCCATTTCTTTGTTTGCAAATTCCATTATTTCATCATTTAATAGTACACCATTGGTTGTTAATGTGAAACGAAACTTCTTATTATTTGCTTCTTCTAAACTGCGACCATATGCTACTAAATCCTTTACCACTTGCCAGTTCATCAGTGGTTCTCCACCAAAGAAATCAATTTCTAAATTTCTTCTATTCCCGGAATTGGCTACCAAATAATCCAAGGCCTTCTTCCCTACTTCAAAACTCATAAAGGCTCTTCTACCATGATATTCGCCTTCTTCTGCAAAACAGTATTTACAGCCTAGGTTACAGTCATGTGCAATATGCAAGCACATAGCCTTTACTACGGTCTCTCTATCTTTCATGCTATCTATATAGTTTTCATAATCATCTGGTGTGAAAAGCATTCCTTCTTTTTCTAATTCTAGGACTTCGCCAATAGCCTCTATTACACTCTCTTCTTCTGCTTCAAAATCATTACAGTTCAACACGGCTGCTTCTATTAGTTCTTTTGATTTTATTCCTTCATTGATAAATGGCTCAATAAACGAAATCATATCATATACTAAATCATCTACTACATGAACAGAGCCACTGTTCACATCTAGCACCATGTTATAACCATTATTCTTAAATTGATGTATCACTTACTTCTCTCCTTTACAAACAATAAGCAGCGATCACTCGCTGCTTATACTTGCTTTCTTACTATTTTACTTGCTCACAGCTTTGATTTCCTACTGTACAAGATGTCTTACATGCTGATTGACAAGATGTTTGGCACTCGCCACACCCACCTTTTTTTACTGTTTGTTGTAATTTCTTTGTATTCAATGTTTTAATGTGCTTCATAGTCTTCTCCTTTTTCGAGTTCGCATTTGGAACATAACTGTGATTAATTATATCATAAATATATAAATTGTCAAGAAAATCTGATCTATCCCATCATATCAAATAAACTGATTTGGTTACTCTCTGGCAAATCAGCCAAAATCCCTAACTCTGCCATCTTATCTGCAACAGTTTTTGATACTTTTGCTCTTTGCCTGAAATCTTCTCTACTAATAAATGGTCCTAGTTTTGCTGCCTCTACAATGGAGTCAGCAGCATTCTCCCCTAGCCCATCTATACTACTAAGAGATGGCATTAACTTCCCATCAATAATCAGGAAATTTCTCGCATGAGCCTGGAACACATCAATTGGTTCAAAATCAAATCCTCTGACATACATTTCTAATACACTCTTCATATCCTTATACGAGTCCTGTTCTTTGTTTGACAAGATATCCTTCCTTGCATTATAATCCGCCATAACTTGTCTTAAATGATCTACCCCTAGACACATTAATTCATAGGAAAAACCAGAAGCTCTAATGCTAAAGTACGCTGCATAATAGGCAAGGGGATAATTAATCTTAAAATAACCAATTCTCCATGCCATCATAACATAGGCTGCAGCATGGGCTTTTGGAAACATATACTTAATTTTCTTACAAGACCAAATGTACCAATCTGGTACATTACATTCTTTCATAGCCTCTTCCCATTCTCCCTTTAAGCCTTTCCCTTTACGAACACTCTCCATAATGGTAAAGGACAGAGAACTATCTACTCCCATACGAATCAGATAAGTCATAATATCATCTCTCGTACAAATAGCAGTAGAAATGGTAGCTTGTCCTTCTTGAATTAGTGTTTGTGCATTCCCAAGCCATACGTCCGTACCATGTCCTAGTCCTGAAATCCTTACTAAATCAGAAAATTTTTGCGGTTTCGTATCTCTTAACATCTGAAACACAAAATCTGTACCAAATTCGGGAATCCCAAGAGAACCTAAATCAATCCCATCCATTTGAGCAGTGCTCACCTTTAAGGCACTGGTATTTTGAAATAAACTCATAACATCTGGATCATCTAAAGCTATGCTCAACGGATCCACCTCTGTAATATCTTGCAACATTCGAATCATGGTAGGATCGTCATGCCCTAGAATATCTAGTTTTAACAAGTTATGATCAATGGAGTGATAATCAAAGTGAGTGGTTATAATATCGGTAGTCATATCGTTAGCTGGATGTTGCACTGGAGTAAATGAGTTTATATTTTCCCCTAAAGGAAGTACTATAATCCCCCCAGGATGTTGTCCTGTATTTCGACGAACCCCTGTGCAGCCATCAGCTAACCTTACAATTTCACACTTTTTCTTATTGAGCCCTCTCTCTTCCGTATACTTTTTCACATAACCAAAGGCTGTTTTATCTGCCAAGGTACCTACTGTCCCTGCTCGATAAGTTTGCCCTGCTCCAAAGATAACTTCTGTATATTTATGCGCCTTAGATTGGTACTCTCCTGAAAAGTTAAGGTCAATATCTGGCTCTTTATCACCTTTAAATCCTAGGAACGTTTCGAAAGGAATATCAAAACCATCCTTACTTAGCTCTTTCCCACAAGTAGGACATTGCTTTCTTGGCAAGTCACAACCTGCACTTCCTTCATTCAGCGCTTGCGTAATTGCTTCTGATTCAAACTCTGTATAGTGACAATGTAAACAATAATAATGAGCACTCAGAGGATTAACCTCCGTAATTCCTGCCATCGTAGCAACAAAGGAGGAACCTACCGAACCACGGCTTCCCACTAGATAACCGTCTTCTACTGACTTCCAAACTAACTTTTGAGAAATAATGTACATAACCGCAAAGCCATTATTGATAATAGAATCCAATTCTCTTTGCAAACGATCCTCTACAATTTTAGGCAAAGGATTTCCATACATCTCATGTGCTTTGGTAAAGCAGATATCTGTTAATAGCTTATCTGAATCAGGAATAACTGGTGCACACTTATCTGGCCTTACCGGCGCAATTGACTCAATCATATCAGCAATCTCATTGGTATTTGTGATGACTACCTCTTCCGCTTTGTCACTCCCAAGATAAGCAAATTCCTCTAACATCTCCTGTGTCGTTCTAAAATATAGGGGTGCTTGATTATCTGCATCTGAAAATCCCTTTCCTGCCATAATAATTCTTCGGTACACCTCATCCTCTGGATCTAGAAAATGGACATCACAGGTTGCTACTACTTTCTTATGAAATTGTTCCCCTAAAGCCACAATTCTTCGGTTAATCTCTTCAATATCCTTGATAGAATTCACGGAAGGGTATTTCTTTGATTCGATCATAAATTGATTGTTTCCTCTTGGCTGAATTTCCAAGTAATCATAGAAACTTACAATCTTTGCGATATCGGAATCACTTTTCCCATCCACTAAAGCCTTGTACAATTCCCCAGATTCACAAGCAGAACCTACTATGATTCCTTCTCTATATTTATTTAAATACGATTTTGGTAATTTGGGTCTACGATTAAAATAAGTCAAATGTGATTCACTAATCATAGTATATAAATTAACTCTACCGATATCGTTTTGTGCTAATAAAATCACATGTGTATACGGAGATTTTTTAATTCTTTCTACCGAAGTCTTACCAAGTTCATTTAATGTTTCTAAATCCTGTATTCCTCTCTCTTCGCACATGCCTAGCATTTCCTTGAATATCAAAGTGGTTGTATGTGCATCATCCACCGCCCTATGATGATTTTGTAAATCTATCTTTAACTTTTTAGCCAAAGAATCTAAGGTATGCTTATTCATCGCTGGATAGAAAATTCTTGCCATCACCAAAGTGTCTAAATAGGTAAACTCAGCTTCTAATCCCAACTTCTTCTGATTTTCTAAGATAAAACTCATATCAAAGGAGGCATTGTGGGCTACCAAAATACTCCCTTTGCAAAACTCTAAAAACTTAGGAAGTACCAAATCAATGGTATCCTCTTGAATCACCATTTCATCTCGTATTCCTGTCAAGTTTACAATTTCAAAAGGAATAGGTACCTCTGGATTTACAAACATCCCAAAGCGATCTACAATTTCGCCTTTAGAAAATTTAACAGCCCCTATCTCTATAATTCGATTATTAACAGGAGAAAAACCTGTAGTTTCTATATCGAATATAACAAAGTCATCCTCTAATGTTTTCCCACTTCTATCTCCAATCACCAAGTCATTTAAATCGTCTACAAGATAGGCTTCACAACCATAAATCACCTTGAAGAAATCCTGCTTACTTTCGTAGTTTCCTTTTTCTGGTTTCCAGAGATCCTCCCAAGCATGAAAGGCATTCGGAAAGGCCTGTGCCACTCCGTGATCCGTAACAGCAATTGCCTTATGTCCCCAAGAATAGGCTCTTTTCACCAAATCTCCTACCTCTGAAACCCCGTCCATATCACTCATTTTACTATGGCAATGTAATTCAACCCGTTTCTTTGGATAATTGTCACTACGTTTTACAGTAAAATCCACCGCCTTTTTTATTCCAACTACAGAAGTGATTGCAATTTCTTTATCAAAAGGATCCATGGCAGCAATCCCTTTCACTGTCACAAAGTTTCCCTTTTTAATCTTGCCACTCATATCCTCTACTTGGTCATTTCTTACAAAGATTTTCACTGTGATGGTATCACTAAAATCTGTGACATCAAAAGTGAAGATGGTCTTATCTATTTTTAATTCAATCTTATCAAAGCGAATAATTTTCCCACGTACTACAACCTCACCCATCTCTCCTATGATTGCAGAAAGAGGAATGAGCTCGTCATCAAAATCTCTTCCATATACTACATCTGGATTATCACTTCTTTTTGCTGGTTTAACATATTTTGTCTTTGGTTTTTCTTCTTTTTCGGCTGGTTTTTCTGCTTCCTTTTGGGCATCCTTTAATTTCTTATTTCGTTTGTAAATTTCAGCCACTCTTGCTCGTATATGGGCTTCATCATCTTCTTTTTTCTCTTGTTTCTCTGCATAGTCATAAAGAAATTCTACTGGCATATTACAGCGTTCAACAAAGATTTTTGTAAGAATTCTCTTTAATTCGTCCTCTTGCATTTGCACAAAAACAGTATCCTCTAAAAGGATATGTATGGTATCTTTTGAAGGATAGCTAATCACTGCCTTTTTAAAGATGATATATAAAATATTACTGTAACTTCTAAGTTCCTCTAAGATAGAACTTCTATAACATTCCATCAACATTTTCGCATCGTATTGCTCCGATAAATGATAATGCTCATATAATACTGCTGTTCTTTTATCTCCATGCTTTTCTAGCATTTTACTTACTGCTTTTTCCATTGCAAAAATATCACTTTTTTGTATCAAAAAGTCGCTCTCCACATGAATCCTCAAATAGCCCTCGCTACTAACGTTAACTATTTTTTGAACACTCACCTGCTTCGCGACTTTTTTATACTTGTCTTCCAATTTTAGCAAGGGAAACACTTCCATAAACGGTTTTCCCATCGTTCTTGCCTTTCCTATTTCCAAGCATCCAACTCGGCTTTTAGTGCTTTTAGTAATTCTGCTTCTGGTACTCTTCGAATGACTTCGCCTTTCTTAATCAGCAAGCCTTCTCCTATCCCACCTGCAATTCCTATATCTGCTTCCTTTGCTTCTCCTGGTCCATTTACAACACAACCCATAACTGCAAGCTTGATATCCAAATCATAATTTCTGACCATAGCCTCCACTTGATTGGCAAGTGGAATCAAATCAATTTGAGTACGACCACAAGTAGGGCAGGAAACTACCTCTATTCCACCCTTTCGAAGTCCTAAAGTTTTTAGAATTAATTTTGCTGATTTTATTTCTTCCACAGGATCTCCTGTCAGGGAAACACGGATAGTATCTCCAATTCCTTGATGTAAAATCAAACCAAGCCCTAGGGCTGATTTAATATTTCCACTCCATACGGTACCAGACTCTGTGATTCCTACATGAATAGGATAGGGTGTTTTATTTGCAATGAGCTCATGTGCTTTTACACTCATAAGTACATCCGAAGATTTCATGCTAAGCACTAAATTATCATATCCCAAGTCTTCGATTATCTTTACTTTATCTAATACACTTTCTACTAAGCCTTCTGCCGTAACCCCTTTATATTTCTCAACAAGGTGCTTTTCCAAGGAACCACTATTTACTCCAATTCGAATTGGAATTTCTCTCTCTTTTGCACAGTCTACTACAGCTTTTACTCGTTTAAGATCACCAATATTTCCTGGATTAATACGTATTTTATCTGCACCATGCTCTATGGCTGCAATAGCCATTTTGTAATCAAAGTGAATATCTGCAACCAAGGGAATCGTAATTTGCTTTTTGATTTCTGCGATTGCCTTTGCTGCCTCTAAATTAGGTACGGTGGAGCGAACAATCTCACAACCTTCTGCTTCTAATCTATGAATTTGTGCAACGGTTGCTGCTACATCTTCTGTTTTTGTATTGGTCATGGATTGAATTTTAATACTTTCCCCAGCTCCGATATAGCAGTTTCCAATTTTAATTTTCTTTGTTTTCATATCAACCACCAAATAGATTTCTAATATCGTTAAATAATAGGAATACCATAAGAGCCATCAAAAACATAAATCCTATGGCATGAATATACCCTTCCTTCTCTGGAGGGATTGGCTTTCCTCTTACCACTTCGATCAATAAGAAAATAAGTCGACCTCCATCTAAAGCAGGGATTGGTAGTAAATTTACAATCCCTAAATTTACACTCAAGATTACGGTCAAACTAAGCATAGAAACTACCACAGAACTAAGGCCTACTTGACTAGCAGCCTGATAGGTTTCATCTACAATACTGGCAATTCCAACTACACCTGCCATATCATTACTACTTACTTGCCCTTGTACCATAAGCAACAAACTCTTATAAATAGATTTCGCTGCTAATCGAACCTCATAATAGGCATGTTCAAATACTTCTAAGCCCTCTGAGGAAACTACTTCGCCACCTGAAAATCCCATTAAATAGCTACCATTTTCTTCTGAATACTTTGGAGTCAATTCAAACTTTAATAATTCTCCGTCTCGATTGACCTCTAACTCCATAGTTCCACCATTGTTCAATTGTGACTCTAAGGCAACCTCTCTATATAGATATACCCTTTCCCCATTTACAGATATAATTTCATCTCCTGGTAATACTCCAGCTTCTTGTGCCGGAAAATCTTCCATTGTAGAAACAATCACAGGAATATCCGTTGGAGACATGGTAACCATAATTAAGGCAACTAAATATGCCAAAATAAAATTACACATTGGCCCTGCGATTACCGTCGCAATTCTAGCCCATACATTAGCATTTGGAAAGCTATGCTCATCTGCTTCTGTTCCTTCTTCTGTTTTTCCATCCTCTCCGTCAAACATACAAGCCCCTCCAATGGGAAACAAGCGCAACGAATATATGGTTTCTCCTTTTCTTACATGAACCAATCTAGGGCCCATACCTATGGTAAATTCTAAGACACGAATTCCATTCATCTTGGCTAACACAAAATGTCCCAATTCGTGAACTGAAATTAATACTCCTATGATGATAATAAATAATAAAATTGACACGGTTTTACCTTTCTCTAAGTTTGTGATAGATTTCTTGTTCTATTGCTAGAATTTCCTCTAAACTAGGGTTTGCTATTACACTATGTGATGCCATACAATGTTCAATCCTTCTAGGTATATCTAAATAAGATAGTTTCTTTTCTAAAAACATCTCCACTAGCTTTTCATTGGCTGCATTAAAAACGGTTGGCATACTACCACCCAAATTGCCAGCCTCATAAGCTAATCTCAAACCAAAGAAAACATCTGTATTTGCTTGTTCAAAACTCATCGTTCCTAACTTTGCAAAATCTAGGCGCTGACCTGCTAAAGGCATACGATTTGGATAATATAGTGCATATTGAATTGGCAGTTTCATATCTGGAGTTCCTAGTTGAGCCATAACCGAGCCATCCACAAATTGTACCATACTATGAATCACACTTTGTGGGTGTACTACTACTTCAATTTGTGACATTTCTACATCAAAGAGCCATTTCGCCTCTATCACTTCTAAGCCTTTATTAATTAGTGTAGAAGAATCTATGGTAATTTTTCTCCCCATAACCCAATTAGGATGCTTTAAAGCGTCTTCCACCTGAATGTTTTCTAAATCCTTTAATGTTTTATTTCGAAAAGGTCCACCTGAAGCAGTTAGTAAAATTTTCTCTATTTTACTAGATTCCTCTCCATTTAAACTTTGAAAAATTGCACTGTGTTCGCTATCAACAGGTAGAATAGAAACTCTCTTCTTTTTCGCTAAAGGCATAATGATATGTCCAGCAGTAACCAAGGTTTCTTTATTTGCTAGAGCGATATCTTTTCCTGATTCTATTGCAGCTATCGTAGGACGGATTCCAATCATCCCAACCAATGCAGTAACCACAGTTTCTACTTCATCGAAACAAGCTACTTCCATCAATCCTTCCATACCAGAACACACTTTAATATCGGTATCTGCTAGCCTAATTTCTAGATCTTTTGCAGCTTCTTTTGACCACATTGCTACTAGCTTTGGCCTAAATTCTCTTGCTTGCATTTCCATGCTATCTATATTACTACCTGCTGCAAGAGCAAGTACTTGAATATCTTTATTAGCCCTTACAATTTCTAGGGTTTGCGTTCCAATGGAACCCGTAGATCCTAAAATCGAAATTTTTCTCATGATACAAATCCTAACTTCAAAAATAATGTGACCATAAAATAAATAAATGGCGCTGTAAAAATAATACTATCAAAGCGATCTAAAATCCCGCCATGACCAGGAATACATCTCCCAAAATCTTTAATATCTAAGTTTCTTTTCATTAAAGAAGCAGCTAAATCACCACATTGTGCCACTGCACTTCCGATGGCACAAGAAAGAGCTAGGAGTGGAACCTCAACTCCCTTTCCATAGAAATACAGACCGCAAAGACCTCCTAAAATAGCTGCTCCTAGTACACCTGAGATACAGCCTTCAATGGATTTCTTTGGGCTCAACTTAGGGAAGGCCTTATGATTTCCGACGGTCATTTTGGTAGCCATTCCACCTGCATAGGCGCAAGTATCACTTCCCCATGCTGAAAACCATATTAACCACACTCCAACAATCCCAATGTCTGGCAAATCTCTTGTCATACCTACAAAAGCTAACATAACAGGCACATACATAAAAGCAAAAACTGCTTTGGCAATCTGCTGAATTTCAAATTTCGGATAAGCAATGACCGCTGCCGCTAGCATAGTAATCACAGTAAAAATAATGCATCCTAGCACATAAGAAGCTGTAAACGGTGCTTGCAAAAATTCCAATCCTATTTGTATCCCATATAGCACTATAATCCCTATCATTCCAAGTACTTCCATTAAATGAATGCTTTTGCTATTTCTATTGATTTCTAATGCTCTTGTTAATTCCAAAAAACCAACGATAGAAACGAAAGCTAATAATAAAAATAATGGCACTCCTCCTAATGTTAGGAAAATAAAAATTAAAATCAGCAACACAATTCCACTGATTAATCTTGTGATAAACATACTATTTATTCCTCCTTGATTGCCCCAAATTTTCGGTTTCTATAGTTATATGCATCAATTGCCTTTTCTAGTTCATTTTTATTAAAATCAGGCCAAGCCACTTCCGCAAAATAAAATTCAGTATATGCCAATTGCCAAAGTAGAAAATTAGAAATTCGCTGCTCTCCACAGGTACGTATCAATAAATCTGGATCTGGATAATTGCTTGTATCCAGATAAGAACTTATTTTTTCTTCTGTTATTTCTTCCCTTGCTATCGTCCCCTGTTCGATATCTTCCACGATGTGTTTTACAGCTCTACGAATTTCATCTCTACCGCCATAATTTATAGCTATGGTAAAATGCAAACCAGAATTTTCTTTCGTATGAGTTTCTAACTGCTCAATGCTCTCCACAATATCAGAAGCTAATCCTGTTTTATCACCTATTACGCGAACACACATATTGTTTTTATCTGCCGTCTTAATACAGTTTTTCATATAATTGCGCAATAATTTCATAAGGGCATCCACTTCTGAATCTGGGCGATTCCAATTCTCTGTAGAAAAAGCGTAAACTGTTAGATATTGTACACCCATTCTATAAGCCTCTTCGCATATCTTTTCAACCGTTTTTGCTCCTTGTACATGCCCCATATTACGAGGAAGTCCCTTTTTCCTTGCCCATCTTCCATTTCCATCCAAAATGATAGCTATATGCCTCGGTATTTGTCTCTCCACTAAACTACTCCTAACTTCTATGATTACATGCTCAAAAAGGCACCTTTTGTCGGGTGCCTCTTACGCATTTTACACTGTCATAATCTCTTTTGTTTTATCATCTACAAGCTTATCAATATCTTTGATAAATTTGTCTGTTAATTTTTGTAATGCATCTTCTAAATCTAATTGCTCATCTTCTGAAACTTCGCTGTTTTTTGCTAATTTCTTAAATGCATCGTTTCCATCACGTCTAGCATTTCTAACAGCAACTTTTTGCTCTTCGCCTTTTTTCTTGATGTCTTTTGCTAATTCCTTACGTCTCTCTTCTGTTACTTCAGGGAAGATCAAACGAATTACACTACCATCGTTGTTTGGATTAATCCCAAGATCACTTACCATAATTGCCTTTTCAATCTCTTTGATTAAAGATTTTTCCCAAGGAGCAATTTGAATCATTCTAGGTTCTGGTATTGTAATATTACCAACTTGTTGAATTGGTGTTGGTGTTCCATAATAATCTACTTTAATTTTATTTAATACATTAGGATTTGCTCTACCCGCTCTTACTGCTGCAAACTCCTCTACTAAATAATCAATTGCCTTTTGCATTTTTTGTTCATATGTTTGTAATTTCGCGTCCATTTTCACACCCTCCATTTTTCTTAATTTACTGTAATTTTTGTTCCTTTTATGTCTGATTGTGTAGCACCCACAATTGAATTCTCTTCTTCTAAACCAAAGACTAACATTGGCATTTTATTTTCTTTTGCTAAAATAGATGCTGTCATGTCCATAACCTGCAAATTCTTTGCAATCACTTCATCAATTGATATACTGTCATACTTCTTCGCATTTGGATTCGTTGCTGGATCACTATCATAAACTCCATCAATTGATTTTGCCAACAAAATACACTCTGCTTCAATCTCAATCGCTCTAAGCACCACACCAGTATCTGTAGAAAAATATGGATGCCCTGTACCACCTGCAAAGAAAACAACTTTACCTTTTTGCAAATTCTTAACGGCTCTATCCTTAGAAAAAAGCTTGGTAAATGAGCTACATTCAAAAGGAGTCAAAACTTCTGTTTCCATTCCTGTAGAACGAAAAATTTCTGACACATAGATGCAATTCATTACCGTAGCAAGCATTCCAATTTGATCAGCCTTTGTTCTATCTATATTCTCTGAAGTTCTACCTCTCCAAAAGTTTCCACCACCAATCACAATCCCGATTTGAGTCCCAGTTTCTAAAATTTCTTTCACTTGAATTGCGACTTTTCTAACAGTTTCTTCATCAAAGCCTGTTTTCTTTGGACCAGCTAATGCTTCTCCACTTAGTTTAAGCATGATTCTTTTCATACACGTACCTCGATTTTCTACTAAATTAACTTAGCATAGTGTAACACAAATTTCCTCTCACGAAAAGAGAAAAGAGAAAATTTTTTCAATTATTTTATTGCAAAATATACTTGTTGCATCAATTCTGGATTCTCTTCAAAAATTCCACTCATAGCCGTGGTAACTGTCTTTGTATTAGATTTCTTTACCCCTCGCATTGTCATGCACATATGCTCTGCCTCTACGTATACAAATACACCTTGTGGCTGCAAGAATTCTGCAATCGCTTCTTCTATTTGCTTTGTCATTTGTTCTTGAATCTGTAATCTTCTTGCAAAGACTTCCACTGTTCTAGCAAGTTTACTTAATCCCACTACTTGTTCATTTGATACATAGGCAATATGAACTTTACCAAAAAACGGCAACATATGGTGCTCACATAGAGAATGAAATTCAATATCCTTTTCAACAATCAACTGACCTTTTGGTGCAGAAAAGGTCTTACTAAGTGGCTCCTTTGCACTTTGGTCCATCCCCTCTAACACTTCTTCATACATCTTAGCAACTCTTCTAGGGGTATCGATCAAACCTTCTCGCTCTTGATCTTCTCCTATCGCTTCTAGCAATAAAGCAATTGCTCTTTCTACTTTTACTTTATCTATCATCTTATTTCTCTACCTTACTTTGTTCTTATATAATTTTATTATTTCTTCTAAACTAGATTTAGGTCCAACATACAGTATAACATCACTCCTAGCTGCAAGTAAATGAGAAATTTCAAGAGCCTCTTGCACACTCCCAACATTACTGACCGACTCATGATAGGGAAGTATTTTCTCTGCTAACACATAGGCATCCAGTGGATTTGGCTCATTTTGTGGACTTAGGGTTAATACATGGGAAGCACGTTGCACTAACTTACTCACCGTCAAAGTTTCATAATCACTGTCCTTAGTTGCTGCTACAATTAATATGAGGGATCTTGTTGAAAAAAACTTCTCCATACAGTCTTCTACTGCTGCATACGCTTCTTCTTTTCTCCCACTATCCAGTACAAGGTATGGCTGTTTCCCCAAAAGATACATGCTCTTTGGATTTTTACAAGCCAACAGCCCTTTACTAATGTCTTTATCTTGGATTACAAACCCGTGTGTCCTTAATACTTGAACTGCTTCTAATGCTAAACAAGCATTCTCAATCTGAAACTCTCCAAAAAGTGAAATCCGTAATTGACGAAATTGCTTATAAGAAAACTCTTGATAAGAGATTAGGCATTTATGCAGCTCAATCCGTGCTTGCTCTACTTGCTTTGGCTCAAAACTAAATTGACTTTCCACCTGGCTTCCATACTTTATTAAGACCACTTGACAATTCTGTTCCTTGAAATAGGACTCTGCTAGCTTCCACTCCTTTTCTTTTATGGTTCCTTCGATTCGGTGTTCGTGCTCTTTATAGTACTTTTTTGTCATTGCCTTCCCATTTACTCTTGCAAAATTTCTATAATCTTCTAGCCCTTCCCCTAACCTGCCCTCAAAGACCCCAACTATAATATTGGATGCCTTAAGTATTGCTTCTAAAAAGGCAATACTTCCACTTTTTCCATAGTCACCACAAAAATTTATATAGGTACAAATATTACTTATTTTCAATTAGATTTACTACCTTCCACTTGTTTTCTTTTACTATAACATATTTTCTCATTGAAAGTGTAGCATTTATTTGTTATACTACTAAAAATACTTTAAGAAACGAGGCTATGAGACATGAGACACTTAATGAGACCACTTGATTTCACTGTGGAAGAATTAAACATTTTATTCGATCTTGCAATGGATATTGAACATAATTTAACAAAATATGCTCATACTTGCGATGGCAAAATACTTGCCACTTGCTTTTATGAAGCATCTACAAGAACTAGGCTGAGTTTTGAATCTGCAATGCTATCTTTAGGCGGACAAGTACTTGGCTTTTCTTCTGCCGATTCCTCTTCTGCTGCTAAAGGAGAGAGTGTATCCGATACTATACAAACCATTTCTTGTTTTGCAGATATTTGTGCTATGAGACATCCAAAAGAGGGAGCACCTATGGTTGCTGCTTCAAAATCAAAAATCCCAGTAATCAACGCTGGAGACGGCGGACACCAACACCCGACCCAAACCTTAACAGACTTACTCACCATCCGCTCTTTAAAGAAACGCTTAAACAACTTCACGATTGGATTATGCGGAGATTTAAAATTTGGTAGAACGGTTCACTCTCTCATCAATGCTTTAGTACGTTATGAGGGCATTCGTTTTGTCTTTATTTCGCCTAGCGAATTAAAAATACCAGACTATATTATTGAAATGTTAGATCAAAAGAACATTCCTTACAAAGAAGTAATTGGGCTAGAAGAAAACATAGCTGAATTAGATTTACTTTATATGACTCGAGTTCAAAAAGAACGTTTCTTCAATGAAGAAGACTATGTGCGTTTAAAAGATTTCTATATTCTCGACAAAAGCAAGCTGTCAAAAGCAAAGGAAGATATGTTAATCTTGCATCCTCTTCCAAGAGTAAATGAAATTTCTGTTGAAGTGGATGATGACCCTCGTGCAGTTTATTTTGACCAAGTGCAGTATGGTAAATATGTGCGAATGGCACTCATACTCACCCTATTAAATATACTAGTAGATTAAGGAGATACCAAACACATGTTAAATGTAGGACGAATTGAAGAAGGTTT
>CAYJHO010000028.1:0-1223 GCA_964369945.1 uncultured Lachnospiraceae bacterium
ACGATAATATTCTCCTAAATATTCACTGTAGAAGTTTTTTATACTACTAGTTGCAAGATAATTTTTTTTATTATTAGATTGCCTATGTGTTCCTATGTATCCTAGTACGGACTCAACATCTCCTTTACACGTGATTAGACCTGTTTCTTCGACAATACACTCTGCACTACCTCCGCTATCATAGGTAACTACAGGTGTCCCACAAGCTAAAGCCTCTAGGTTTGTCATAGGATAATTATCCTCATACGTAGGGTTAAAGAACACCGTGGCATCGGAATATATTTCTACTAACTCTTGTACACACTCTGTTCTTTCTATTACAATTATATTCTTCGGCAAGTTTTTCTGTTGCTTTTTATTTAATCCTACTAATACTATCACATATTCTGCGCTTTCGCCAATACATTCGGCTAATTTGACAAAATCTTTCAAGCCTTTCCGCTCACTCCATACCCCTGCTACCCCTAAGATAATCTTTTTATCTTGCAAAGCATATTTCTCAATAAACTTTCCTGGTGTAGGTTTGAATACACTAGTATCAACTCCATTTGGAATACATACCACCTTGTGCTGCTGCAAAAAGGACTGCTTAACTAATCCTTCTAGCCACTTACTTGGGGTCACAAAGGTAATGTCTAAGTCTTGAAATAATTCCCTTTTCTTCTCCCAATTCTGCTTAGAATTATCTAGCACTAGAGATGCCGGATACCCCTTTTTCTGTGGACAATGGTGACAACCCGTCTTCCATTTATCACAACCTGCAAAGTCAAAATATGCACAATGACCTGTAAAGGTCCAGCAATCATGCAAAGTCATAACTACTTTGACCTTAGTCCTTTTCAAATAATTTAATAATAATTCGATATTTACATAATATCCATGCAAATTATGAAGATGTACAATGCTAGGCCTAAACTCTTCCATATCCTTAATTAGCTTTTTAGTGGCATTCTTGGAATAAAAACCTGTCCTATCTGTTATTCTAGACAGAAATCCATGCCATATAATATCCCATTTATTGCCAATTTTATAGACTTTAACGCCTTTTGGTATTGCGTTTCTAGCTAGGGCCAACCTTGCTTGTCCACCCTCTGCTTCTACCATTTTGCACAAATCAACAGCTATCTTTCCTGTACTTAAATTACCAACTGTATTTATTTGGTATACTCTAAGCATAATCTATTACCTTTCACTTCAAACGAAATAGCACAATGATAAAGTCG
>CAYJHO010000028.1:1261-24396 GCA_964369945.1 uncultured Lachnospiraceae bacterium
AAATTGCAGTTGCTTTTCGTATATAAGTTTTATTTTTTCTATAATGTTTTGCTACTTCTATGATGCTATAAGATTCTAAGCTATGTAACCTAGATTCCATTACATTCTTTTTGTTTTCTATCTGTGCTCTTGTATCTTCGTTTAATAGAGACTCTACATCTAGTATTGCCTTAAGATGCCTTAAATACAAGTGAATCTCTTCTACTTTTCTACTTCTACTTAACAACTTTACCATCCGATGTTCTTGCTTTTCTGTATTTCTATCATGTCTTCTATGGTATTGATATACCTGATCTACACTATAAAATTCTTCCTTTTCGCTAGCCGTCATGGCTAGCAGCAAATCATGAGGTGCCTTACACAAGTTCATACGTTCTATTTCTGGTTTTACTTTTCTATTTCGATAACACATAGTCATAGCGTTCCATCGAAACTGGTATAGTATTTCATCTATGCTTATGGATTCTACCTCTTCACTCACCTTAGCATCACCTTGTAACAGACTGGTTACTTTCATACCCTCTTGGTCGATAATTCCCCAATTTGATCCTAAGACTGAAATCTGATCTTGCCCACTCATGATCCGTGACATTTCTTCTATTTTATTGGGTAACCATATATCATCTTGATCAGCAAGAAAAATGATATCCCCTTTTGCTAAGCTCATGGCATAGTAAAAATTCCCTGGATATCCTTTTCTTGTCTCGTTTCTATATAGTCTCACTACCTCTTCAAGCTGATTGCACGTAATAAATTTCTCTATCGCTTCCACAGTTTTATCCGTAGAATTATCATCGCAGATAATAATTTCATCTGGCACTACACTTTGTTCTAGAATACTATTTAATTGCTCTGTTATATAAGCTTCCCCATTATAACTTGCCATACATAGGCTAATCGTAAGTTTCTGGTTTTGTTTCATCTTCTTATTCCCTCTTTGCTAGATTTTGTAAGACAAAATAGCATTCGTAATATTATACACTAAAACCTAGATGAAATCAATAAATCTAGTAATTTCCTTACTCTAACTCGTACAAAAAAGCATATTCTCCTGCTAATTCTGTATTTAAAACATAGTTATTATTACGATAAGAAATAATATCTCCACTTACACCGCTCCTTGTCACCCATATACAGTCAGGAAGAAATCCTTCACTTTCATATTTTTCTAATTCTCCCGAAACTAGCACATGTCTAATTTCAGAATCAATTGGTTCAAGCATGCGCCAAATAGGAAACTCATACGTATCAGCTCCTAGCGAAAGCCCTACTTCATCATACCCTTGCTCTATAATATAGTTACTTATTCGGTCATAGTCAGTCCATAATTCTACCTGTCCACTATCAAAATAGCCCAAATGCTCATATGTGATACCATTACGGTATAAATATTGAAACTCTATTATCAGGAAATAAGCAGTGATTCCATATACACCAGCCAATACAACTCTTTCCCAAAACTTTTTATATCTCGTAAAAACCTGCTGCATTACTATTACTATCACAGGACAAAGTAATGCCAAATAAGAAATCATATATCGTGTCACAAATGGCTGCCATCTAAGCATGGAGCAAAATAAAATCCAAGAGGCAAAAGCTGTTATAATATAGATTTTTTGCAATCCTTTAAATTGTTTATAAAAAATCAAAAATAACAAAATTGCAATACTAGCCCCAATTACAATCACTACATTAACAGCTGTGTCACAATGCAAGTTATCATGAGCCCAATACATAAAAGTTCTTCCGTCCTCTGCTATATCTGGATGATTCAACTCAACACCTATCGCTAATGCAAACCTTTCCAAATAGGAAATCATACGATTTCTCATATCTGCTGGAAGGATTGGCACTACATTAAAGCTGTAATTTTTCAAACAATTGATCAAGAGATAATTTGGCGCTAAGGTACCTACCATTTGTCTAGCTCCTACATTATCTGTTGCAACACTTCCAAAAGTTACGAAGGTACGAAACCATTCTATTGCTATTGGTATCCCCATAGATACCAAAGCGGTTAGTGCCATCTTGATCAATACTAAGACATTGTCTTTTCGCTTGACACATATTACTAATAAACTCACTAAAAACAGAGCTGCCGCAAATCCTATGGATGGTTTGGCTAGATATCCAAAGCCTAAAGTAGCTGCTAGAAACACCGTAGATATGATATTCGGCTTGTTCCAAATCAAGGATTTTACTTCTACAAAATCCCATAACAAGTAAACAAAACACAATAGCCAAAGTGCTGATATATGATCTACTTGTGTGGTGGTTGCTTCTGCAAATGCAATAGGCATACTCATAAATAGTATAGCTGCTAGATAGTTATATACCTTCTTTCCTCCAAGCCTCTCGGTAATTTTATAGATTAAATATGTATTTAAAATATAAGCGCTATATTGTACTAAATTTAGCATACGTATATTTTCACCACTTAAGATATAGACTACTAATTGTATATAAGCACCGCCCACAGGACTCGTCACTTGTCGATCAATTCCGGTTGCAAAGGGTGCCACTGATTCAAACTGAGTCCAACTGGCCAATCTTGGTAAATGATATGTCATAGAATCCCAATTATATGGTATCAAAATAATTGCTCCAATAAGAACTCCTAGTGCTATCGCTCCAACTATAACTTGATAGAAATCTAGCCTCCATCTCCATTTTGGTATGCTTAGCTCTCTCCCCCTCATTCTATACAGAATTCCTGCCAGTAAAATCAAGGTAATTCCTATATAAAATGTCCCTACACTAGTTTGGTGAATCCCCACTGTGATATCCAACAATTGGACCAAGCTAAATAGTGTTGCATTCCACAAAATTATACTTCGTATCATAGCATGCGTTATTCCAGCTGTTTTTCGTTGTATGCAAACTAACTCTACAAAAAAGATGACTAAGAATATACCCATTTTTCCCTCCTACCCCAAAACGTATTTCACTGCTTCAATCAGCAAGCATTCCAAATAGTACCACCTGCTATATCCATTCACGCGATAGCACCACTGGTATCTATCCCGAATTCTTTTCTTACAAGCCTTTAAACTCTTAGCATTACTAGCTCCACCCATCTTGAAATTAGCTAGCACCTGGTCGATTACAGTTATCTTTCTTCCTTGCTTTACCATTTTCAAATAGAAACCGTAATCATCATGAATCCCTTTCATCAGAAATGGGTTTTCTTTATAAAGCCTAGCTTTAACAAACATAGTAGGATGGTTCCAATCTCTTGAATGTTGTAGTCTCTTTAACTTAGCCCTTTTCACAAAACTAGCACCGTTACTACGGTGCATTCTAATATTCCCAAAGACAATCTCACTGTCTGTTCTTTCTATCGTATCCATAGCAGTCTCCACCGCAACAGTTTCATACCAATCATCGCTATTCAAGATACCAATATAGTCTCCCTTTGCCAAGGAAATCCCCTTATTCATGGCATCATAAATCCCTTTGTCTGGTTCTGAATAAATACGATAGGAAACTCCTTTTTCCTGAAAGGCTTTCTCATATTTTCTTGCAATCTCTACAGTTCCATCCTTAGAAGCTCCGTCAATAATCAAATACTCAAGCTTATTATAGCCTTGTGCTAACACGGATTGGATTGTTTTTTCTATGGTAGCTTCACTTTGATAGGCTACGGTTATTATACTTACTAATCTATTCATAAAAGTCATTACTTTCTATTACAATACTGCCAAAGGCTTTTTGTATTATTTTTTTTATTTTGGATGTTCCTAGATAATAGGCTATGATAACCAAAGGGTTTAATAGGCTACTAAGGTACAACTTCTTCCCTTGATTCCTAGCTAGTTCTTCTACCATTTCTGCTGTGCTCTTATCCTTGGGATCTTTCGGAAATAACACACCTAACCTTCTCTCATTCACCACTTGTCCAAGATTCTGGCATAGCCTGTCTATATGAAGGATACTTCTTTTATTCTGCATATTAGGAAAAATAGGAAGTTTTCTGGCCATTTTTTCCAGCACCTTATAGTTCCCTTTGCTATCTTTTCCATACACCATAGGAAGCCTTAAGATTGCCACCCCAAAAGAGTCGGTAGCAAGAGCTTGCACCCCCTGGTCTGCTTGCCATTTACTATCTCCATAGAAGTTAGCCGGGCTTGGGATTGTGTTATGTGTAATCCTTTTCTCTTCTCCAAGTTTTCCACCCTCGCCATAAATAATAATGCTGCTTAGATATACAAATTGAGAAACCCCTTCTCTCCTGGCCTTTTCCGCTAGTTGCATGGTCAATTCTGTATTCACTTTATAATATTCCTGCTTTACTTCCTCGGTCACTTGACTCACATCTGCATGAGCCTTTCCTGCAAAATGAAGAATGGTATCAAATCCTCTTAAATCCAGATGTTCTACTGACTGCTTTCGTAAGTCAAGACAGCTTATTTCCCAATCAAAATATTCCATGGCATACCTTATTAAATGGCTTCCAATATAACCACTGCTTCCTGTAATCCCTACTTTCATCTACAATCCCATTCCTTCCATTGCAAAATCAGTATATCTGTTATATACTGATAACATTACACTACATCATAGCATAAAAGAGGCAAAAATGCTATATGAAACTAGGTGCAACGCGAGGTACACAACATGTATAAAAGAATCAAAAGAGCTCTAGATATCATCTGTTCTGTTCTATTGCTCATTCTACTATCACCACTACTCTTACTACTCATTATTTTGATGAAGCTAGATAGCAAGGGTCCACTTATTTTCAAGCAAAAGAGAATCGGAATTCACAAAAGCCATTTCTATATCTATAAGTTTAGAACCATGAAGATAGATACTCCCAAGGATATGCCCACCCACTTATTGACAAATCCAGAACAATATATAACGCGCATGGGTAAATTCATGAGAAAGACTAGTTTAGATGAGCTTCCACAACTTTTGAACATAGCAAAAGGCCAGATGTCCTTTGTGGGACCTAGGCCTGCTTTATGGAACCAATATGATTTAATGGAAGAACGTGACAAATATGGTGCTAACGATGTAACTCCTGGTCTTACAGGCTGGGCCCAAATCAATGGTAGAGATGAACTAGAAATCCCTATAAAGGCCAAGTTAGATGGCTACTATGTGGACAACCTCTCCTTTAGCCTTGATATTCGCTGCATTCTTGGAACAGTTTTTTCCGTAATAAGAGCCGACGGTTAAGTCGGCTCTTATTATTTGTCATCATTCAACATAGATATGATATTCATAGCTGGCAATACAATCGGTAACATACCTGGTTGTGTTGTAATTGTAGAAATATAACTTCTTAAATATGGAAACATAATTGCTATCGCATTTCGCTCTATTAAATCCCTATTTTCTTGTTCTGTCCTAAACTTTCCTCTACACTTTACAATAATAGATATAGAAGCATCTTCATTTTCTACCTCTGCATCTAATATAATAGCATAGCGATTATTATCCTTCTTCTCAATACTTCTCTTTACATCGAAATTAAAATTTTCATTACTCAATTCTGCTTCAGTCCTTTTGAATGAACCTTCTAAAATCACTATTTCTTCTAGAATTAAGGGACTTGGATATTTTGTATTTATTTCCATCTATTTGTCTCCTAACATGCAATTGTATATTCTAACATCTCAAAACTAACGGGTAGCTTAGATATCATTTTATTACTCGATTTTTCGTAAGTAAACTCTCCTTGAGTTCCATCAAAAATCTCTCTCACTGCTATTTCATCGAGTTTTTTAACTTCTTCACCTACTCTAATCATCGCTGTATCGTATTCATTACTCATTTCTACTTCATACTTTTCACATAAGGAGTAAAATAATTCTCGGTTAAACATCTAAATCACCTCTTCCTCTTCATTATATACCAAACAGGTTTGTGTTATGCAAGCTTTGTCTGAAACACAGATTTGTGTTTCACCAAAAGAAATCCCCATAGCATCTAGAAATTTGCGTTGAAGCTCTAAATCAGATTCTGACCTAATAGCACCACAATACCTTACTGCATTTTTAGAAAACGTTCTTCTTATAACAGAAATATTATTTTCTGCTTTATAATAATCAAAATATACTCCGCGAAACTTGGCTTCATCAAAAATAGGAACTTTTCCATCCTGATATTGACCCTCTGAACTTCTTGATAAAGCAATCGCAGCAGTGATAAACTTCTCTAATTCTAAATTATTATCTAAATCTAAATATCTTTCTCTTTCAACTTGTATATCAGATTGATAGACAAGCTGAAAACTCTGAGTATTACGTAACTTCGCTACTGCATTACCTGCCCACCACTTAGCTTGCTCTTGATCTAGGAAAAAGTAAACCCCTTGCCCAAGCCAATGATCCTTCCTCTCAAGCGTCTTTTCTGGATCAAAACCCAATTCTTCTATACTTTTCCTATGAACAGACGAAGTCCCATGGTATCCGCTTAAACTTACTATAGACTGATTCATATATGTTCATCTTTCTCTTTCCTATTTATATGCAAGCTTTTTCTAGATGTGTAACTTCATTCTAGCATACTGTTGAAAATTATACAACACTTCCTGTAGATACTATTGTTCACAATATGTTTCTACGATCTGTCCTAACATCACTCGAACCTTATCCTCTTGTTCTGTTTCCACTATGGACTTCAATTCATACAAACTATTTGTTAAATACTCTGCATCTACTTGGCCTTGTAAACCTATAAAGATTTTCTTATTTGGGGTTTCTTTAAACTTCTCACTATCTAATAGAAGCTCTTCATACATCTTTTCCCCTGGACGTAAGCCTGTGTACACAATTTCAATTTCTTCCCCCACACGATAACCGGATAGTTTGATTAAGTTCTTAGCCAAATCAACAATCTTCATAGGTTCTCCCATATCTAGGACAAAGATTTCCCCACCTTTTGCATAACTAGTTGCCTGCAAAATAAGTGAAATCGCTTCTGGTATAGTCATAAAATAGCGAATAATATCAGGATGGGTAACGGTAACCGGCCCACCTTCTTCGATTTGCTTCTTAAAGAGAGGAATCACACTTCCATTACTTCCTAGCACATTTCCAAATCGAACGGATACATAATCTGTCTTTGTGAAACTCTGATTGCACATCTGCACAATCATTTCACAAATTCTCTTGCTCGCTCCCATTACATTGGTTGGATTCACTGCCTTATCTGTGCTAATAAGAACAAATTTCTTAACCCCTGCTTCTCCTGCTGCCAATGCTGTTTTGAGTGTTCCAAACACATTATTCTTAATTGCCTCACTAGGACTTTCTTCCATCAGTGGTACATGCTTATGGGCAGCTGCATGAAAAACAATTTCTGGGTGATATTTTTCCATAATTCGCTGCACACGACTGGTATTTCTCACGGAAGCAATCAGTGCCACCAAATCTAATTTAGGATATTTCCTTAATAAGTTTTGCTGTATTTCATAGAGATTATTTTCATAGATATCGATGATAACCAGTTGTTTTGGATGATAAGAAGCAATCTGTCTGCAAAGTTCACTTCCAATAGAACCTCCACCACCTGTTACCATGACTACTTTTCCTTTGATTTCACTAGATACCTCATGGCTATTAATCTTAATCGGCTCTCTCCCCAGCAAGTCCTCAATTTGCACTTCTTTTAACTTAGAAATACTTACTTCTCCATTGATTAATTGATACATCCCTGGAAGCATCTTCAACTTACAGCCTGTTTCTTTGCAAATACTAAGTATCTCTCGAAGCTCTTGCTTCTCCGCAGAAGGAACTGCAATGACAATTTCTTCAATGGCATAGTCTTCCACAGCTTCAATAATCTTGTCTCTACCACCTACAATCGGTACACCACGTAACAACTTCCCATGACACCCAACTTGATCATCGATCACACAGGCTACATTGACCTCAATGTAAGAACTGCTTTGCATCTCTTTTATCATAGCATTTCCTGCAGCACCTGCACCAATCACCATGATATTTTTCCCTTTGCTTGGTCTACTTACAAGCGTAAATCTTCTTTGCTGAATCATGCGAAGCATACGATAACTAAAACGGATTCCACAGGCTCCCCAAAACAAGAAAAACCAGTTCAATAAATAATAACTTCTCGGCATATCTAAGCCTACAATCACATGGTATGCAGTTTCTAATGCTGCTGTCACAGAAGTTGCAATCCCTATGTTTACAAGCTCTGTAGCACTTGCATAGCGCCATACACTTTTATAGAGCTTCGATAACCAGAATACCACTAATGTTAGTGGTATAAATACAGGCAAGGTATCTACCCAATGCTCCAAAAATCTTGGTTCAATTTCAGCAATACGAAATTCATACCTTAGAAATAGGGAAAAGAAACTTGCTACGCATACTAGCATAATATCCATGATCACTAAGGCTGCTATTCGGTTAAATGGTATTTTAATTTCCAATTCTTTCCTCATCTAGTACTTTTCTCACTCCTCTAATCACATCTTCCACATCCCGATCCGTCATTGCAGGATAGAGTGGAATGGTAATAAATCCTTCGTATGCCTTTTCTGCCTTTGGGCACAAGCCTTTTTGATAGCCCAACTTCTCATAATAAGGAAAATAATACACAGGAATATAGTGTACATTGCACTGTATATTTTCTGCTGCAAGAGCATCAAATATTTGTCTTCTAGTACTTGTAATTTTCTCCAAATCAAGTTGAATCAGATAAAGATGTCTACAAGTATCAGACTCTGCTATCTCCCTTTGCACTATAATTTCTGGCATTGCCTCAAAGGCCTCATCATATTTGGCTACAATTTCTTGTCTTCTTGCTTTAAAGAACTCCAATTTCTTTAATTGACTTTGAATTAAGACTGCTTGAAAATCAGTCATTCTATAATTATTTCCAAGATCAATCATCTCATAATACCAAGGCCCCTCGTTCTCGTGTTCCATCATCTCTGGGTTTCTTGTAATTCCGTGAGAGCGATATAGCATCAATTTATCATACAAATCTTTGCTATTGGTCATAACAGCTCCACCTTCTCCACCAGTAATCGTCTTGACTGGATGAAAGCTAAAGGTTGTAAGATCAGCCAAACTCCCTACTTGCTTTCCTTCATAGGTAGTTCCAATAGAATGGGCAGCATCTTGAATAAAATATAGCTTATACTTATCACAAAGAGCTCGAATCGCTTTTACATCCACTGCCTGTCCTGTAAAATCAACCGCTATAATAGCCTTCGTCTTATCTGTAATCTTCCTCTCAATATCTATGGGATCAATGTTGTATGTTTCTGGGTTAATATCAGCAAACACTACTGTCCCGCCACAATAGCGAACGCAGTTTGCACTAGCTGCAAACGTAATCGCAGTGGTAATCACCTCATCACCCTCTTCAATGCCAATAGCTTGACATGCAATATGTAAGGCAGTGGTTCCATTGCTGACAGCCACTGCATAGTTAGCCTTTGTATATTCACAAAGGGATTTCTCTAGGCTAGTCACCCCAGGTCCACAAGTCAAAAAGTCACTTTTCAAAACCTCAACTACGACTTGAACATCTTGTTCATCAATCCATTGTCTTCCATAGTGAATCTTATCTTTTCTCACTGGTTCTCCACCATGAATTGCTAATTTTTCTTTCATATTAATCATTCCAGCCTTTCATTTTTCTGTGTAATTGCCTAATGTTCCTTGGTGCTAAACTCAGCATAAACAAATACAATTTACTCTTTTTATCTAAATAAGGATTTCCTAGCATCGCAAATCTATGTTGTCTAAGATAAGAAATCACTCTCTTATATTCCTCGTTGTCTTTGGTCATATCCCTCACCGGAATATGCAATAAATAATCCAGTCGTTGGAATAAACCAAAGCGAAAAGCAATCGTTTCTAAATCCGAAAACTCTTTTCTTACTATTTCTAACACCATTTTGGCATTGTGAATATTATCAATATAAACTCTAGAAAACCCGTGATTTTGTCTCGTATTACTGCCCATGCGATAATAGACATGATATGCTTGTTTTGGAAGCGAGACTATATGACTAATTTGGGGCAGCATCTGCACCAACACATGAAAATCTTCATTTAGCACACCTAGAGGAAAGCATAGTTCTTGGAACAAACTTCTATGTACTAGCTTGGTACAAAAGGAGCAATCTCCTTTGTGCAACAAAAGTTGTTCCATAAAGTATTTGGCTGGCTCTTCCACCACTTGGTTCGGTGGTTCGCATACATTGGGTAGTTTTGTTCCATCCTCTGCCACTTCATCACGCCCCACTTGTGCTATCAAAGCTTTATAATCAACCACTGCATGAACTAGGTCTTCATACATAGTATCTTCAATATAATCATCACTATCCACAAAGCCCAAATATTCCCCTTGTGCTTTTGTAATCCCTAAATTTCTTGCACTAGATGAGCCGCCATTTTCTTTTGTAAATACTTGGATTCTTCCATCTTTTTCTGCCCATTGCTTGCATATTTCTAAACTTCTATCGGTAGAACCATCATCTACCAACAAAATTTCCATTTCTTGATAGCTTTGCTTGCAAATAGATTGGATGCAACGATCCAAATATTTTTCTGTATTGTATACTGGTACGATAATACTAATTAACATCGTCCTCTCCTCTATTAAATTGAATATACTCTTGGAATCTCTAATTGTTGGTGAACAATTATTATTTGTACTAAACCACCCACTTATACCGTTCATAATAAGGTACTTTAGTATCATGGAATTCTTTGACATGAATCGGATCATTACTCTCATAGTCAGAGATATGGTATACCTCTGTTTTGCTTGTAAGATTAAGTGTCTTTGCTCTTTTCAATGGATTCTTTTGTATCTTGCAATCAAAACTCACTTTAAATTTTGCAATTTCGGTTTCGTTAATTGTTTTTTGTAGCCAATCGAAGTACCATTTTTCCGTTTCACCTTCAACTGTGAAATAGTATTTATTGCTTTGCTTTAATTTCGCCATACTATGCCTCTCTTCCATTTTCAAGCAGTTCTTCAAAAATAGGAGAGAAGTCTATATCTTTGATTCCTCCATAGCGGCTTACAAAGTAGTTCTTCATATAATCTTCGTGCTTGCGAACACCTTTCTCACCAGTTGTTCCAAAATCAGAAAGGGAATAAAGGGTACTAAACCCTGTTACATCATCTCGCTCTACAAACTTAATTTCATCTCGTCTGAACAGATTGGAGTTTAAAAACACTGGATTATGGGTATTGAAAACCAATTGAGCCCCTTTTTTATTGATATCATCATTATGGAATACATTAATAATACTCATGAGCGCCATTGGATGAATAGATGCATCAAATTCATCTACTATTAAAGTTCCACCAGTTAAGATTGCACGAATGACAAGTGGGAATATATTTACAAACCTTACCGTACCATAAGATTCAAAAATATCAGCAGCAAGAACTGATGTTTCACCTGTTTCAAGATTTTTGAATAAGGAGCATAGTTTCGCCTCCGTTTCCTCATCACTGACTACGTACCCCAAATCATTAGAGCTAATACCGAACTCCTTGGCTGCTTTATTTGTTGTTTGCTCTACATAAACTGTTTTTTTCTGTGGGTCAACAAATCTTCTGATAATCTGCAAAGAGTCTGCACGATAAATTACCATTAACTTATCTTTAAACCAATCCGTAATTTCTTTTACAAGTTGTTGGCTTATAATAAGTTTAAATCCAGCTGTAAGGAATAGCTCTTCTCCGTTCAAGCTATTATTTAGCAACTCTACTATTTCATCATTCATAGTTTTAATGTGGACAAATGATTTCATGTGCTTATAAGTCCCAATTGTAACACTTTCACCTCTAGTAAACACCATCTCATCATTCACATAAAGCTTTTCACTTACGATATTTCTTTGCTCATCACCATTCATAAAATTCCCTAAGTTCATTACAACGGAGTAGTCGAATTTAAGCCCATTTTCAATAAAACTAATAGAAAAAGATACTGGCTCATCCTCGTTCCTATTATTAGGAATAAGTTCTAAGTTGTATGAAGCTGTGTTGGGTGAAGACTTTTCTTCGGAATCAAGAATGTTCCCTCTTAATACTATCGCTCTAAATGTATCCAAAGCTCCGATGATATTTGTCTTACCAGAGGCATTTGGACCATAAATAACAGATGATGAAAGAGATTTTAAAGTTTTACTTTTCACTTTTTTAGTTAAAACACTATAATCAAGTCCTTTTTGCTTTGGTGCAGGAATCATTGAAAAAATTGTTTCCTCCGTAAAAGATTTATAATTTTGGATTTTAAATTCTAATAACATATTTTCCTCCATTCTGCAGAAAATGCACAAAATACTAATTTTCATTATACATATATCATACTCAAACGTCAATTTTTTATGCCATTTTGCAGATTTTATTCAAAACGAACATCTTTCATTTGTTATTAATTATATTCCCTTGCTTTTCACAACCTCTTCATCTAATGATGGTCCACATTGAGTTCGGATAATTAGCATACCATTTCAACTTGTTTAGATTTTAGATAATGGCCCACTCTCGTACTTTGGAAATCTCTTCCCATCTTTTAGGCAAGCTGCAAAAGCAAACAATCTATCTGCTGCCACCCTCTCATTCCACAATAGATCAATACTTTCCTTAGCTTGTCCACTGATTGCTTCCATTGCCTGTGGATGTTTGATTAGTTCTTCCACTTTCTGGCACAAATCCTCCAAGCCGCTCTTTTCAAACAAGAGCCCATTCTTCCCATGTTGCAACAGATAAGGAGCTGCTCCCATTTGTCTATTGGCTACCACCACGCAACCTGCACTCATAGCTTCATTGAGCACTGCTCCCCAACCTTCTTCTCGGTTGCTAGTCCCTAGAAAGATGTGGCTAGACTTCATATACTCTTTTGTCTCTTCTGGTGTTACAAACCCAGTTAACTGCACTACTTCTTGCAGGTCTTCTCTTGTTATGATTTCTTCTAACTTACTTCGTAACTCCCCATCCCCTATCATCGTTAATCGGAAGTCATAGCCTTTTTTCTTAAGAAACCCTGCTAATCCTAGCGCAAGTTCTGGTTGTTTCCACCCAATCATCCTTCCGGCCCAAAGAAATTCTAGTTTTCCACTGTAGTCTCTCTTTTCCTCTGGGTTTTCCACACGTTTAGGAAAGTATCCATATCGGTACTTTTTCCCAAGGTAAGCTCCAAACAACCGAAAATCTCCTGCCACATAGGCTCCTGCACATAATAAATACACAGGAGAAAAGAGATATCTGGTATGCTTCTTAACTTTATCTAGAAAACCTCTTGGTGATACAAATTTATAACGCCCTGTCTTATACACGCTTTCTGTGTAAAATAATATGGGCTTTTTCTCTTTTAATCGTCTCGTAATATATGTTCTATCTTCTGTCCCACCAAAAATAACTACATCAGCTTGATCAATGACTTCTTGGCATTTCTGCCTATCCCTTTGGTATTCCATCAGATAGGGAAGCTTTTCTTTCTCATCTTGCCATCCCATAGCCACTCGCTGTGCTTCCATTTCTTCTGTCTGAACAAAGAAATAGTTTCCACCGGCCTCTTTACATAATTCATAGAGCCTATCGGACACAGGAATTTGGTGATGGTTGATATAGTTTGAAACAAATACTAGGTTCATCCTTTCCTCCATACCGATGCGATTTTTGAATCGGTACGCAAGCTGAATCTTAAATTCAGCTCTGCGATCATGGTGTTTGTGACGCATCGGCACAAACACTTGGGGTGAAAAATCAGATTATCAAATTTATTTTTCACCCTTCACTCCTTACCGATGCGTTTTGAGTATCGATACGCCCTTTATCTATGGTTTCATATATTTCTAATAATTGCTGATAATTATGTTCTCCATTATGTGTAATTCTTGCGCGGTCCCTTGCTTGATAACTCATCTTCGTCACCCTTCCCTTTTGTGAGAAAAGCTTCATAACCGACTCTGCCAACCTCTTGCTAATGGCAAATATTTCATCTGGATCTTCTTCTGTATCTTCCTGAAACCCTTGGTAGAGATAACATTGCTTTTCATCAATCATAGAAGCAATTCCACCTACATTTGCTGTTGCAATAGGAACACCAAGCATCATAGCTTCACCTAAGGAGTTGGGAGAATTTTCTATAGAAGATGGACAAACATATACATGGCTTTTTAGATACTGTTCTTTCATCTCTTCTGCTGATAATTTCCCTAGGAAGATAATTTTATCTTGCAAACGAAAACTTCGTACTAGCTTATCAATAAACTTTCCATAGGAAGAAAGTTTTAGCTGCCCTTTTAAGCCCTTCCCCTTTAATATTCCATTTCCAGCCACATAGATCTTGGCATTTGGATATTTGGTCAACATCGTTGGTAGGGCATAAATAGCGTAGTGTAATCCTTTAATCGGATAATCTCCCTGGCTCAAAAAGATGGAGTGTTTTTCACAGCAAGTGTAGTGCCACTCTCCTGTGTAAAAAGGACTACGGAGCGTTTCTTGCATCACATGGTATGTTGCATCTGGATTCCACAACTTAGTATAGTGTTTATCCCAATGGGTTCTCCCTGTAATATGCCCCGCCTCTTTTATGGCACTGACTTCAAAGCCACCACGTTTTCTAAACTTCTCTTGTTGCTGTAGCAAGCTATCCTTCTTAATAAAATCACGAAAGGTTACTCGCTTTTGTATCTTCTCCGGTAAATTCGCCATATAAGCTCTCGTATAAACTTCACAAAGACCTTGAATTCCTATTAAAATATTCTGTTTATTCGAATATCTCCTAACCCCTGCAAGGGTATGAGGATATTCTGTGCCAAAGAAGTGGACAATGTCAGGTTTAAAATCATCATAGATTAGAGTCATATCTTCTTCTATTTGAAGATCATAGAGCTCTGATTTATTCACATTTTCACGAAAGCCATAAAAGGGCACTCGACCACCTTCTTCTACCAAGATCCCTCCTTGCAAAAAGGCCTTTTTCTTTTCTATAGGAAAGGCAATTCCTAGCTGAATTTCTTCTAGTGCTTTATTTGCAATCAAGGCTTGCAACAGCCCTGATATCCACCCTTCCTTTACACTACCTTCCACTTGCAGCTCCTTTGCAATGACTGGCAGCATCATATTACAAATCCATAATACCCTCATAGTACCCCCTAATTAAAAATCCAGTTTGAATAAGGTAATAATCGAATATTCACCTCATAACACGTGGACAAAAAGAATGCAAAATATATCACAAAACCTATTCCTACTCCCCAACCACACAAGGTTCTAAACTTACCTGGTTTCATCTTCAAAATTAGCATTGGCAAGTAGAAGATCTGTGTTACATAAAAATAAGTCCCGATTCTTGTCACCTCTGGAATAAAAGAACCAAAGGTATTGATTACAAATCCAATCATAGTCGCCAAGAAGAGAAACTTCATATAGCTATCTTTCTTGATACACTGTCGATAACAAATAATACTAAATGCAACTACAGCCACCCCTCGCAAAATATTGATGATAGAAGTTTCTCCATTATCAAACATGGATCCCTCATAATGGGGGTAAAAGCGAAAGATAATTTCTCGGTACCAAGGCTCTAAGAAGATAAAACTCGCTACAAAGGCAGCTCCTAATCCTAACAGCCAAGCCTTCCACTCTATCTTAGCCAAAAGCATCAATACCACAAATACCAAACTCACTAAAACCGTTTTGTGAAACAAGGCTGCAAACAAAATCCACAGAGTAAAGCTAATATACTTTTCATCTCTAATATATTTTAATGCATAGAGCAAGATTGCTATGGCAAAATAATACCTCACATTATTCATACTAGAATAATAATATCCTGTTGTCATAAGTAGGAACACACTTGCTGCAAACCAGGTGCCTTGATCGTAAATTGCCTTCACCATAAACCCTGCTGTAAGAAAGGAAAACAATCCGAAAATAGGAAGATAATTATTATAGCCAAAGAGAAGTTGCATCCCATATACAATGAGATTAAATCCTGCTTCATATGCTACATCTCTTCCCATATAGACCATTTTGAAATTTTCTCGGTACACCCAATAATCATTGCCTACTGCAATCCTGCAAGCACTCACACCTGCCAACAAGAGAAAAATAGCAACCGCTACTATTATATGTAGCATTTGGGCTCTTGATACATTTCCGATTCGCCCCTGCTGGAGGTTTCGCACTGGCACAAATAAAGCCAAAAGCGTTACTACTACTGCTAATCCTATATATAATGCCATTTGCGAACCTCCTTTTCTTTCTTAGTATAATTTCACGCGTGGAAGCCTCCACTCTCCTTAGAAGAGCTTCGCCGCGACTTGCTAAATGCTTTCTACCGCGAATTTTATTAATTTCTGGCTTTTGCGTGGTATCAAAGCTTATAGATAGACTTGCCTTCTTGCTTTTACCGCAACTTTTATTGCTTACTGCTTTTTGCGTGGTATATTGCCTAAGGTATCTAACTCAATTTCTGTTTAATTACCGCAAATTCTCTTGATTTCTTGTTTTGCGCGGTTTTCTCTTCAAAACAGTATGATATATTATACTTTTACTACCGCGAATTTTCAAACTTATCAAGCTTGCGTGGTTTTCACCAGGAAACCTGCTATTGTATGCCAAGTTTGTGCAATACTAAAAGCCGATACATCTTCCTATGCTCTTCGCCCATACAAGGTAGCCTTGATTTTCTGGTAAATGCCTCCTAGCGTCTTACTTTCTGCTATCGCTGTTCTAAGCGGTTGCAAGCTCAAGATCATCAAGCATCGGAATCCGAAAAGGGGAAGTGCTGGTATATATTCTTTTGTTATCTTTTTATGCTCTGCTGCCGAGCGTTTTCGATTTTCTACAGTTTCTGAAAATCCACCACCTTCGTAGATGGCAAGCGCTACTGGTATATGAGTTATGCTAGCTTTTTCTGTAAAGTAAGACCAGAGAAAGTGTTCATAATCAGCCCGCACCTTATATTGCAAATCATAGGCTCTCTTTTCAAATAAGTCTCGACTGTAGACACAAGTTTGATGACAAGGAACATTACGAAAACAAGCAAAAGAATTAATCTGTGGCACACTTGCCACCTTTGCCTCTCGAATCTTATCAAATACATCCCCATAATAAATGCTATTCTTACTTGTTGCCACTTCCTTCATAAAGGTGGCAAGACAGGTATCTTCTGTGAACAAATCTCCACAATTTAAGAAATATACAAAATCACCGCTAGCCTTTGTGACTGCTTGATTCATTCCATCATAAATTCCTTTGTCTGCATCCAGATAAATATTAATCTTTTCTGCAAACTTTGGATAGTTTGCTAGCCATTCCTTGGCCTTTTCTATGGTTCCATCCTTGGAATTGGCATCCTTTATTACTACTTCATAATCCCTATAACTTTGTGTTCGAATACTATCTAGGGTTTCTATTAACTTATTTCCTGCTCGAAAGCAGACAACTATAATACTTAACTGCATAGATTTCCCCTCTTGATTCCTGCTAGAACAAGCATTAATGCTTTCTTCCACTTTATTTCTTTACACATTTCTTTTCTCTTTGCGAGGATAAAACGCAAGCCCCAGAGAGGAGCCATACATCCATATAAATGATAAAAGAGCACACCTCTATCATAGAAGAATTTCTCGTCATATCCATGAAACCAAGTAGAAGGCCTTGGCACTTCTCTTCCAATTCGAACTGGGGTCTTATATACCTTCATTCCCTTTTTGATGCAAGATCGAATAAAGAGACTATCCTCTCCATTACTATACATTGCACCACCGCCAAATAAGATAGAAAAGGTAACACCTACCTCATGCATTTTCTCGGTGCGAAAAGCCATACAAAAAGCAGGATATCTTCCGCAATTAAATCGATTCACCCTTCCATAATCTGCATTGGTATAGGTTCTTCGTTCACTTTCCACATCAACCTGAAATAGCAACATATCTGCATCTAGATGTTTTCCAAATTCATCTATAATTAGACTTTCGTAATCCTCCACATACTCGATGTCTTCATCTGACAGTAATGCATAACTAGTGCTAGCACGCAAAAGAGCGTGGTTTCGACTAAGCCCCACGCCTCTTTCCTTCATATGAAATATTCGAATTTGTCTACCGTTTATTTCTCTTTCTTCGTATGCATACTGATTGCATTGATTTACAATAATTGCGTCGCTACTAATCTGCATCTTAGCAATCAATTCATCTACCTTTGCATTCACACAAGAGACCAATAGTTGTACTGCCATATCACCCTCCCAATTTCACAAAAAGCCATTCCTTCATATCCCAAAGAATCGCTGCCTTTATCTCCACACCTTGTTGTCTATAAAAAGAAAGAACCGACTCTATCTTACTACTCTTATCCTTAACTGCCTGTACTACTAAGATACAAGCATCGTACTCTCGAAGTTCATTGGCAGATTCTGGAGAATTAGCCATACAAGGGAATACCACCAAATCCTTAGTGTCTAACTGTTTGCATACTGTATTGGGATCAACTTCACTCCCCACACTAAGAATTGCCACCTTTTTATTGGATTCTAACAATCGTTTTAGATTCTGATTCAACTCTACACTATGGTTGCTTCCTAAACAAAGCAATTCATGCCTTTGTTCTAGTTGCCTAGGAACATAAATCCCATCATCCAAGAGATATTGAATCCCCCACCAAATAATAGAGACGAGAAGGCCGAGTATTGCTCCTAAAATGGCAGCACTTTGTGTGCGAACTTCAAACACTCTATCTTCTGTTGCCTCTCCCACATCGATCAGTGTAATTTCTTGCACTTCCTTTTGAGTATTGGCTAGATGAAGAAAAGCATCTGCCATAATCACTGCAAGTTCTTTGGACAATTCAGGATCTGTTGTCGTAGCACTCACTTCGATATATCTAGGGTCTGTTGGGAAATCAATGCTAATGGCTTCCACCAACTCCTCTTTACTTAGCTTGGTTTCTAAGTCTTCACTTACGATATCTAGTAAGAAATCGCTATCTGCTAGACTATTCCAAGTTGCACTATTGATATAAGTATACTGCCCTGTAGTATTGGGATCTAAGGCATAATCTACATAGTATTTTGCGATGGCTACATAACTTTTCTCAGCTGCAAATGTAACCTGTGTCAAATAATAGATACCACCCACCAAAAGGGCTCCTAGCAAACTTCCTATCACAAACACGTAGAAACGCCTTAATAGTAATAGGACAAATAATTTATAGTCTAATGATTCTTGCATCATATTCCTCGATTTTAATATTCTTGTTCTCCACTGCATTTCGTTCTATTCATTTCTTCCTTCAGTGCAGTCACTTGATCTCCATCTATTCCTTCGGTACTATCTGGCCAAAATAGAATTTTCAGGGTTAACAGCATCAGTTTAATATCCAACCAAATGGTGTAGTTTTCGATATAAGTCAAATCCAATTTCAGTTTATCATACGGTGTAGTATTATATTTACCGTATACCTGAGCAAAACCAGCAAGTCCTGCTTTTACCTTGGTACGGTATTCAAATTCTGGCATAATATCCATATATTGCTTGATGATTTCAGGTCGCTCAGGTCTAGGACCGATAAAGGACATTTCGCCTACAAAGATATTAATCAACTGCGGTAATTCGTCAATTCTTACCTTACGAATAAATTTACCAATTGGTGTAATTCTACTATCGCCTTTGCTAGCTAACCTTGCCACCCCGTCCTTTTCCGCATCCACTCTCATACTACGGAATTTCATAATATTAAATTCTTCCATATTTCTAGTACAGCGAACTTGTTTATAAATAATAGGGCCACCATCGTAGCATTTAATGATGATTGCTGTTAGGAACATAATCGGCATAGCGATTAATAACAAGAGAGCCGAACATACAATATCTATCATTCTCTTGATGAATCGCTCTTCCATGGTCAAGGTGTATTCCCTTGTTAACAAGATTGGAGTATCAAATAAATTCAATCTCTCAGCTCCTGCCATGATGACATCTGCCACCTTCGGTATTATGTATACGCGAATGCCTTGTCCGTAACAATATTTGAATATTTGATTTCTTCTTGCAACATCAATATCACCAATCACGACTGCATCGTATAGATTACTAATTTCCGCTAAGGTCTCTTTCATTCCATCGTTTACATTTATAATCTTACGAATATCATATTTATCTTTTCGACTATTAAATTTCTTTTGCAAGGCATCACAAGAACGTTCTCCACGAATCAACAAAATCTTTCGTGGGGCAAAAATAGCCTTATATATCTTCTGTGCTAAATAAGACCATACCATAACCACAATGGCCTGCAAAACTGTCATTGCAATAAAAATGCTTGGATCTAGCAATCTCCAGTTCATCAAGGAGTTTTGAGCATACGTAATGACATTAACCGCAATGGTCGCAAAGACTTGAGAAAACATGATTTCACTAGTTTTAAGATAGCCAATATTTAAGCCTCCATACATATTGGAGAATGCAAAGAGTAACACCGCATATAGCCCAAGCACCAAATAATGCCCACTTTGTTCGTACGCTAAGGTTTGTGATACAAATCCAAAGATCACCTCAAACCAATACACGCCATACACTATGGTCTCCAATGCTATTGTTACTAGGGAAAATCCTAGAATAATCAATCGTTTAAATGAACCTAATTCTCTCATATAAGTTCCTTTCGTTTCCTAATTTACTAACGCTCTTACACACGTCTTTTCACTGCTGTCACAGCCCAAAAGCAAAAATAATACATACTTTGTAGCAAGCCTAATCGCTCATGACTTCGATATAAATTCCAAATTCTTCGTAAGGCCTCTAGCTTATTGGCAGATAGGGAACCTTCCACTCTACGGTATATTACCTTGCACTCACCAAGACCATGAGCCACTCCAACTTCCTTTAACATGGTCCACCAAAGAGCGGTATCTTCACTCTTAATCTTTGGCATGCGTATCTTTTCTTTTGCAATCTTAATGGTATCAAACATCACAGTAGAGGTAAAAATCGTAGTGTTTTTCAAAGCCTCTTTATAAGTAATGGTTTCTGGCACTCGCACAACCTTACCCGTTGGTTCTCCTGCATGATTAGCAAATTCATAACCAGTAAAGCTAAAGGCGGAACCTTGCTTTTCCATCCACTCTACTTGCTTTTCTAACTTATCTTCCATCCAAATATCATCCGAATCTAGAAAAGCAATATATCGCCCCTGGGCCCTCTCTACTCCATAATTTCTTGCAGTAGCGGCACCCATGTTTTGTTCTAATTCTACCAAGCGAATTCTTTGATCTTGTTTCTTTTCTATATAATCTAAAATCAGTTCCTTGCTTCCATCGGTAGAGCCATCATCTACTAAGATCAGCTCCCAGTCAGTAAGCGTCTGTCTTCTCACACTTTCCATGGTCTCTACAATATACTCTTTCACATTATAAACAGGTGTAATAATACTTACCATACCGACTCCTTTCTTAGCTCAGCCTCTACTTCATCCTACAAATCCACATAGGCTACAAAGTTCTCTGATACTTCCTCGATTCTTTTTCCAGGTATTTCACCTAAAACCTCTACCCAATAACTTCTTACAATCAAACAATCTATTTCATAACTTAGCACGATGCTACGCAAACGCTCTGCAGTTTCTGCATCCAAAGGTAGGGCTTCTAGAATATTATAAAGTTCATATTCCCAAGTATAACTACTAGAAATATACTTTGCACCATCTCGTTCCCATAAATCCCTTCCATAAGCTGGTTTCCAAGTCACATCATATAAACGGGTATAGGCTAATATTTGAGTGGGGGCTGCTATTTGAAACTCTTCTTCCCCCATTAGTTCTTCTACCGATTGAAATACTTCGGTTGCTTCTTTTGGTATCCCATTTTCTCCCATCGCTTGTGTATCTGTAAACACCCGAAAGTCTGTTCCTGCTAACAGGAGGATGACAAGTGCTAACATCCAACATACTCGCTTTCCTTTTAAATATTCAAGAGAAAGCACACAAGCATAAGGCAACAGAATTGCCACAGGCAACAACACAAATAAATCATTCCAATCATAAAATCCTGTGTATAGGATTTCTAATGGTATTGCAAATAAGGGTACAAATAATAAAACCCCTATGATTACCACAAATCTTACAAAAACTTTGTTATCATTTTGTTTTGATTCCTGATAGAGCAGTAAAACAGCTAGAGGAATCAATAGAATTAGGCTATGCAATTCTTTGAATTCTACTACATAGTTCCACCAGTTTTCCCATAAACTTAACATAGTCCCTCCATACCTTGTTATATTTTCTCGGAATCTTGAGCCCTTACTTTTAGGCTCAAGATTTTCCTTAGGGGACTCTGTCCCCCACTTGTTCATCATGAATCTTGGAATCTGTTTCCGATATTCATGAACAAAGTAGGCACAAATCGTGTGGAAACGTCTGTATTTAGTGGCTGTTCTCTAGCCACTTAGGTACAGCTACGTTGAAACCGAGCGAAAGCGCATTTTGTGAATACTTTGTTCATGAATTTCGTAGGAAAGATTCCGAGAGTTCATGTTATATTTTCTCGGAAGTAAGAGCCTTTCTTTTAGAGCTCTTACTTCCCCATGGCCTTGTACAAAGTACGGTGACAACACATGCAAGTATACAATATCCAACACCGTAGCTTGTCCAAACTAAGCAAGCTTCCACAACACAGACTAGGGCTGCTTGCCACCATTTCTTATTCCATACTGCATAGATCGCATAAGGGATTAAGATGCCAGCTCTTATGGTTTCCCCAGAAAAACCTTCGTAATACATACGATATCCAATCAAATCTTCAATGCCAGAACTTACCCACAATACTACATTATAAAAGACTAGCATCAACGATTGCTTTTCCCTTTGATCTGGGAAGAATTTCCTTGCAAATAAAAGTACCACATAGAGACTAAGTCCCCATACCAACAAAGGGATCATACGCCCCAAAACTAGAAAGCTATTGCCCCCAAACAAAGAAATCAGACTCGCATAAAGGGAACTAAGCCCAAGAATTTCCACTCGTAGGGGAACTAAACCTAGCGCTTCCCCACCCATAAAGATATGATTTTCGTAAATCCGACCAGTATCCGCAGCACTTATCGCTATTTCATAAACGGCATCTGAAAGATCTATCACATAGCCTTGTATCAAATGCCAAATCATAGGAAGGC
>CAYJHO010000029.1:0-4036 GCA_964369945.1 uncultured Lachnospiraceae bacterium
ATGTAGCCATCTCTACATGCTTGGATTTCTTCTGTTGTCATAAAAAACTTCTGATATAATTCTTTGTTTAATTGGTTGAAAATCAAACTCCTCTTAGTGGATACTAAAGCAGAATCCGTATTGGCATTCTCTTTATCTCCGATATACATGATGGATTGACTCTTTTTATATACATCATCAAGCATTCTAACAAAATCTTGCTTGTAGTTTCTATAATCACGATAACTCTTTGCTACAATTGGTTTTACCTCTTCTAATGCACTCTCCACAATATTGTGCATCACAGGAATTGGTACTTCATCTTGTTCTAATTCATCTACCTTTTCCACTACATATCTGCAAATTTGCTTTTTCTCTTCTACCGTAAAGCTTGTCAATGCTCGATATGCACTCTTGCCAACTGCCTCTACTACTTTTTGCACTTTAAACCGTTCAAAACTACCGTCTTTTTTGACCATTCGAATATCACGTTTTGTTTGGAAAGCTTCTCCATAATTAAAATCGTCTACTCGGCTTGTTTCTACATTATTCGCCATTTTCTTCGTTCCCTTCCCTTATTGTATATAAGAACATAGCACTACATATAGTGCTTTATTATTTATTAACCACATTTGGTTGTGTATTTAAGTATAAAACCCCCGATTGCAAAAATCAATATGCAATCGGGGTTTTTTTCAGAAACGTCAATTTTGACAAAATTACTCGCTCTATTTCGTATATTTTTTATACTCTAAACAGTTGACATCCCAAGGATTGGTAAAACATCCCATAGATGATCTATTTCATAATCAGGCTCGATGCCATCTTCTAGCGGTAGTCTCTCTGGATTATAGTAGCAAGTTGGAATTCCAGCTAGTAAGCCTCCTTTGATATCACTAGATATGGTGTCGCCTACAATCAATGTCCTTTTAGGATCAAAAGATGTAATTGACTGTTTTACCACATCAAAAAATTCCGAGTGTGGTTTTGCACTTCCAATCTCATCTGATATAAAACAACCTTCAATACAATCCTTAAAACCAGAAAGAGCTATTTTCTTTCTCTGGGTATCTGCAGTTCCATTGGTAATAATATATTGCTTACATTTCGTTTGTAACATTTTACACAGACTCAACGAGTCATCAATGTAGTCATATACATTGGCAATTACTTCCGCATAATCCTTCTTAAGCTGACTCAAATCGATATTCTTTATTTCTAAGCGCTGAAAGAAATCTAGAAATCTTCTATCGATTAAATCCGCTTTCGTAATTTCTAGAAGTTCATACTTTTTCCAATAGTAATCATTAATTTCCGTATAAATTTGATATACTTCTTCTGTAAACTCGATACCTCTTGTACGAAACACCTCTTGAAGGGCACGTCTTTGAGCAAATTTAAAATCTAGTAATGTTCCATCCATGTCCCACAAAATCAAATCGTACTTCATGCCTATACCTCTTCTTTATTCTTAGAACTTTTCGACTTACGTATCTTAATACCAGCGAAAACTCCTATCGCAGCAACAACACAAAAAACACCAAACACGATTAGTTGCTCTAAAAATGCATTAGTAAACAAAATAACATTCATCTTATTCCCTCGCTTTCACTTTTTCTTCTCTAATTATAGTACCATGTAGGTCTAACATCGTCAAGTCAATCTACTGATATCCCAGCTGATTTCTAGCTTGATTTCCACTCCCCAGTCTCAAGAAAACTACTAGCAATCTCATTAGAATTATCGATAATTTCCCTTGGATATCCAATTTGTTGTAGCAGACGAATTGCATTTCTTGTAGTTGCTTTTCCTTCTAATAGTTGATAATTAAACTTTATATCTCCCTCTTCTACTATTTCTGTAAAATGATAGTTATGATAATAATCTTTTAATAACTCTGTTAGTTCTAAATCATGGGTAGCTGCAAAACATAGAGCTTCTTTTTTTGCAAGCCATTTCAAAATTTCGCCAGATGCAGAAACCCTCTCAAGTGTATTTGTACCTCTAAGTACTTCATCTACAAAGCATATCACCTTACAATTTCCTCTATGAAGGGCATCCATAATTCTTTTAATTGCTTTAATTTCCGCCATATAATAACTATCCCCTAAAAGTACATCATCCCCTAGCGAAATCGCAGAAAAAACACGAAACAAGGGACCTGCATAGCTAGTTGCTGTACAGGTGTGAATAGATTGGGCCAATACCACATTCACAGCAATTGTTCTTAAAAATGTTGATTTCCCTGAAGCATTAGAACCAGTAAGCAATACGCACTCATCTGCTACTATGCTATTTCCTACTGCTTGTTCTAATAAGGGATATTTTGCATTTTCTATAGATAAATGTTCGCCAATCTTTGGAACGCAATATTCTTCACAGGTAATACGATAGGAACTAATTGCTGCTACTGCATCCAATTCCCCAACAATCGCAGAAATCCTCCATACGGTTTCCAATTCTTCTAGTAACTTGTCTTTCATTTTAAAGAAACGAATAATATCAATATGTGTAATCATACGAAGATAATCCATAAGCAAATCTAGTGGATTTCCAGTTCCAGTTGCATTTCCACTGGAAGCTTTTAACAATACACTATTTTTCTTAAAATCCAACAACCTCTTTTCACATGCTTTTAACTCCTTAATTTCTGCTTCTGCTATCTTTTCTAATCCTTTGATTCTCCCCAAATCTCGAATCATTTGTAACATTCTAGCAATATAGGAAAAGCAGCCAATATAACCAAGAATCAACCCTTGCTTCCCATAATACGTTATAATCTGATACAACAATACTGCAACGACTGCTACAATTCCTAAACTAATATCTACAAATCCTAGCAAAATAGCAATTCCATAACACAGATTGGCCAAAATATCCTTCTTTGCTGTTTTACCTTTTAAATCATTTAGAAAATCTATATAGTCATAGAATGAGTATTGTCCTGCATATCCAATTTCACTTAATCCCAACTGCAGTCTCGCTTTGCATTCTTCCTCTTCTTGGAAGAATGTAATTTTCTCTTCTAATCTCTCTAAGTCTTCTTGATTCCTGCTTGGATTTCGAAGCATATAATAAAGATATTCTTCCCCAGCCGAACTAAAGGTATGATTAATCGATTCAAATACCTCGTCCATTTTCAAATCATTCCAGGTAATATCATCAATGGATTCCTCTGTAGAATATTTGTTATGAAATCCTGCTACTCTTTTTCTAGCAACATCGTTTAAGCTACGTTTCGTCCTTACCCCTTTACTCTTTCGTAAATATTTCTCGTATTCTGCTTTTTTTCTTCTAATGTTTATAGATGCTATTATAACAATTAGAAAATAGGCAACTATAATAAGTCCAAAATAAATCAAAATCTCCATAACTTTTCATCTCTCCCTCTCTTATATAACACCATTTATCATTATTCCTAACTTCTAAACTAATACAACATTAGGAAATAGTATGGTAACTTTAAACTGACAAGCACTAGTATCTACTTTCATAAAACCTCGATTTGCCTCTACCAACCTCTCCACACTAAGTAGACCTTTGCCATGTTCTCTCTTATTATCTTTTGTTGTAATCGGTAAGCCATCCCTCATTTCTAATATACCTTTATAGCTATTTTCCACTTTTAGAAATAAATTTCCATTCGAATTCTTTAACTCTGCTACAAAATAATTCTGCTTGTACTTTTCACAAGCTTCTATGCTGTTATCAATCAAGTTCCCCAAAATCACACACAACTCTTTATCGTCTATATGTACTTCTAAGCCTTGCTGCACTCGGATTTCTGCCTTGATCCCTAAACTTGCTGCTTTATTTGCGCCATAATTCAAAATCATATCTATGGATTTATGATTGGAATAAAAGTGATACGTTAAACTTTCATCCAGTAAATGATCAAATTTTTTGATCGAATCTCTTTGATTTAAATCAAGTTCTGAAAGAGCCGCCAACATCTTATGCTTAATATCGTGCTTGTAAATATATAATTCACTCAAATTATCCTTTAACTCTTCATAATGCTGTGCATATAATTCAATTTGCTTGTCCATCAATATTT
>CAYJHO010000029.1:4046-24386 GCA_964369945.1 uncultured Lachnospiraceae bacterium
GTACGTAACTCACTTAGTTCTAAACTTCTTAAATACAAATAATAAAAAATTACTACAAAAATAATAATCAGCATCATAGAAATCATGATATAGGGCTGTATTTCTTTATCTGACATATAGGACAATTGCATCAAAAAATATATAATACCAATCCCTGTAAGTGGAAGGCTTATAAAAACAATTGACTCTACAATACTAGGCGCTTTCCCCATAGAAAAAGTGCTTTTTTTCCTTTCATATCTGGCCTTATACATCTTTACAGCACAAAAAGGAATGATTCTAGCTAATACAAAGGATAAAACCATCCCTTTTGTTTCAAAGTCAAATGGTACAAATTTAAAATCTCCTATCACTGCCATGAAATAGGGCGGTAAGATTTCAAACATCAAAAGCATTGCTTGAAAAAACAATACGCAAGCTAATCGATTGAAAGCAGACGCCTTAAAATATAATGTTAACAAAAGATTCAAAAAGGAATTAATCAAAATGTTGTACTTTGCTTCAAAGCCAATCACTACACTAGATACACTAAAAATATAATAGATTAGCAAAATCAAAAAAGCAATGTATTTTTTCCCTTTTTCACAATCCCTAAAATAAACCAAATAAAAATCATACATAGTCAATACCAAAACAAAATTCAGTACCATAGTTATCAATAACATCATCAAATCGCTCATTTCAAACTCCCTTTCTACCTGCTTCATTCTATCATAGTTTCTGTGCTCATTACTACCTTTTTTCGTCTTATCACACAAAAAAGGAAGCAACCTCTACTTGCTCCCTCTCTCATAAACGTTTTTTTTATATAATAATACAAACCATTCCACCATTCATATCATTTACAATCTTTTGCATAGACTCTTGTAATTTCATTTGGGTATCTTCCCCAATCATGTTAACTTTATTTTGAATTCCTTCTTGTACCAATTGATTCACAGTCTTTCCAAAGATATTAGTGTCCCAAACACTTTCCTCCCTATTATCTGCTTCTTTAATATAGGTGATAAGATCTTCCGCCTGCTCTTTTGTTCCTACAATAGGTGCAATTTCTGTTTCCACGCCTGCTCGAATAAAATGAATGCTAGAACTATTTGCTTTAATTTTTACTCCATATTTATTTCCATGCTTAATTAATTCAGGCGATAATAGCTTCACTTCCTCTTGTACCGGTAACACGACTCCATAACCTGTGTTTTTCACTTGATCCATTGCTACATTCACTTTATTATATTCTTGACTGACTTGGGCAACTTCTTTTAGATATTCCATTAATTCATATTCATTGTCAAGATTTTCCCCTGTCAGTTCGCTAAGCATCTGGTAATAATATTCTTCTTTGATAGAAACAATAATCTTAACCATACCTGTAGACATATCAATAGAGTCAATTTTCACATCCCTTACATAGTCCCCTTCAAACTCCATTGGCATGTTAACATGTTTCATCATTCCACTATTACTAATCTTTTTCATCATGTTTTGAATTAGATTTTCTTTCATAGGATGATTCATAGGCAAAATCTCTACCCATTTTGGGATATAGAATTCAACCCCTGTCACAGGAAACTCCAAGAGTATGGTTTCTAAGATGTGATGTACATCTTCTTTTTTTAATTGATCACAGTTCATAGGTAGCACATTAACATCATATTTCACTTCTAAGTCTTCTGCTAATTTTCTAGTTTCTTCACTATAGGGTCTACTAGAATTCAGCAATAAGATAAAAGGTTTTCTTTCGTCTTTTAAAGCATTTACAGTTCTCTCTTCTGCCTCTATATATTCTTCTCTCGCAAGCTCTCCAAAACTCCCATCTGTGGTAACTGCAATTCCAATGGTAGAATGGTCTTCAATTACTTTGCTTGTGCCAATTTCTGCAGCCTTCGAAAAGGGAATTCCTTCTGCAAACCACGGAGTCTTAACCAAACGCTCTTCTCCATCCTCCATGTGTCCGACCGCCCCGTTTACCATGTAACCCACACAATCTACCATTCGAATTCTAAAGTGTACCCCTTCTCCAAGACAAATATCTGCAGCTTGCTGTGGTATAAACTTAGGTTCTGTAGTGGTAATTGTCTTCCCTCCACTACTTTGTGGCAATTCATCCCTAAGCCTTAACGCTTCTTGTTCTCCACTTAAATTTGGCAATACATACAAATCCATAAATCTCTTAATAAAGGTAGATTTTCCAGTTCTAACCGGTCCCACTACTCCTATGTAAATTTCACCATCGGTACGCTTTGAAATATCATCATATATCTTATATTGTTCCATATCCACTCCAACTCTTTGTACTATTTGTAGTAAATATATGTTGGATTCGTGGAATTTATGAACGCTGACTGTTATAAAATTTCTTTGCACACAAAATAGTGCGATCCAATTCTTCTTTGGTGTGTGCCGTAGATAAGAACATCGCTTCAAATTGGCTCGGTGCCAAATAGATTCCTTGTTCTAACATATAGTGAAAATAATTCTTATATTGTTCTAAATCACTATTTGAAGCAGAGGCATAGTCTGTCACTTCTTTTGCTTGAAAGAAAGGGCATACCAAAGAAGCGATTTGATTCACTTGTTGGTAACCTGCCTTTCGAAAACCATCTGCAAGATAGGCTCCATATTCATTAATTTTGGTATAATATTCTGGATGCTCATTCAACAATGTCAGCCCAGTGATTCCCGCAGCCATCGCAAGTGGATTTCCAGAAAGGGTGCCGGCTTGATACACACCACCTAGAGGGGAAATACATTCCATAATCTCTTTTCTAGCGCCATAGGCTCCCACAGGCAAACCTGCACCTATAATTTTACCATAGGTTACAATATCTGCTTCTACCCCAAAATATTCGATTGCGCCCCCTCTAGCCAAACGAAAACCAGTAATTACCTCATCAAAAATTAATAAAGCACCATATTGATTACATAAAGTTCTAAGTCCTTCTAAAAATCCTTCTTTTGGAATTACAACTCCCATATTAGCTGCCACAGGTTCCACGATAATGGCTGCTATTTCTTGAGGATAACTCACAAACCACTGTTCTACACTTTCCAAATCATTATAGTTTGCAATCAAAGTATCTTGTGCTACCTTAGCGCTTACTCCTAGGCTATCTGGATTTCCACCCTCTAACAAACCAGAACCTGCCTTTACTAACATGCTATCGGTGTGTCCGTGGTAACATCCAGAAAATTTGATAATCTTATCTCTTTTGGTGTACCCTCTAGCTAACCTAAGGGCACTCATCACTGCCTCAGTTCCACTATTTACCATGCGAACCATTTCTATCGGTTTAACCATACTGCAAATCAACTCTGCCATTTCTATTTCACGTTCTGTGGCAGCACCAAAGGAAAGCCCGTTTTCCATCGCCACTCTAATGCTTTCTAGAATTTCTTCATTGGCATGCCCTGTAATCATAGGTCCCCAAGAACCAACATAATCCAAATAGGCATTTCCATCTACATCATACAAATAAGCCCCCTTTGCACGCTCGATAAAGCGAGGTGTTCCTCCCACGCTACGAAAAGCTCTCACAGGACTATTCACTCCACCTGGCAACACATTCTTGGATCGTTCAAACAATTGACTTGATTTTGTCATTATATATCTCCCTTTTCTATTGCTTTTACAATATCTGTCGCGTAGTAGCTAATCAAAATACTGGCTCCTGCACGATAAATAGATGTGGTAGTCTCACACATCATCTTATATTCATCTACATAGCCCATACGAGCCGCAGCTTTTATCATAGCATATTCTCCACTTACACTATAAGCTGCAATGGGCAAGTGACTATTTTCTCTAGCCTTTGCTATGATATCAAGATAAGATAGGGCTGGCTTTACCATTAAGATATCCGCACCTTCTCTCTCATCTTGAATGAGTTCTTTTATCGCTTCCTTTGTATTATGGTAATCCATTTGATAGGTTTTACGATCCCCAAAACTAGGAGCAGACTCTGCAGCTTCACGAAATGGATTATAAAATCCCGAAGCATACTTTGCGCTATAGGACATAATAGGCGTATGACAATAGCCATTTTCCTCTAATGTACTTCGAATGGCACTTACTCTTCCATCCATCATATCAGAAGGTGCCACCATATCGATTCCAGCCTCCACATTGGAAAGGGCTATTTTTTGTAAATAGTTTAATGTTTTGTCATTATCTACCATTTCACCCTCTAAGATACCACAATGGCCATGGGAAGTATATTCACACATACAGACATCTGAAATCAAATAAATATCGTTTCCAAACTGCTTTTTAATCTCCCTGATTCCACGATTCACAATCCCTTCCTCTGCATAGGCTTGAGAACCAAAACTATCCTTTTTCTCTGGAATTCCAAATAGAATAAACTTCTTCACACCAGCATTTAAAAAGCCTTCTATATCTTGACACACGGTGTCTACACTATATTGGTAATGTCCATCTAACGCTGACAAAGGATGTTTTAACTGCATTCCATCCTTAAGGAAAATCGGGAGAATTACACTATCCTTTGCAATCACTGTTTCTCTAGCCAAGCTTCTAATATGCTCATTTGCTCTTAATCTTCTAGGTCTACTTATCATGGAAATACTCCTTTATGGTCTCTACTAATTGGGAAACACTAGCTTCTTTTGATACTACTACTTGAAATCCCCATTCTCTTGCTGCCTTTCCTGTGCTCTCGCCAATACAAAATGCTATCATTTGTTCTTGCTTTCCATAGCGACTTGTAAAGGCTTCTACCCCACTGACACTGGTAAAACTAATCCCTTGATAATCTTCTAAGTCACCTAAGTCTTTACATTCTACTTTGCTTGTATAACAAGTAAGTTCATCAAACGAATAACCCATTTCTTGGAAATATCTCTGCGCTGATCCAGCATTTGTCTCTCCTCTTACGAATAAAATCTTTTGTTCTTTTGTCAACTTCTCTTCTTGCTCTAACTCTCTAGCTAGACAAGCCCCTTCATAAACAGATGGAGTAAAGTCTGAAATAATACCGTATTGTAATAAGGCAGAGGCCGTCTGTTTTCCAACGGTAGCAAATTTACAGTGAGCAAAACTTCTAGCATCCACAGACTCTTCTCTTAACTTTTTGAAGAATTCATGCACTCCATTTCCGCTGGTAAATAGAATCCATTGATATTGTGAGATATCTGGCAACTCAAAACTAAGTGGTTCTACCACGATGGTTGCTGCCACCTCTACCATAGCACCTTCTGTTCTAAGAGCTTCTAACATCTTATCCGCATGGACACTTGGTTTGGTTACCAAAAGTTTCTTTCCAAACAATGGCCTATTAGTAAACCAATCAAAATCAAGACTACACACTTTTCCCACCACTACAATTGCTGGTGATTGTACCTTAGCTTGCTTAATTTCAAACTCTAACTTTTCTACCGTAGTCACAATCTTCCTTTGTTTTGGAGAACTTCCCTTTTCAATAATAGCCACCGGCATATCAGAATCAATACCCGCTGCTAATAAGCCCTTCATAATATCTGGAGATGATGAAACTGACATCATAAAAACAAGCGTTCCCTTTAAACGAACCAAGGCATCAAAGTCCATATCTAAGCTTTCATCTTCTTTTTTGTGCCCAGTAATAATATGGACAGAAGAACAATAGTCTCTATGAGTCACTGGAATTCCGGCAAGAGCTGGTACTGATAAAGAAGAGGAAATTCCTGGAATCACTTTAAATTCTACCCCTTGTTCCACGAGTAACTCCAATTCTTCTCCACCTCTTCCAAAGAGAAATCCATCTCCTCCTTTTAAGCGGACTACATATTGTCCCTTTTGCGCCTCTTCCACTAATATTTCATTGATTCGACTTTGTTTTACCGGATGATGACCTACTTGCTTCCCTACATTAATTTGTTTTGCAGTACTTGGTATCAAATCTAAAATCTCAGGAGACACCAAACGATCATATACCACTACCTCAGCCTTTTTAATTTCTTCTACTGCAGCCACAGTCAGTAAGGATTTATCATACGGCCCTGCTCCTACTAATACCACTTTTCCCACCTTAGTTTCCTCCTTTAAATGCCTGAGCTAGTTCTGCTGCAGCCGTACAGGCTTCGTCTTTACTTGATTTTATCTTAGAAACTTGAACCTGTCCATCTTCTGCTACATACATGCCTGTAAAAGCTATGTCATCCTCTAGCTTAGTAGCATACGCCGCAATTGGAGAAGAACAGCCTCCCTCTAAACTTGCCACAAAGGCTCTTTCACACATTCCAATTTCAAAACTTTCCTGATCGTGAAACTCACGAAGAAAACTGGTGTCAAAACCTTGTCTTGCTTGCACCACTACAATGCCTTGGCAAGCGGATGGAATCATTTCTTCTGTGGTAAATATACGCGAAATTCTATCTTCTAAGCCCAATCGTTTCACCCCTGCATAAGCCAGAACCAAGGCGGAATATTCTCCACGATCTAACTTGTCCAACCGAGTCAAAACATTCCCTCTAACAGGAGCAACAAAGCTCTCTGGAAATAGTTTCTTTAATTGCACAGTCCTTCGCTGACTCGCACAGCCAATAGGTTTGGTTGGATCCAATGTGTTTTGACCCTTAGGTAAAATCAATACGTCATTTGCCACCTCTCTTTTAGAAGTAGCCACAATAGGTAACTTTTCTAACACCTCCATAGGTAAATCTTTAAAACTATGTACCGTGATATCTACTCGTTCTTCTAACAAAGCCTTATCTAATTCCTTTACAAAAAGACCTTTTCCTCCTACTTTATCCAAAGTACGATCTAGAATCATATCACCGGTTGTCTTCATAGTCACAAGCTCTATTTCAATCTCTGGGTGATGCTTTCGAATACTATCCATAACCATTTGCGATTGTATTACCGCTAATTTACTATCTCTACTACCAACTCTAATTTTCAAGCTCTATCTCCTCTAGGCATGCTCTAATTTTTTTTGCAACCATTGCTACTTCCTTATGATCCGTTCCATCCCCTACCATCCCTGATACAAGAGATCCCTTTGTGGCTAAGGCTGGAAAATAAAAGTCGCACAAGTCTTTGTTATCACACACATTGACCAAAATACCTTTTTCTTTTGCCATTTGTGCATAAGTTTCATTTAATATTCTATTATCGCTACACAAAAACAAATAATCGATATATTCTAAATCCTCTACATCTATAGAACGAAGAACTAAATTAATTTTCTTCTCCCTGGCAAGTAATCTTACTTCATCCCTTGCTTCTATGGCTATTACTGTTATGGAAAAGTCAAACATCAGCAAGGACTGAATTCTTCTTGTTGCAATCTTTCCTGCCCCAACTACCAAAACTTGCTTGTTTCTACTATCAATAAATAAAGGAAAATGTCTATGCTTCATGTTCTTCACCATAGCCAAGCAAATTTTGTTTGAATTCATACCATTTATAGAAATCCATTCGGTACTTATCTATGATAACTTTCATTTGCTCTAACTCTTCTTTGTGTTTCTCTTGGTTTGAACTTTGACTTAAACAGTCAACATCGTAAATCTTAACTCCTTCTAACTTTGCAATTTCAGGATCAATATCCCTCGGAACTGCTAAATCAAATAGATACTTTGGCTGTTTAGACAACTTTTGAAAAACAGGTAATTTAATGGTATGGTGTGGACTCAGGGTTGCTGAGACTATAGCATCCACCTCTTCCATCTTATGGTAAATTTCATCAAAATCTATGGTCTCACAACCAGCTTGTACCACCACCATACGATGTTTGTACTGACGTACACTCATGGTTACTTCAAGCTGATGTTGCAATAGTTTTTTCACCATATACTGTCCCATTTCACCATTTCCAATGACCAAAACTTTTCTTATTTGCATCTCTTCTTGCTTCATTTTGTCTATCACACGATCTGCAATCGAGGTTTCTCTTTTGGTAAGGTTTATGCTCGCTCTTATTTTCTTTGCACAAGCTATGGCTGTTCGAAATAAGACCTCTAAGATTGGGTCACTTGCAGATCCTTCCCTTGCCATTGCAATAGAAGATTTGATTTGGCTAATGATTTGGTCTTCACCAAAAATCTGTGACTTTGCCCCACAGGCTAGCAAACATAGATGATCGATTGCTGCTTTTTGATGGTATGTCTTTCTCATTCCCTCATACTTTTTATATTCTAGATTTAGAAAATTACAAATCAAAATAAAAGGTTCTATTTCTGCCTTAAGAGACAGACAAAGCTCCATTCGGTTGCAAGTAGAAATGATAACAGCTCCCTGTACCACATCCAATTGCATTAAATATTCATAAAAAGCTTCCTGCTTTGCCTTTGTGAGAGAAAACATCTCTCTTTCCTCTAAACTAGCTGTACTATAATCAATCCCTGCTATTACTATATGAAACATGCCTATTTCCCTTTACCTTACTCTTCCCGACTCGTTGCCTTATAAAGAAGTGCATTTACAATACTTGCTACAATATTGCTTCCACCTTTTCTTCCTCTTGCTACAATGTACGGAGTTTCTTCTAAATCTAAAATCAGTTCTTTACTTTCTACTACATTCACAAAGCCAACAGGCGCTGCAATAATCCCACTTGGCTGACATTTCTTATGATCAATTAATTCCTTTAATTGTATCAGAGCTGTGGGTGCATTGCCAATAGCAAAAACTACATTTCCTTCAATTTGTAATGCTTTTTCCATACTAATAGCAGAACGAGTAGTCTCCCTCTCCTTTGCAAGTCTCGCAACGTCTTCATCTGCCACATAACATTCCACTTGTATGTTTAATTTCTTACAAGCCGCTTTATTGATTCCTGCTTTTGCCATGTTTGTATCGGTAACAATAGTACAGCCCTTAGAAAAGCACTCTACCAAACTGCCCACTACCTCCTTCGAAAACACTAAATTTTCTACATAGCCAAAATCTGCGGAAGTATGAATTGCCCTCTTAATAATATCTGCCGTTTCTCCTTCTAAACAAATCCCAGATTGCTCTAATTCTTCTGTTATAATTCGAAAAGATTCCTCTTCTATTTCTCTTGGTAACATCTGCTTCACACTCTATCCTCCTGACATTTCTCCATGTAACTTACAAATCTTTTTACTAAGTCTATACTTTGATGAAAATATAAATGAGGGTAACCTGCTAGCAAGTTTTCTCTTACTACAAAAGCTTCCCAACTGCGTTTTGACAATGGCTTTTGTGCTACAAATCCTGTTCCGTTATGATCGCTATCATAATAATGAAATTCATGACCGCAAATTTCTTCTTCTGCTTTCACAAACCCTATACTTTCCTTTGCTTGTAAGTGTATATAGCCAAATCGAGATAATTTCTCTGTATTCTTGGCGGTTCCTTGAATTGCCCCAACCATATTAAATCCTTCTATTTGTGAGAGCAAGTACATAAACCCTCCACACTCTGCTAGTGCTGGAATTCCTTTTTCTATCGCCAAGCGAATGCTCTCTCTCATACTTTGATTCGCTTCTAATTCTTTCAAATATAACTCTGGATATCCGCCTCCCAAATAAATACCATCTACCGATTCAGGCAAACCTACATCGGTTAAAGGAGAAAATTCTACAATTTCTACTCCTAGTTTTTGGAATACATCTAAGTTTTCTCTATAATAAAAGCAAAAAGCCTTATCCCTTGCCACAGCTAAGACTGTTTTATTCTCTACCACAGGTTTTATAACGATTTCTTTTTCTTCGATGGAAGAAACTTCTCTAGCCAATTCTACCAAGGCTGTTAAGTCTATACTTTGTAGCATAATTTCAGAAAGCTTATCAATTTTATCCTTAAGTGCTTCTATTTCAAGAGCTGTAACTAAACCTAAATGTCGACTCTCAATACTATACTCTACATCAAATGGTACATAGCCAAAGACTTTACAACCACACTCTTTCTCTATCATATCTCGGTACATAGGATACATCATTTTGCTACATCGATTTAAAATAACTCCTTGGATTCTATTGGGACGAAAATTTATCATCCCCTGTATACTAGCTGCAAGGCTTAAAGATGCACCTTTTACATCCACCACTAGGACCACTGGACTCTCTAAACTTTCCGATAACTCATACGCAGAAGCATTGGAAGTGGTTCCTGCGATGCCATCATAAAACCCCATCACACCTTCCACAATACTAATATCTGCTCCCTTTTGATATTCCACAAAGAGCTGTCTAACTTGTTCCTTACTAGAGAAGAACAGATCTAGATTACAGCCTCTGCTCCCTACAATAGAATGGTGAAATAATGGATCGATATAGTCTGGGCCACATTTAAATGCTGCAGGATGGAAACCACTTTTTTGTAACGCTCTTAATAAGCCACAACAAATCGTTGTTTTTCCTGCCCCACTTTTCATTGCTGCCAATAATAGCCTTGGATATCTCATATCTTCCTCCCAATCAAGAAAATAGGATTTTCTGCTGCCAGCATTTGGTAACTTCCTAATTTATTTGTTCTTGCTATATTAATTTGTACCACACAAACTTCGTCTTCAAAATATCTTTTCATAACATTTAATGCTAAGTTTAGTGCCTCTAAGGTTACTGCCGAAATCAAAATATTGGCATTTTTGTTAGCCAATAGAATCAGCTTTACCATTTCCTCTAAATTCCCTTTGGATCCACCAATAAATACATGATCAGCCTTTTCTAAGTTTACTAATTGTTCACTAGCTTCCCCTTCTAGTACCTCTAAATTGTAGGCTTGAAACTTTTCTCTATTTTCTAGAATCAAGGAGCAGGCATCTGGATTTATTTCTACTGCCTTAACTTTTGCCATAGGATACTTTAGGGAAAACTGTACAGCAACACTTCCTGTTCCAGCTCCTAAATCATAGATCACATCTCCATCTTTTATTGGAAAATAATCACAAATAAGAGTTCTCACTTCCCCCTTTGTCATAGGTACTTTAGCTCGTATAAATTCTTGATCTTGGATTTTCACCTTTTGATCCCGATATAGAGTTTCTCTAACCACCCAAATACAAGAGAGCGAATCATAATCCCTCCCCATTAATCCCTCTAGCTTCCCACGGAAAATTTGTTCTTCTTTTGCGCCTAAGTTACTTCCAATATAAATCTCTAGATCGGAAAATCCAGCCTCTTTTAATTGATACAATATGGTCTTTACCGTTAAAGTTCCTCCTGTTAGGAAAAAGCTTTCTCTATGACTCAACACTGTACCAATCACATTGCACTCTATTCCATGTGCTGAAGTAAGGGCAAGCTCTTGCCATGTTTTCCCAATTCTTGCAGCCATATATTGAACCGTAGAAACTCCTGGATATAACGTCACTTCTATCTCTTTTTTTGTTGTTAGCAATTCATATAACTTTTTAGTTCCGCTATAAAAGCCGATATCTCCGCTCATGAGAACTACCACATGCTCTACCTTCAATTCTTGTATCTGATTGAAAATTTCTTTGCTATCAATCAAAGGAAGCTTCAAACAATCCAAGGTATCCCAATTCGTTATTAATCTCTTGGCACCGATCAAAACTTGTGCCTCCAAGACAGCTTTTCTAGCTTCTACACTATAGTGTTGCAGTTGCCCCATTCCAGTTGCAACGATACTAACCTTCATACCCTATATTCTCCTTTAGTATTTTCACCAAATCTTCAAAGTTACTTCCTTCATCTTGCTTTGGTCTTCTAACAATAAACAAGGCAATATTGCTTCGCTTACAGGCTTCTACTTTTTCTAGAAAACCACCTGTACTTCCACCATCTTTCGTAATCATCGCTTGGATTTGATATTGCTCAATCATCTCTAAATTTTCTTCTAAACTCGATGCTCCAAGTTTCGTTATTACTTGATCCATCTCCAAACCTGCCGCTAGACATGCCTCTACAGATTCTTTTGTAGGCAATACTCTTGCATACAATCTCTTTCCTTCTCCTAGTAGGGGCTGATACTTTGAAATTTCTTTGCTACCAGTTGTTGCCAATATATTTCCCTGTTTCACACGACGGATTGCTTCTTCAATAGAATCTACTAAAAAACCATAGGAATATTCCACTGCTTCTCGTAGTAGGCGGTAACAAGGTTCTCCTTGAAATGCCTGTTGAATTTGCTTACTTACTTCGGTAGCATAAGGATGTGTGGCATCCACTACTAAATTACAATTGAGTTCATGATATAACTCTTCCATTTCTTTTGCTAACAGTCTTCCTACATGCACCTGTATGCCTATTTCCTTTTCATGCACTTGTTCCTTGCCACAGTTTGTTGCCACTACTAAATGCACCTGATATCCCATAGCTAGCATTTCTTTTGCTAACAATCTACCATCTTTAGTCCCTCCAAAGAGCAGCACACTATGTTTCATAATTCTTTATATCCTCTTGGTGTTACCATATAATCTCTAATCTTCTTAGTTGAGCTATTTCCAATAAACACAGTAGAAAACATATCAACTTTAGTGTCCATTAATTCCTTCAAGCTAAGAATCGTTTTCTCCTGTCCCTCTCTTCCAATATTTCTAACAATACCACAGATGGTATCTTCTTCTTTATAACGTAACATAATCTCACAAGCTTGTCTGAGATAATCTCCTCTTTTTACGCTAGAAGGATTGTACAAGACAATCGAAAAATCTCCCATAGCTGCACACTCAATTCTTTTGTGTATCAGTTCTAGAGGGGTCAACAAATCACTTAAGGATATGGTTGCAAAATCATGGGTCAAAGGTGCTCCTAAAACCGCTGCTCCACTTACTGCTGCTGTAATCCCACAGACAATTTCTAATTCTACTTCTTCATATTGCTCACTTAATTCTAAGATTGGTCCAGCAAGTGCATACACCCCTGCATCTCCACTGCAAACCATAGCAACTGATTTTCCTTCCATTGCTGTGTCAAAAGCCAATTTGCAACGTTCTATTTCTCGCTTCATAGGAGTAGCTATCCACTCTTTATCTGTCATATATCCCTTTACCAAGTCGACATAAACGGTATACCCACAAATTACATCACATGATTCTAATACTAGCCTTGCCTCTTTGGTCAAAAACTTTTCATTTCCTGGGCCAATCCCTACTACATATAATTTTTTCATTCTATTTCTTTGTCCTCTCTCTAAAGTCAATGACTTCTCTCGTAATACTTGCTGCAAAGGTTACTCCATCTATTGCATATTTGTGGCAAACTAATTCTTCACCTATCTTGCATGCACTTCTCTCACACACATTATCAGTACCTACTGTATTTCGCACAAATGCAGAGCTAGTTATGGTTCCTTTTACTTGATTTAATTCTTCTGCAGAATAGAAATTTACCGGAACTTTCAACGTATTTGCAAGTTCTAAAATCCCTACTTCTTCCCTTTTCACATCAATGCTTGCCATATCTTGAAAACACAGAGAACTAATACCAACTTGTGCACACCAATTATGAAAATAATCTTGTATAAGTTCTGCCTCTTTTCCTTTTCTGCATCCAATCCCTAAGTGTAATACCTTTGGTCTTAATATTAAGATATTCTTTTGGCCACAGGAGTGAATCCCAAGATAGATATCACAATCCATATCCTCAACTTCAATAAAGTAAGAAGGTAAATTTTGTAAGGGGAGATCACTTTTCATTCGCACCAATTCTCCTCTTAATAATTTAGCAGAAACCTCTTTAATCTGCTGCGTATTTTCTATTTCCATCTGTCTTTTTTTTGCAAAGGTATCTATGGCAAATAGACCATTTACATCTGTTGCTGTAGTAATCACAGCTTGACTCTTTAGATTACTAGAAATAGCCTCTGCTAGTTCATTTCCACCACCGATATGCCCTGACAATACACTGATGCAATACTTCCCCTGCTCGTCTAAGACTAGAACACTAGGATCTGTTAATTTACTTTTTACAAAAGGAGCAATCGCACGTACACAAATCCCCATAGCTCCTATAAATATAAGGCTATCCAAAGTAGGAAAGTTTTCTCTTGTCCACTCCTTAAATTCTACTTTATCCTCACCGAAGGCTTTGTCTAATGTCACTTGATTTCCCTGCAAAATAGTAACAATTTTCTGCCCTAGTTGGTATCCCTTTTGGGTAAATGCAATTAATCCTATTTTCATTTTGCCTCGCGATACTCTGTGGTAAAACCAGGATCATACAATTTAGATTTTGCATATTCTGTATCTAGAAAATCTCCCACTGTAATCAAAGCCGTTTTGGTAATATTATTCTCTTTTGCTGTTTGCTCTAAGCTCTCTATCGTACAATGAAATACTTTTTCATCTGGCCAAGTTGCTTTATAAACTAAGGCTACCGGAGTGTCCTTTGTGTAAGCCCCTCCTGCTAACAATTCCTCTACCACAGAAGCAATCAAGGAAGTGCTTAAGAAAAGTACCATAGTAGAACCATGACTAGCTAAGAGACGAAGTTTCTCCCTCTCAGGTACAGGAGTTCTTCCTTCCATTCTTGTAATAATCACAGTCTGTGTTACTTCTGGTAAGGTATATTCTGCTTTTAAGGCAGATGCTGCACCACAAAAACTAGATACCCCTGGTACATACTCATAAGGAATTTGAAGTTTTACTAATTCATCCATTTGTTCCTTAATTGCACCATATAAACAAGGGTCTCCTGTATGTAATCGAACAATCTCTTTGTCTCTATTATCACTTATAACTTGAATCACTTCATCTAATGTCATAGTTGCACTATTATGCAATATACAAGATTCCTTTGCATAGTGTAATAACTCTGGATTCACCAAACTTCCTGCATAGATAATAAGATCCGCTTGCTCTAATAATTTTGCTCCTCTAACGGTAATTAAATCTACTGCCCCACTTCCTGCTCCTACAAAAGTAACCATCTTATACTTTCTCCTTCACAATAATTGTAGTAAAATAACTTGCATCCTCTGGTATTTCTTCTAAACTATTGCATACCACTTCTGTTGGTAAACCACAATTTGAAATCGCTTTTACTATTTGCTGATGCTCTTGCTTTCTTAATATTTCTTTTACCTGCTTCATGGCACTACCTGTTTTCATAATCACTTTCGTACCTTCTTGGCTAATAATTTCTTCTAAGTTTCCTGCTGGGAATATATGTAGAGGCTTTTGCATGGTAGTAAGGCTTTCCTTTAAGGTAGCTGCAACCGCACAAAAACTAGTAATTCCAGGAATCACTTCAGCTTCATAGCCTTTTTCTAGTAATAGATCCATAATATAGGAGTAGGTAGAAAACACGGAAACATCTCCTAGATTTAGCATAGCTACATCTTCGCCTTTTTGTAAATGCTCCTCTATTTGCTTGGCTACTTTTTCATGACTTTTTCTTAATAAATCCTGATCTCTTGTCATTAAAAACTCTAAGTCTATTACTTCTTTCCCTTCCATATCACATATTTGAGATGCAATATCAAAAGCCAAACGCTTCTCTCCCTTTGTAATTGGCGTGGCTATTACATTACACTTCTCCACTGCCTTTAGCGCCTTTACTGTCATTAATTCTGGATCTCCAGGTCCTACCCCGATTCCATATAATTTTCCTACCATATTAATTTCCCTCTGTCTTCCACTTTTGTAATAATTCTATTGCTTCCTTTGATTGTCCCAAACTTCCATGCACATTGCTAAATAGGACTACCCCTACCTTTGCAAGGCATCGTTTCTCTAATTGTATTTGAATGTCTTTGACTAAGAGCCTAAGTACAGACTCAAGCAAAGCTTCTTCTTTTAACAAATCGATACAAGCATCTGTTGTTGCTGATTCCATAATTTCCTGAATGCAACTTTGCTTTCCTCCACATAGGGCTGCATAGGCTGCAAAAATATGAACTCTTCCGTCTGCCTGTCTAGAATGTGTATTCATAATTCCTGCTGCTAACTTTACAAACTTACCAATATGGCCAACAAATAAGATTTCTTCCATTCCATAGCGATTCAAAATATCTATCGTATCTCCAATAAAATTAGATGATTTCAAATTTGGAATATTTTCAGCTATTACATTGTTTTCTATATAAGTATCTGAATAGTTGCCTGGAGATACGATCAAGCGCTTAATCCCATTTGCTTGATGCATTTTCACTTCCACTTCAATTGAATCCACTAAGGCCTTAACACTCCTAGGTTCCACAATACCCGTTGTGCCCAAAATAGAAATTCCTCCTAGAATTCCTAAATTAGCATTAAACGTTTTCTTTGCAACTTCTTCCCCTTCTGGAGCATATATCGTCACTTTTAGACCTGCTTCATATCCAAATCTTTTCCTCACTTCTTCTAATGCCTTGGTAATAGATCTTCTAGGTCCATCATTAATGGCTGCAGCACCAATAGGCTGATTTAATCCTTTTTTAGTAACTCTTCCTATCCCGATCCCACCATCTATTATAATCTCTCTCTCTGAAATAATTTTCTCCACCAAAGCATAGAGATACATTCCATGAGTGGCATCTACATCATCGCCCCCGTCCTTTTGCACACGGTAAATGACAGTATCCTCTCTTTGTTCCACTAATTCAACTATGGCTTCTACGAGGATCCCCTTTTGAGTCATTACACGACAGGTTTCCATTATTTCTCGAGATAATAAAGTAATAGTAGCTGCTTTTGCTGCTATGGTAGCTGCTGTTCCTGTGGTAAAACCACACTGCAAGGCCACCCCATCACTATAAATCACTGGTAATTTATTCATGTAATATTTCCTCTAGATGGTTCTTGTATATTTGCTTTATTTCTTCATATTCTCCTAGACCTTTAATAAGGCTTCTCACTTCAATTCCATTTGCACTGAGTACAGAGGCTAAGCTATCAGAATCATCTAGACAAGCCATATCATTCACGCTATGATCTCCTGCCACTAACATAAAAGAGCTTAGGACACATTTACTTATACCATTTCTTTGACACCATAGTAGTGCATCTTCAAAACTTGGATATGCTTCTACCGTACAAACATATACCTGTTCTAAATCCAATTCTCTAGCTATAAAATTGGCTTGTCCATATACAGCATTATAATAATGCTCTGTTCCATGCCCCATCAAAATTAATGCTTCTTCAGGTTCTCTTTTTATATTTGTCGTTAAGGCTTTTAGCACCGCTGCTATATCCTTATGATCTGCTAATAATGGCTTTGCGATAGAAATGCTTTGAAATGCTTCACGTTTCTCTTCTACCAATCCTTCAAGCTTCTCATACTCTTCTCCATATAATAAATGTGTTGGCAAAAGATATACCTTCGTAACTCCATCTTGATGCATTTGTTCTAATGCCATGGTAGTATCCATAATATGGATATTTCTCTCTGCCAATTTTCTTCTAATCATATTGCTTGTAAAGGCTGTATACACCGAGTATTCTGGGAACTCTCTTTGTATTGATCTTTCTATCTCATGTATATTCTTTTCCCTTGTATCATCAAAACTTGTCCCAAAACTAACCACTAAAATAGCTTTCATTATTTCACCCTTTTCCCTGCTTTCTATACTAAAAAAAGTATCACGTTAACCATTGTCAACGCAATACTTCCTTTTATTCTACCAAAATAACACAGCATAAATATGCTGAATTTGATGAGATACCCCTTGGATGCGAAGAGTTTTGTATAAACATGTATCTGTATTTACAAACTCCCGTATTCTGACTCGGACAACATGCTTCTCTTTACCTTCCCGCTTTCGCAGTGGCTAACATAATGTTAACAAGAGAAACTAATCCATTACAGCAACGCCCTTGTATGAGGATCTCACTCAACTTCCAGTAGTTTATAATATCTGTATTTATTTGCTTCTATATGTAAGCTACCACAGTTCACTACAAGTGTCAAGAAATGACTCATAAATCGTAATAATATATTATCTTCTATTGCCACTCGGTCTATTTGGCATTGTACCTCCATTTTGTGCCGTTGGATCTATTTCCCCTCCTGTTTCATCTATAATGGTACCTCCAGATACGGTAATCACTCCACTGACATCTAATTCGCTATCGCCACCTGTATAAATGGCATCTACTTCGATAATAAGATCTCCCCCTTCTAGGATTAAATCTCCATTAGAATCAATCCCATCTCCCTTGCATTTAAGATATATATCTCCGTCTGTTATTTTCACATAACCACTCTCACTGCTAGCATTTATTGCATCATCTAACACATTTACATAAATATCGCCACCATTAATTGTAACGTTTTCCCCTTCTATTCCCTCATATCCATCTATTATTTCTAACTGGATATCATTTATTACTAAATCCACATCTGCATGAAGTCCATCATCGCCTGTTAACAACTGGTAACTCCCACCATTCACAATCACATTATTATTAGCGTGTATAGTATCTTCATAAGAAGAAATTTCAAATTCTCCATCATTTAATATAATATCAAATCCTTTGATTCCCTTCATACTAGTTTCTAATATACTACTAGGCTGTACCACATTTCCAGAACCTTCTCCTACCGTGATATCATTTAGTACTTCAACAAAGCCACCACCTGCTTCTATCGTGAAACTGCCACCATCAATCTGCAATGTTTGCTCTGCACTTATCCCGTCCTGTTCGGCTTCTATATAAAAACTTCCACTTGAAATAATTAAATTTCCTTTGTCTATATCTTCGTCATTAGAACTTTTTATTCCATCCTTGCCTGCTGTTATTGTCATATTACTTTCGCTAATTGCCACAAAATCTTTTCCTACCACACCATCTTCAACTGCGGATATAGTGATCGTTCCACCTTCTATAATTAAATCATCACGGCTATTAATACCATCTTGATATAAGGTTTCTACTGCTAAACTTCCATCGCCCCTTATTACAGTATCGGCTTTTGAATAAATAGCAGCAGAAGGGAAATCTAAATCATCCGTAACAACAGCTCCCTGTATTATCGTATTTTCTCCTTCTAATACTATTTCCACACTTTTAGCTTCCATAATATGAATAGGAGTAGAATTTTCGCTTACTATATTTGCATCATTTAGTATAAGGTAAACAACACCTTCATCTACTGTTTTATCTACATTTACGATAATTGTACTTGTTAGGTAATCACCTGTAAATTCATAAGTACCACTTTGGGTAATTAAAATTTCATCACCATCTACGTAAGAAACGCTTTCTCCAAAATTATTGGAATAGCTTTCACTAGGATAGCTCAATTCTTCTGTAACCGCTTCCGAGTTTATACTAGCATCATCCTGAAAATTCTCTTCTCCTACTATATCCATATCTTCTGTATTATTAACTTCACTGCTTACACTACATCCAATTAAGCTAACACTTAAGGTGGCTGCAATGATTACTACTAATTTTTTCATTGATATTCCCTTCCTAACTACATTTATCATAAACTGTTGACAAACATGTCTTGTCTTCCAATAATAATTTCTAAATTACCATTCCTTGTTCTCAATTCATCTAATAATTCTTTTTCTTTGGATACATCCAACAATTCTATCTCATAGCTCAATTTGAATAAACTTCCCATATTTGTTGTTTTTGCTGTAATCAATTTGTTTTTTCTTGTATATTTTTCAAAAATATCATCGAATACATTCGTATAATTTAAATTCTCAGGTATGGTAATATGTAAGTTACGGATTCCCATCTCCTTTTCTTCTCCAAATTTAGTAATCGTTAAAACAATCCAAAACAGGCAAGAAATAACAGAAAAAATAGCTGCAAATCCGATATATCCCATTCCTAAGGTAAGACCTGTACACATAGCAATAAATATCGCAACAATTTCTTTTGCAGTACCTGGAACTGAGCGGAAACGAATTAAGCTAAAAGCACCAGCAACCGCAACACCTGCACCAATATTCCCGTTTACCATGATGATTACCATAGTTACTGCTATCGGTAAAAGTGCTAAGGTAACCACAAAGCCTTTCGAACTACGTTCTGTAATTGTGTAGCATTTGGCCATAAAAACTCCCAATATGATAGCAGATAGCATACAGAGGAAAAAATCCTCCAATGTAATATTCATACTCGATGTTGTGTCAAAAATTCCTGTAAATAGATTATTAAGCATGAGCTGTTCTCCTTAAGTCATTGATAAATTGTGGTAAATAATATATTTGATATGCTGTTCCATATTTTGAAAATGAAGTCTTATAAATTTGATTTTCTTCTAGATATTTCAAAAACCAAGCTGGTAACCCCATAACTGTCTTTACTTCAAGCAAGACATTATCCTCAGACAAAATACTTCGATCATCCTTACTTTCAAACAAACTTATATCACTGCCTCTGGTTTTTATATTAAAATCAAAAGTTAGTCTAAAATTTTCATCTTTAGTTGAGAAATAAGCCTCCCGTTCATAAGCTAAATATACTTTAGGTTTTAATTCTTCATAACTATTTCTAAAGTAATCTATTTCATTCAAAATTTGGGATT
>CAYJHO010000030.1:0-24007 GCA_964369945.1 uncultured Lachnospiraceae bacterium
TAGTTAACAAAATAGTAGAAGGAATAGGGAAAGAAATGAATACAGTATATGAAACCATAGGGTTTCAACAAATATTAGCACAATTAAGTGAATATGCAAATACACCAGGAGGTAAGGAAAAGATAGAGAAGCTTTCTCCTTATTTATCAGAAAGGGAATTGAGAAAGCAAATAAAGGATACGACACAAGCAAGACCTTTATTAGAAAAAAGTGGAAATCCACCAATTCCTATGATGCAACATATGGATGAATTTGTGGAAAGGGCAGCTGCAGGAGACCTATTATTAGTAGAAGAAATCGAAGAAGTAAGTCGCTTTCTTGCAGCAATTCAGAGGCTACATGCTTATTTAGAAGGGGGACAGCAGCACCAAATTAGTTTGGCCTGGTATAGTGAAAATTTGACCATACACAAAGAACTTCGAGAAGAAATCGAGAAGTCTATCCGAAATGGAAGAGTGGATGACTATGCATCCAAACGATTGTTTGATATTCGTAGAGAAATTTTACAATTAGAAGAAAAGGTAAGAGCTAAGGCAGAACATGTACTTAGAACTCACAAAAGTTTTATGGCAGATTCTTTTGTAGTTACGAGAAATGGTAGAATCTGTGTGCCAGTAAAGGCACAGTATAAGAAGAAAGTAGATGGTTTAGAAGTAGACAGTTCTTCTAGCAATGCCACCGTCTTTATTGAGCCAAAGTCCGTGGCAAAATTAGTAGATCAAATTGAATTTCTTAAGTTTGATGAAGAAAATGAAGAAAGAGCAGTGCTCTATGAACTAGTGGATAAGATTGGCGAAATTCAATATGAATTAAAAGAAAATATTCGTGTGGTAACTTTGCTAGACTTTATGTTTGCAAAAGGCAAAATGAGTATAGATTTAGAAGCCATAGAGCCTGAAATTAACACCTTGCGTGAGATTCGTTTACAAAAGGCAAGGCACCCAATGCTAAAGAAAGAAGAGTGTGTTCCACTGGACTTTTCCATTGGAAAAGAAGTGAGAGGTGTTGTGATTACAGGACCCAATACAGGTGGGAAGACAGTAGCAATTAAAACAGTAGCACTTCTTAGTCTGATGGCTTGTAGCGGCCTTCATGTACCGGCAGCTTATGCAAATATTGCTATGAATAGTAATGTATTATGTGACATTGGAGATGGTCAAAATATTAAGGATAATTTATCCACCTTTTCTGCCCATATTAAGAATATCCTTTCTTTATTAGAACAGGTGAATGAGGAAAGCTTAGTAATCTTAGATGAATTAGGGTCTGGAACCGATCCATTAGAAGGTATGGGAATAGCCATAGCTATCTTAGAAGCACTCAGAAAAAGTAAGGCGCTATTCTTAGTAACTACCCATTATCCTGAGGTAAAGGAATATGCAGATCGTTATCAAGAAATAGAAAATGCCAGAATGGCATTTGACAGGGAGAGTCTAAAGCCATTATACCGCTTAGAAATAGGCCAAGCAGGGGAGAGTTGTGCTCTCTATATTGCAAAGCGATTAGGACTACCAAATGACATGTTGAAAATTGCGGCAAAGGAAGCATATAAGGATAAAGCAAATCGTTTAGTAGAAGAATTAAAATTAGAAGAAACCGGGGCTGTGATTCAAAAGAAATTCAGTCCAAAAGTAGAACGAGAAAAAGAGCCAGTAAAAGCAGTGGTACATGGGGAAGGGTTCTCTAGAGGGGATAGTGTAACGGTATCTCCTGAGGGGAAAATTGGAATCGTAGTACAAGCCGCCAATAAGGCAGGTGAGGTGTTAGTACAAATCCAAAAAGAAAAGTTACTTATCAATCATAAGCGTCTCCAATTAAAGGTAGCAGCTACAGAACTCTATCCAGAAGATTATGACTTTTCTATTATCTTTGATTCCGTAGAAAACCGTAAAGTGCGTCATAAAATGGGTAAGAGACATGTAGAAGGTGTAGAAATTTATTTAGAAGAGTAAAGTGGTAAAGCGTTGAAATATAAACTTGACATGGATAGTGTTATTGTATAGAATAAAGAATTATACAATTCTCTTAGAAGTATACGAGAAAATCAAGAAGCTCGAGATTCCGAGAGTATATTGATAGAACAGGGAGGAAAGAAAATGGAACAAAATTTTATGGCTCAAGCTTACGGAAAATCGATGAACTTCACAGGGATAGCCAATCCTCTATTCAAGCAATACAATGTGAAGAAAGGACTTCGTAATGAAGACGGCACAGGAGTTTGTGTAGGTTTGACTAAAGTATCAGATGTTATAGGCTATAATATTTTAGAGGGCGTGAAGGTTCCGGTAGAAGGAAGACTGATGTACCGCGGAATTAACGTAAAAGATTTAGTAGAGCAGAAGACAGAATCCAGTGCAGGATATGAAGAAGTTTGTTTTCTTCTTTTATTTGGGTTTTTACCACAAAGGCATGAGTTAGAGAAATTTCGCTCCGTAATGCAAGCTGGTTATGAATTACCAGAGCGATTTACAGAGTTAAATTTTCTTACCTTTCCTTCACAAAATTTAATGAATTTATTACAAAGTGCAGTGCTTTCTATGTATAACTTTGATCCAGATCCTGAAACTCAGGATGTATTTCAAATTGTCATGAAGGGAATGAATATTGTTGCAAAAATGCCGATGATGATTTGCTATGGTTATCAAAGTCAGCAGCATTATTTGCATAGGAAGAGTTTGGTTATTCACTATCCAAAGAAGTGCTATTCGATTGCAGAAAATATTCTTCATATGTTACGACATGACAAAATATTTACAGAAAAAGAGGCAGATGCCCTAGATAGTTTATTGATTGTTCATGCGGAACATGGTGGTGGTAATAACTCCACCTTTACCAATGTAGTAATTTCCTCAACAGGAACCGATATCTATTCTGCAGTTGCTGGTGCCATTGGCTCTATGAAAGGACCAAAGCATGGAGGCGCCAACATTCATTGTTTTGAGATGATAGAGGATATCATTGGTCGCATTGGAGTGTTTGCTACCGATGAAGAGATTGAGAAAATGGTACATCGTGTACTAAATCGCGAGATTTATGATAAATCTGGATTGTTCTATGGTGCAGGGCATGCCGTATACACTTTATCGGATCCACGAGCAGAATTGATTCGTGAAAAGGCGAAGATCCTAGCAGAAGAAAAGGATTGTTTAGATGAATTCCATTTCTTGGTGCGTTTAGAAACGATTGCGCGAGAGGTGATTCAACAGAAATTAGGAAAACCGGTTTCTAATAATGTAGACTTTTACAGTGGTTTCTTATATAAAATGTTACGTATTCCAAAGGAAATCTATACTCCGCTTTTTGTTTGTGCAAGAACCATTGGTTGGTTGGCGCATAATATCGAGAATAGATTGTATGATGGAAAGATTATGCGTCCTGCTACTAAATGTGTGGCAGAACCGACAGAATTTATAACACTAGATGAAAGAGAATAGAGGAAGAGTGAGGATATTATGGTTAAGTTATATGATGGAAAAGTATATTTACTAAATGGAACGACCTTAGTTTCTGAAAGTGAGTACGAGAAAGAACTAGCAGCAGCTGGAAAAGCTGTCAATCAAGAAGAGGCAAAGCAAGGAACGATTTCTTATGGGATTTTACAAGCTCATAATACTTCAGGAAATGTAAATAAGTTAAAGATCAAGTTTGATGCCATGACATCACATGATATTACTTTTGTTAGTATTATCCAAACAGCTAAGGCATCAGGGATGGAGAAATTTCCATTGCCATATGTATTAACTAATTGTCACAATTCTCTTTGTGCAGTAGGAGGGACGATTAACGAAGATGACCATGTATTTGGTTTAACCGCAGCAAAGAAATACGGCGGTATCTTTGTACCACCACATATTGCAGTTATCCATCAATATATGAGAGAGATGCAAGCAGGTTGTGGTAAGATGATTTTAGGATCAGATAGTCACACACGTTATGGAGCATTAGGAACTATGGCAGTAGGAGAAGGTGGAGGCGAATTAGTAAAGCAGCTTCTATGTGATACCTACGATGTAAATTACCCAGATGTGATTGGGGTATATTTAGACAATGCACCAAATCCAGGGGTAGGACCTCACGATATTGCACTAGCTATTATTGGAGCAGTCTTCAAAAATGGCTATGTAAAGAATAAAGTAATGGAGTTTGTAGGCCCTGGTATTGCAAGTATGGGAACGGATTACAGAAACTCTGTGGATGTTATGACAACAGAAACCACTTGTCTTACTTCTATCTGGCAAACAGATGATGATACTAAGGCATATTTAACCTGTCATGGAAGAGGCAATGAATATAAGAAATTAGAACCAGCAGCAGTGGCACTATATGATGGTATGGTATATGTGGATTTGGCACAGGTAAAGCCTATGATCGCATTGCCATTCCACCCAAGTAATACTTATACTGTTGATGAATTAAATGCAAACTTAGGAGATATTCTAAGAACCGTAGAAGTAGAAGCGATGAAACTTTCAGGGGATGCTAATATCAACTTTAGTTTGACGGATAAAATTGTAGATGGAAGATTAAAGGTACAACAAGGAATCATTGCAGGTTGTGCAGGTGGTAACTATAGCAATATGGTAGAAGCAGCACATATCCTAAGAAATGCTAACTGTGGTTCCGATATTTTCTCTCTATCTGCTTATCCATCTTCACAACCAGTCTTTATGGAACTTGTGAAAAATGGGGCAATCTCTAGCTTGATGGCAGCAGGTGCCACCATCAAAACAGCCTTCTGTGGACCATGTTTTGGTGCAGGCGATACGCCAGCAAACAATGCCTTTAGTATTCGTCATACCACAAGAAACTTCCCAAGTAGAGAAGGTTCTAAGCCAGGTTCTGGCCAGATGTCAGCAGTGGCACTTATGGATGCAAGAAGTATTGCAGCAACTGCAGCAAATGGCGGTTACTTGATGGGTGCAGACAAGATAGCAGATGGCTACGTGACTCCTGAGTATCATTTTGATCCATCTTCTTACAACAGTAGAGTGTATCAAGGCTTTGGTCAAGCAAAGGAAACAGAAGAAATTGTATATGGACCAAATATCAAAGATTGGCCAGAAATGAGTGCTTTAACAGAAAATATTTTGTTGAAAGTGTGCTCCAAAATTATGGATGAAGTTACAACAACAGATGAGTTAATCCCTTCAGGAGAAACTTCATCGTATCGTTCTAATCCACTAGGACTAGCAGAATATACACTTTCTAGAAGAGATCCAGCCTATGTAGGGCGTTCTAAGGCAGTACGTGATATAGAAGATGCTAGAAGAGCAGGAAGTGATATCTTTGCGGTAGATGCGAAATTAGAAAACGTATATCAGCAAATCCACAGTATGGAAGAGTTTGCAGACTTAAAAGTAGAAGAGGTAGAAATTGGTAGTATGATGTATGCCATCAAACCAGGTGATGGTTCTGCAAGAGAACAAGCAGCTAGTTGCCAAAGAGTATTAGGCGGTCTAGCAAATATCACAAAAGAATATGCAACCAAGAGATATCGCTCGAATGTGATGAACTGGGGAATGTTACCATTCCAAATGGAAGAGGATGTATGCTTTGAGATTGGAGATTATATCTTTGTACCAAATATCTTAAAAGCAATCAATTCTGATATGTCAGCTATTAAAGCTTATGTAGTAGGAGATAGTATTCGTGAAATCACCTTATATATTACAGAGATGACACCAGAAGAGAAGGAAATTGTAAAAGCAGGATGCTTGATTAATTATAATAGAAATAAGGCATAATGATATTAGGAGGCCAACAAGTTTTTTATCAGCTTGTTGGCTTCTATTTTTGTTGCTTTTCTATGGAATAGGAGTATAATACAGCTATGGAACTCTTGGAATCTTTCTGACGAAATTCATAAACAAAGTATTCACAAAATGCGCTTTCGCTCGGTTTCAACGTAGCTGTACCTAAGTGGCTAGAGAACAGCCACTAAATACAGACGTTTCCACACGATTTGCGCCTACTTTGTTTATGAATTTCGGAAGCAGATTCCGAGATTCAAGATGAAAATGTGGGGGACAGAGCCCCCCTAAGGAAAATCTTGAGCCCTAAAAGTAAGGGCTCAAGATTCCGAGAGTATGTTTCAATGTATGGAGGGAAGAATGATGAAAGTAAGGAAAGTATGTTTAGGTTTAATCAGTATCTTGATGGTGTTGCAGTTGGTGGCTTGTTCCGTGGAAGCTCCAGAGTATGATGCAGAAGAGATTAAGGCTCTAGGTGCTAGTAGTATGGAATTGTTTTGGGAAGCAGATTATGAAGCTTTCTATGAAATGTTTGATGCAGCTATGGCAGGGGCAATGGATGTTTCAGCCTTAGAAACCATACAGGCAGAGGTGGAAGGAAAAGCAGGAGAGTTTCTGAGCCAGACTTCAGTAGAGGGGCAAGTGTACGAACAGTACTTTATAGTTGGAGTATTTGCAGAATATAGTTTAGCAGATGTAGTGTTTCAACTAACCTTTGATGATGAGAAAAAGATCGCAGGATTTTTCTATAATGTTGTAGAAAAAGAGGTAGTAGAGGGTTCAGATGAAACAGAGACTACAGAAGAAGTAGCAGAAGCAGAAGAACTTGTGGTAACAGATGCATTTGAAGAAGTAGCAACCACAGTGGATGCAGGGGTAGACATGCCTTTAGATGCCATACTTACCTTGCCTAAAGGCGTAGAGTATCCACCAGTCGTAATTTTAGTGCATGGATCAGGAGCTAGTGATAAGAACGAGGAAGTTTATGGAAATGTGCCCTTTCAAGACATCGCTCATGGTTTGGCAGAGTTAGGGATAGCCACCCTTCGTTATGATAAGAGAGTCTTTGCTTATCCTACAGAATATTCGGCTATGGGGTATGAGGTTACCCTTCGCGAAGAAACCATAGACGATGCCAACGCAGCTATTCAATTGATGAGAAACGATGGAAGAGTAAATGAAGAAGAAATCTATGTCCTAGGACATTCCCTAGGGGGCATGTTGACTCCAGTAATTGCTGCAGAAAATGAAGATGTAGCAGGAATTATCTCCATGGGAGGTTCCTTAAGACCCGTATATGATATTATTTATGATCAAAATATGATGAGCAAAGAAATTTTATATGCAGCAGAACTAGATGATGCCACCAAAGCTACCTACGATACAGCCTTTGCCCAAGTTGAGACGGATATACAAGCCATTCGTGAAGGAAACTACGATGTAGAAGAGGAAGCACTCTTACTAGGTTTGCCGGTCAAATATGTAGATTCTGCAAAAACCTATGCAGGTACAGAGTATATTGACGAAGTAGAGGTTCCTATTTTAGTCTTACATGGTGAGAACGATATACAGGTATCCGTAGAAGCAGATTATGCATCCTGGGAAGAGGCATTGGCAGGTAGAGAAAATGTCACATTCCATTTGTATGAAGGGTTAAATCATTTGATGATGCCTTCCGATGGAACGACAACCATTTTTACCATTGTAGAAGAATATAGTATAAAGAGTGAAGTAGATGGTAAGGTGATAGAAGATATTGCCGCATTTATTACACAGTAAAGGTGGGTGAAAAATAAATTTGATAATCTGATTTTTCACCCATGGTGTTTGCGCCGCTGTATCACAAACACTATTATTGCAAGCTGAATCTGAAATTCAACTTGCATATCGATGCAAAAAGCGCATCGCCGTGGAGGGAATTATGAGAATATTTAAAAACAACGATTTAATTAGAACTTTTATAGAATTAAAAGGAAATCCAAAGTGGTCTCTACTTACAGAGCCACTTTGGTACATACCATTTTCCTTATTTTCTCCCTTTGCTACCTTATATATGTATCAATTGGGAGTCAGTGACGAGCAGATTGGATTAATCATATCCATTGGATTTTTCCTACAGGCCTTTTTTGCCATCATTGGAGGAGTTATTACAGATAAGTTAGGGCGTAGAATGACAACGTTTATTTTTGACACCATATCCTGGTCTGTTCCCTGCTTGATTTGGGCTTTTGCACAGAATTTCTGGTGGTTTTTGATTGCAGCCATGGTGAATGCTAGTTATCAGATTACAAATACCTCTTGGAACTGCCTTTTTACAGAGGATTGTCCACCAAAGCATTTAACAAATGCCTTCACCCTAGTTCATATAGCGGGAATGCTTTCTATTTTCTTTTCCCCATTGGCGGTGCTATTGGTAGATCAATACTCCGTGATACAGGTCGTATCGGTGCTATATTTTATTTCAGCGATATCTATGTTTATGAAGTTTTTGCTTCTGTTTTTATTTGGGGGAGAGACAGAAATGGGCAAGAAGAGGATGGAAGAGACAAAGGGTATAACCTATGCATCCTTACTCATGGGATATTGGGATGTAATCAAGAGTGTGTTTCGTTCTAGCAGAATGATCTTTGTGGTATTGTTTATGGCAATGACCAATGTGATTCAGATCGCAACAGGAAGCTTTTTTGCCATTTATATTACAGAATCCCTTGGGATTCCAGATGGAGAAGTAGCTTGGTTTCCTATTATTAGAACTATTATTATGATTCTGTTTGTTTTCTTACTACAAAATGTGATGAACCGATTGAAAATGAAAAGATCCCTAATCATTGGTCTATTTGTTTATGCTTTGAGTCATGTAGTGCTTTTGAGTGCACCTATAGGAAGCTTTTCTGTGATTGCAGTCTATACGATTTTGGAAGCTATTTCTTTTGCTATTATTACTCCAAGAAAAGAAGCTTTGATGGCATTTTATGTGGAAAATACAGACAGATCTCGTATCTATGCTATCTTTAATGCAAGTATGATTGCAGTATCAGCTCCTTTTGGTTTCTTGATTGGTAAATTATTTGAATACAATGATAGATGGCCATTTATCTTCAATATTGGTTTGATTGCAGCTTTAATAGTATTAGTGCTAGTGGTAAAAGCAATTGGAAGCTATGATAGAGAAACAGAAGCAGTATAGAAACTATAGAAAATGTAAAATCTGAAATAGTTCTTTACAAATGAGTCAGAAATAATTATAATTAACTATGTATAAATGCAATGAGAAAGACAGTACTATAGTAAGAGAAAGTTACAGCGAGCTGATGAGGGTGGAAGATCAGTATGAGTATTTACGATAGGAAGATCACTTTTGAGCAGTCGGGTGAAGCTAGTAACCTTGAACGGTATCCTGCCGTTATCGGGAGCCATATGAAACTGTGAACAGGGAGTATGCGTAATAGGTGGTTAATGAATCTTTTAAGGCTTCATCCTTTTACGAGGGTGGAGTCTATTTTTATGCTACGATTTGTAAGACAGGTAGAGATTGAGAGGAGAAATTTAGATGTATAACAAAGTATCAACGAATCTAAACTTTGTAGAGAGAGAAAAGGAAATTGAACAGTTTTGGAAAGACCAAGACATTTTTAGGAAGAGTATGGAAATCCGTAAGGACGGTCCAACTTACACCTTCTATGATGGACCTCCAACTGCCAATGGAAAGCCTCATATTGGGCACGTATTAACTCGTGTTATCAAAGACATGATTCCAAGATATAGAACTATGAAGGGCTATATGGTACCAAGAAAAGCTGGTTGGGATACTCATGGATTACCAGTAGAATTAGAAGTAGAGAAATTATTAGGACTAGATGGAAAGGATCAAATCGAAGAATATGGTTTAGATCCATTTATCGATAAATGTAAAGAGAGTGTTTGGAAGTATAAAGAAATGTGGGAAGATTTTTCTAGTACCACAGGTTTCTGGGCAGATATGGATGAGCCTTATGTAACATACCATGATGATTTCATCGAATCTGAGTGGTGGGCACTTAAGACAATCTGGGAAAAAGACCTATTATACAAAGGTTTTAAAATCGTTCCTTACTGCGGTAGATGTGGAACTCCACTATCCTCTCACGAAGTAGCACAAGGATACAAAGAAATCAAAGAGCGTTCTGCCATTGCAAGATTTAAGCTTGTGGATGAAGATGCTTATTTCCTAGCTTGGACCACAACACCTTGGACTCTTCCAAGTAACGTGGCACTTTGTGTGAATCCACAAGAAACTTATACAAAAGTAAAGGCTGCAGACGGCTTTGTGTACTATATGGCAGAGGCTTTATTGGATAAAGTACTAGGACCACTTGGAAACGAAGAAGAAGGAGTAAAAGCTTACGAAGTACTAGCTAGCTTTACCGGAAAAGAATTAGAGTTTAAGCAATATACACCATTATTTGATTTTGCAAATGAAATCATTGCAAGCCAAAAGAAAAAGGCACACTATATTACTTGCGAAGATTTCGTAACCTTAACAGATGGTACCGGTATTGTTCATATCGCGCCAGCCTTTGGTGAAGACGATGCTAGAGTTGGTAGAGAATATGAGCTTCCATTTGTACAGTTAGTAGATGGAAAAGGTGAAATGACAGAGGAAACAAGTTATCATGGAACCTTTATCAAAGATGCAGATATTTTAGTCATCAAAGATTTAGAAGCAGCTGGTTTATTATTCGATGCACCAAAATACGAGCATAGCTATCCACACTGTTGGAGATGTGATACACCACTGATGTATTATGCAAGAGAATCATGGTTTATCAAAATGACCGCAGTAAAAGAAGACTTAATCCGTAATAACAACACCATTAACTGGATTCCAGAGACCATTGGAAAAGGACGTTTTGGCGATTGGCTAGAGAATATCCAAGACTGGGGTATTTCTAGAAATAGATATTGGGGAACTCCACTTAATGTGTGGGAATGTGCTGATTGTGGCAAATTCCATGCAGTAGGAAGTAGAGAAGAACTAAAAGAGATGAGTGGAAATGAAAAAGCACTTACGGTAGAACTTCATAGACCATATATCGATGAAATTACGATCAACTGCCCTCATTGTAGCGGAACTATGGCTAGAGTTCCAGAAGTGGTTGACTGTTGGTTTGACTCAGGAGCAATGCCTTTTGCACAACATCACTATCCATTTGAAAACAAAGAATTGTTTGAAGCACAGTTCCCAGCACAATTTATCTCGGAAGGAGTGGACCAAACAAGAGGATGGTTCTATTCCCTATTAGCAGAATCTACTTTGCTATTTAATAAGGCTCCTTATGAAAATGTATTGGTACTTGGTCATGTACAAGACAAGAATGGACAGAAAATGAGTAAGTCCAAAGGAAATGCAGTAGATCCATTTGATGAATTACAACTTCACGGAGCAGATGCTATTCGTTGGTACTTCTATGTGAATTCAGCTCCTTGGCTACCAAATAGATATCATGACAAAGCAGTAACAGAAGGAAGAAGTAAGTTTATGGGTACTCTTTGGAATACCTATGCCTTCTATGTGTTATATGCAGAAATTGATCAGTTTGATGCAACAAAATACGAATTAGATTATAGTAAATTGTCTGTGATGGACAAATGGGCATTATCGAAATTAAACTCTCTAATTAAAACGGTAGATAGCTGTTTAGAAAACTACCGTATTCCAGAAGCTGCTAGAGCATTACAAGAATTTGTAGATGATTTGAGTAACTGGTACGTACGTCGTAGCCGTGAAAGATTCTGGGCAAAAGGTATGGAACAAGACAAGATCAATGCCTATATGACTTTATACACAGCATTAGTAACTGTTTGTAAGTGTGCTGCACCAATGATCCCATTTATGACAGAAGAAATCTACAAAAACCTAGTAGGTTCCCTAGATCCAAGTGCTCCAGAAAGTATTCATCTATGTGACTTCCCTGTGGCAGATGAAGCTGCGATTGATAGCAAGTTAGAAGAAGATATGGAGCAATTGCTTAAGATTGTAGTAATGGGTAGAGCTTGTAGAAATACAGCAAATATCAAGAATAGACAACCAATTGGACAAATGTTAGTAAAAGCACCACTTGCATTAGACGAGTTCTATCAAAATATTATAGAAGAAGAGTTAAATGTAAAGCATGTAGTTTTTGCAGAAGATGTTTCAGAATTTTCTAGCTATAGCTTCAAGCCACAACTTCGTACCGTAGGGCCAAAGTTTGGAAAGCAATTAGGTGGAATTCAAAAGACCTTAGCTAGCTTAGATGGAAATGCAGCACATGCTACCTTGAAAGAGGAAGGTGCAATTAAGTTCATGGTTGGCGATACAGAAGTGGTATTAGCAGAAGAAGATTTACTCATTGAAATGAAGCAAAAAGAAGGCTATGCTACAGAAGCAGAAGGTGCAGTGACTGTAGTTCTTGATACCAATCTAACAGAAGAGTTGCTAGAAGAAGGTAATATGGCTGAAGTGATCAGTAAGATTCAAACCATGAGAAAAGATGCTAAGTTCGAAGTTATGGATCATATCAAAGTGTCTATCAATGGGAATGCAACCATTGCAGCGATTGTAATGAAGAATAAAGAAGCAATTACTGCCAAAGTATTGGCAGATGCAATCGATACAGACAACGCTTTAGCAGTAGAAAAAGAATGGAACATCAATGGAGAAACTGTAACAATCGCTATCGAAAGAGTGTAAATGAGCTCTCGGAATCTTTCCGACGAAATTCATAAATAAAGTATTCACAAAATGCGCTTTCGCTCGGTTTCAACGTAGCTGTACCTAAGTGGCTAGAAAACAGCCTCTAAGTACAGACGTTTCCACACGATTTGTGTCTACTTTATTTATGAATTTCTGAAACAGATTTCGAGATTCAAGATGAAAAAGTGGGGGAAAGAGTCCCCTAAGGAAAATCTAGAGCCCTAAAAGTAAGGGCTCTAGATTTCGAGAGTATAGTGTAAGGGTAACGGGGGCTTTTGCCCCTCACAAGAATGGAGGAGCTATCTATGTCTACAAATACTATAAACCAATTTGATAAAGAGCAATTTTTAAAAGATGTTATTTACAATGTTAAAACTTTATATCGTAAGAATTTAGACGAAGCTACACCGCAACAATTATTTCAAGCAGTATCTTATGCCATCAAAGATGACATTGTGGATAACTGGTTAGCTACACAGCAAGTGTATGATGAAAAAGATCCAAAGATTGTATATTACCTATCTATGGAATTTTTAATGGGTCGTGCCTTAGGAAACAATTTAATTAACTTACAAGCATATGATGCAGTAAAAGAAGTATTAGAAGATTTAGGAGTGGATATCAATGTTATCGAGGACCAAGAGCCAGATGCAGCACTTGGAAATGGTGGTTTAGGTCGTCTTGCGGCGTGTTTCCTAGATTCTTTAGCAACTCTAGGCTATGCTTCCTATGGTTGCGGTATTCGCTATCGTTATGGTATGTTTAAGCAAGAAATTAGAGATGGTTTCCAAGTGGAAGTGCCAGACGCATGGTTAGTAGATGGAAATCCATTTGAACTTCGTAGAAGTGAATATGCCAAAGAGATTAAATTTGGTGGTCACGTAGCAACTTATATTGATGAAAACGGACATAGTAGATTTAGACAAGAAGGCCACCAATCGGTTCGTGCCATTCCATATGATATGCCAATTTTAGGCTATGGAAATCAGATTGTAAATACACTACGTATTTGGGATGCAGAAGCCATTGACACTTTTAGATTAGATTCCTTTGATAAAGGGGATTACAGAAAAGCGGTAGAAGAACAAAACTTAGCAAAAAATATTGTAGAAGTTTTATATCCAAACGATAATCACTATGCAGGAAAAGAATTACGCTTAAAGCAACAGTATTTCTTTATTTCAGCTTCCTTACAAGTAGCAGTGGAAAAGTACAAGGCTAAGCATGATGATTTGAAGAAATTACATGAAAAAGTTACCTTCCAATTAAATGATACCCATCCAACTGTAGCAGTTGGTGAGTTAATGAGAATCTTATTAGATGATTATGAGCTCACTTGGGATGAAGCATGGGAAGTAACACGTAAGACTTGTGCTTATACCAATCATACCATTATGTCAGAAGCATTAGAAAAGTGGCCAATCGAATTATTCTCAAGATTGTTACCACGTATCTATCAAATTGTAGAAGAAATTAACAGAAGATTTGTATTGCAAATCCAAACAAAATATCCACATGATCATGAAAAAGTTAAGAAAATGGCAATTATCTATGATGGTCAAGTAAAAATGGCGCATTTAGCAATCGCAGCAGGCTATTCTGTAAACGGGGTAGCTAGGCTTCATACCGATATTTTAATGAAGCAAGAGTTAAAGGACTTCTACGAAATGATGCCAGAGAAGTTTAATAATAAGACCAATGGTATTACACAGAGAAGATTCTTATTACATGCCAACCCACTGTTAGCAAAATGGGTGACGGAACATGTAGGTCCAGATTGGATTACCAACCTACCGGCTATTTCGAAGTTGAAACTTTTTGTGGATGATGAAAAAGCACAGCATGAGTTTATGAATATCAAATATCAAAATAAGCTACGTTTAGCAAAGTATATCTTAGAGCACAACGGCATTCAAGTAGATCCACGATCTATTTTTGACGTACAAGTAAAGAGATTGCATGAATATAAGCGCCAGCTATTAAATATCTTGCATGTAATGCACTTATATAATGAATTAAAAGATAATCCAAGTATGGACTTTTACCCTAGAACCTTTATCTTTGGTGCTAAGGCAGCCGCAGGTTATCGCAATGCAAAATTAACGATTAAGTTAATTAATGCAGTAGCAGAAGTAGTAAATAATGATGAAGAGATTGCAGGCAAAATCAAGGTTGTTTTCATTGAAAATTATCGTGTATCCAATGCAGAATTAATTTTTGCTGCTGCAGATGTTTCAGAGCAAATTTCTACGGCATCTAAAGAAGCTTCTGGAACAGGAAATATGAAGTTTATGCTAAATGGTGCAGTAACACTAGGAACCATGGATGGGGCTAACGTAGAGATTGTAGAAGAAGTTGGAGAAGAAAATGCCTTTATCTTTGGTCTTTCGGCAGATGAAGTCATTCAATATGAAAACTTTGGTGGTTATAATCCAATGGATATCTTCAATGGAGATGCTAAGGTGAGAAGAGTGTTAATGCAATTAATCAATGGAACTTTTGCTCCAAATGATCCAGAATTATTTAGACCATTGTATAATAGCTTATTGAATACTTTGTCAACAGATAAGGCTGATACCTACTTTATTCTAAAGGACTTTGATTCTTATGTAGAAGCACAAAAGCGTGTGGAAGCAGCCTTTAGAGATGAAAAGGCTTGGGCTAGAATGGTCATGTTAAATACTGCTTGTGTTGGGAAGTTTGCATCGGATCGAACCATCGAGCAATATGCAACAGAAATCTGGAACTTAGATAAAGTAAGTATTCCAAAAGAAGTAAAAAAAGAAGTGAAAAAAGAAACAAGTAAAGTCGTTAAGAAATAAATAAAACCCCCTATACAATATGGCAGATATTCCTACCAATTTGTATAGGGGGTTTTTATGTATGTTAGATTAGTGATTTGCTACTTTAGGACTTTTCTTTGTAATGTAGAAATAAGGTAAGCCAATGAAAAGTGCTCCACCAACAATATTTCCTAAGGTAGAAAATAGTAAGTTGTAAAAGTAAGAGTCAAATCCAAAAGCATAAGATTCGGTTGGATTTAAAGCTCCCAGTGCTAGCAGTGACATATTAGCAACACTATGTTCAAAGCCTGCGGTAAAGAAGGCAAATACACACCAGAAAATCATAATAAGTTTACCTGATTCTGACTTTAGTTTAATGCAAGCCCATACAGCAGCACAAACAAAGATATTACAAAAGATTCCTCTTGCAAAGATTTCTGCAGGTCCTAAGGATACTTTATCAAGTCCAGACTTGGTGATAAAAGAAGCAACATCTCCACTCATAAGTCCAGTCATTTCGAATAGTCCAACGGTAATCCAGGAACCAATAAAGTTACCTAGCCAACAGAAGATCCATAATTTAATCGCTTTTAATGGAGTAATTGTTTTGGTGAACATGCCAACTCCCATTAATAGGTTGTTGCCAGTAAATAAATCACCACCACACATCATAACCAAACTAAGTGCTACGGTAAAGCTTGCTCCCATTACTATTTTATAGCCTGCAAAATCTGCTGGATACAAAATACCTCCTATGGTAAAGGAAAATAATACACTGACGGCAACGAACATTCCGGCCAGTCCAGCTTGTACTAAATAAGCTAATGGGCTTTTTTCTAATAAATTCACTTTTTTTGAAGCAAGATACTGTGCTTCCTTTAATTCGTCATGATACATTACTGCTCTCCAATCATTGTCTAAAATTTAACATCCGTGTAATATTATAGACCTATCTGTAAAAACATGCAACTACTAATTTCTTATGTAAAATTTTTCTTACATAAACATTACAATATTTTAGATACATATGGTAATGGATTTTACATTAGAGTGTTAGAATGGATTCTAGTGATAGGCAAGGAGAACGGAAATGGCGAAAATCGAATTAAGGAATGTATGTAAGAGATATACAGAAGGCTCGTATGCAGTAAAGAATTTCAACTTAGATATAGAAGATAAGGATTTTGTAGTATTTGTTGGACCATCAGGTTGCGGAAAATCCACTACTTTAAGAATGGTAGCAGGTTTAGAAGAAATTTCAGATGGGGAACTTTGGATTGATGACAAGTATGCAAATTATTTGGAGCCAGGAGAAAGAGAATTATCCATGGTATTTCAAAACTATGCACTTTATCCTTATATGAATGTATATAAAAATATGGCATTTGGATTAAAAATGCATGGCTTTGATAAAGCAGAGATTGATAAGAGAGTGAAAAGCACAGCCAAAATGTTAGGGATTGATCATTTACTAGATCGTATGCCAAAAGCACTTTCTGGTGGACAAAAGCAAAGAGTAGCTATGGGAAGTGTGATTGTTAGACAACCTAAGTTATATCTAATGGATGAGCCATTATCTAACTTAGATACCAAACTTAGAAGTCAAATGAGAGTGGAATTATCTAAGATACATAAAGAGCTAGGTGCCACAGTTATCTATGTTACCCATGATCAAGTAGAGGCGATGACCCTAGGAAACAAAATTGTGGTATTAAAGGATGGAATCATTCAACAAGTTTCAAGCCCAAAAGAATTGTATGAAAATCCAGTCAACTTATTTGTGGCTAATTTTATAGGAACACCTGCCATGAATTTAATGGATGTGAGAATTTGTGTGGTAAAGGGAAAAGTTATGTTTGACTTTGGATCACAGATGATAGAAGTAGAAAAGCATATGGCAAGGCGATTAACAGAAGAAGGCTATCTAAATAAAGAAATGGTACTAGGTATTCGTCCGGAACATGTTTCCATAGATACCAAAGGATGCCTAGAGACAAATCTAACAGCAGAAGTTATGTTTGTAGAAGGCCTTGGTCATGAAAATATACTACATGTTAGTTTGAATGGCCAGAAAATGAGTGTGAAAACAGAGGCACAATGCAATAAGAAAGAAAGAGATAAATGTCCAATCGTAATCAATCAAGATTTTATAAAACTTTTTGATAAATTTACAGAGGAAAATATATTTTTCAGAAAGGAAATAGTTTAGGATGTTAAAAAAATTTAAAATAGGATCTTATGGATACTTAATACCAGCGTTACTTATCTTTTCTATTTTCTTATTCTATCCGTTTTTTAGAACCATATACCTAAGTATGTTTAAAACGGACCGAGTAGGAACACCAAAGATTTTTGTAGGAATAGAAAATTACTTGGATTTATTAGCCTCAGATACCTTCCGAAATAGTTTAGTGGTTACCTTGATTTATGTAGTTATAGTAGTTTCACTTAGTATGGCATTGGGCTTGATGGCTGCTTTGTTATGTAATAAAGCTTTTCCAGGAATTCGCTTTTTTAGCACGGCCTATGCATTGCCAATGGCAATTGCTTCCTCCTCGGCAGCTATGATTTTTCAGATTATACTAAATCCATCTATAGGGATTTTAAATAAAGTGACAGGATTAGATATTAACTGGTTAAATGATCCAAACTACGCTTTGGTTTGCGTAGCTATTTTAACAGCTTGGTTGAATAGTGGGATCAATTTCTTGTACTTTTCAGCAGGCTTAAGTAATATCGATCGTTCTATTTATGAAAGAGCTTCTATCGATGGAGCAAAACCTATGAGTAAATTCATACATTTGACCTTGCCTGGGTTGAGCCCTATTATTTTCTATACCCTGGTAGTCAATGTAATTCAAGCATTTCAATCTTTTGGGCAAGTAAAGGTGTTGACAGAAGGAGGCCCAGGGGAGAGTACCAATTTAGTGGTATATTCCATTTATAGAGACGCTTTCTTTAACTATAAATTTGGAGATGCAGCAGCACAGTCAGTTATTCTATTTTTGATTATTTTAAGTTTGACTTTGATCATGTTTAAAATAGAGAAGAAAGGGGTTCGCTATTAATGAGTACAAAAACAGCAGATATTCTTTGGTCAGATGCCAATAGAACAGAAGAAATTGCAGAGATAAAAGCAAAGGCAAAGAGAAAAGCAATTGCACAAAAGACTACTAAAACATCTTTATTAATCACTGCAAATATCGCCATAGGATTTGTGATTTTACTACCTCTTCTCTATGCAGTAAGTTTAGCTTTTATGCCATCTAGTGAATTGTACAATCCAGGGATAAACTTACTACCAAGTGCACCAACATTAGAAAATTTTGCGGCAGCACTTACCACAGCACCAATTGTCCAATTTATCTTCAACTCATTTTTGATTGCATCTTGTATTACCTTTGGGCAAATTATTTCTTGTTCCCTAGCAGCCTTTGCTTTTACTTTCTTAAATTTCAAGGGAAAAGGGATTTTGTTCATGGTAGTTATGGCAACCATGATGATTCCAGGAGAGGCTACTATTATTGCAAATTATTTGACAGTAAGTGGTTGGGGATGGTTGGATAGCTACCATGTATTGATTATTCCTTATCTAACATCAGCTATGGGGATTTTCTTGTTCCGCCAGTTTTACATGACATTTCCCATTGCACTTTACGAATCAGCCAAAATTGATGGTTGTGGGAACTTGAGATTTATTAGAACTATTTTATTACCATTGACAAAGGCGGCTATTGGAGCCATGGCAGTTTATACCTTTATCAATGCTTGGAATATGTATATGTGGCCACTTTTAGTGACCAACACAAATGATAAAAGAACCGTACAAATCGGAATTACCATGCTAGATAGTGTGGATTCACAGTCTATCACCATGATGATAGCTGGGGTGGTATTGATTATTATTCCATCCATATCCATATTTATTATAGGACAAAAACAATTAGTAAGCGGAATGTTCCAAGGAGCAGTCAAGGGCTAAAAAGGAGAAGAGAGATTATGAAAAAAAGGCTAGTAGCAGTATTATTAACAGCAACCATGGTAGGAGCAAGTTTAGTTGGATGTTCAGCTCCAGCGTCAGAGACAGCACAAGGTGAAGAGGCAAGTGAAGGAACAAAAGAAGAGACTGTAGTATCAGAAATAGAAGAAATCACAGAACCAGTTACCATTACCTTTTGGCATTCTATGGGCGGTGTCAATGGAGAAGCAGTGGATTATTTAGTGAATAAATTTAATGATGAAAATGAGTTTGGAATTACCGTAGAGGCACAATATCAAGGTTCTTACGATGATGCAATTACAAAATTAACCTCAGCACAAATTGGAAATATGGGTGCTGATTTAGTACAGATTTATGATATTGGAACACGTTTTATGATTGATTCAGGTTGGGTCATTCCAATGCAGGAATTAATCGATATTGATGGATGGGATGCTTCACAAATTGAGCCAAATATTTCTGCATATTATTCAGTAGAAGATAGCTTATATTCTATGCCATTTAACTCATCAACACCTCTTATGTACTATAACAAAGATATGTTTGATGCAGCGGGAATTACAGAAATTCCTGATAGTTTAGATGGAATTGCAGCTATTTCCGATCAACTAGTAGCAGATGGTGGAGCAGAAATGACCATAGCTCTTGGAATTTATGGATGGTTTTTTGAACAGTTTACATCAAAGCAAGGATTAGAGTTTGTAGACAATGGAAATGGTCGTACTGATATTGCAACAGCAGTTGCTTTTGATAGTAACGGAGCAGCACTTAACTTATTAACAAAATGGAATGACTTAACCGATACTGGAGTTGCTCCAATTGTTGGTGATATTGATGGTGCAACTACTGCATTTAGTGCAGGCCAAGCAGCTATTACATTTTCTTCAACAGCATCACTAAAAACAATTTTAAATGACGTAAATGGTGCCTTTGAAGTGGGTACTGCTTTCTTCCCAAAAGTAAACGAAACAGATGAAGGTGGAGTTTCTATCGGTGGTGGATCTCTATGGGCATTAAACAATGAAGATGCACAAAAAGAAGCAGCAGTATGGGAATTTGTTAAGTTCTTAGTATCAGCAGAGAGCCAAGCATATTGGAGTGTACAAACAGGATATTTCCCAGTAACTACAGCAGCACACAGCGAGCAAGTGTTTACAGATAATATTGCAGAGTATCCACAGTTTATGACTGCTATCGATCAATTACATGCTTCTTCACCAGAATATGCAGGCGCTCTATTAAGTGTATTCCCAGAAACAAGAGCAACTGTAGAAACACAAATTGAGAATATGCTAAATGATTTACAAACACCAGAAGAAACGGTAGATGCCATTGCTAGTGAAGTAAATGGAATTATTGAAGATTACAATTTAATTAATAACTAAAATTTGATATACTAAATAGAGAATGAACTCTCGGAATTTTTCCTATTGATTTCTAAAGAGAAGTATGAGCAAATGCGCTCTCGCTCGGTTCCAACGTAGCTGTACCTAAGTGGCTAGAAAACAGCCACTAAATACAGACGTTTCCACACGATTTGCACATACTTTTCTTTTAGAAATCTTCGTAAGAATTCAAAAGTTCATCTGGAACAAGTGGGGGACGAAGTCCCCAAGGTAGAATCTAGAGCCCTAAAAACAAGGGATCTAGATTCCGAGAGAATATCGAGAATAGATGGAATAAGCGTGTGCAGGGTTTTGGCTTTGTGCGCGCTTTGCCACATTGCAAAGAAGGGATAGAAGCAGAATGAAAACACAGGTTTGGGGACATAGAGGGGCATCAGGATATGCACCAGAAAATACGATAGAGGCTTTTGTACTAGCAGCAGAAATGGGGGCTGAGGGGATTGAGTTAGACGTACACTTAAGCAAAGACGGAGAAGTGGTAGTGATTCATGATGAGAGCATAGATCGAACCAGTAATGGGGAAGGTTATGTAAAGGATATGACATTAGAAGAATTAAGAAGCTATTCCTTTTATAATAAAATGATAGACTTTGTTGGAGTGAAGATTCCAACATTAGAAGAAGTATATGAGGCAATTAAGGGCACAGAGATGCTGGTAAATGTGGAGTTAAAGACCAATATCTTTCGCTATGAAGGAATCGAAGAGAAAGTATTAGAAATCACAAAGAAAATGGGCATGGAGGATCGAGTTCTTTATTCTTCTTTTGAACATGAAAGCATCGTGAAGATAAAGGAATTAAAGCCAGACGCTAAAACAGGAGTGTTGTATATGGAAGCATTCATAGGGATTTGTGAATATGCTAAGAAATTAGGAGCAGAAGCCTTGCATCCAGCCCTCCATTTGGCCTTGAGAAAAGGTTACGCAGCAATGGCAAAGGAACAGGGATTACAATTAAATGTATGGACGGCAAATGAAAAAGAAGAAATAGAATTGTTGGTAAATTTTGAAGTGGAATCTATTATTACCAATCATCCAGACCTGGCAAAAGAAATTGTAGAAAAACAAAGAGGTGAGTAAAGCATAAATATTTCTTGCAGTAAGTGGGCATATACTATAAAATAAAGATATAGAGAGATAGAAAGGAAAGCGAATTGCTTTAATAATAACATGGAAAGTAACAATAGAGCATTTTTTAGTGATATGAGCGAGAGCTTTGTATCTCCGGCTGAACCAAAAGCCAATGAGATAGTAAAGATTCGCTTTAGAACCGCTCATATGGGTGTGGATCAGGTATTCATCATTATAGATGGAGTGCAACACTTAATGAGTAAGGTAGATTGTAATGAATATTTTGATTTCTACCAGATTTCATATCAGCTCGAAGATAAGGCAATTAGCTATTACTTTGAACCAGTCATTGGAGATACTAAACTACGTTTTGACACCCGTGGACTTGTAAACCACATGGATTCTTATTATGAGTTTCGCTTGCTACCAGGTTTTCAAACACCAGAGTGGGCAAAAGGTGCGGTTATGTATCAAATCTATGTAGATCGATTTTACAACGGAGATCCTACAAATGATGTACTGACAAGAGAATATAGCTATATTGGAGATTATAGTATAGGCGTAGAAAACTGGGAGAAGAACCCAGCACCTATGGGCGTGCGTGAATTTTATGGTGGAGATTTACAAGGTGTTTTAGATAAAATGGATTATTTAGAAGAACTAGGTATTGATGCGATCTATTTTAATCCTTTGTTTGTGTCGCCATCGAATCATAGATATGATACTCAAGATTATGATTATATTGACCCACATATTGGGAAGATTTTAGTAGATGAGGGTGATGTCTTGGCAGAGGGCTGCTTTGAAAATCGCCTTGCTAGTAAGTATATTAGTCGTGTAACAAGCAAAGAGAATCTAGAAGCTAGTAACGAATTGTTTGCGAGATTAGTGGAAGAGGCTCATAGAAGAGGAATTCGTGTCATCATGGATGGTGTGTTTAATCATTGTGGTTCCTTTAATAAATGGCTAGACAGAGAACGTATTTATGAACATGCGAAGGGATATGAAAAGGGGGCCTATGTGAGTGAGGATAGCCCTTATAATGATTATTTCAGATTTCATAATCTAACCAAATGGCCGTATAACCCTAGTTATGACGGATGGTGGGGACATGATACCTTACCAAAGCTCAATTATGAAGGCAGTAAGTGTTTAGAGGAATATGTATTAAATATTGCAAAGAAATGGGTAAGTCCTCCGTATAATGCAGATGGATGGCGTTTGGATGTGGCAGCAGATTTGGGGCATTCTGAAGCATATAACCACGAATTTTGGAAGAAGTTTCGTGCCGCAGTAAAAGAAGCGAACCCAGAAGCGATTATCCTAGCCGAGCATTATGGAGAGCCAAGACCTTGGTTATCTGGGGATGAGTGGGATACCATTATGAACTATGATGGTTTTATGGAGCCAATCACTTGGTTTTTGACAGGAATGCAAAAGCATAGCGATGAGAAGAATATGGGGATGTATGGAAATGCAGATGCCTTTTGGGGCGCTATGTACCATGCTACTATGACCATGCCAAGCTCTTATGTAGCCATGAATGAATTATCCAATCATGACCATTCTAGATTTTTAACCAGAACCAATGGACGAGTAGGTCGCCTTCATTCTCATGGGGAACAGGCAGCAAATGAACATGTAAATAAGGCAGTTCTTAGAGAAGCTGTTGTGATACAAATGACATGGCCTGGTGCACCAACCATTTATTACGGGGATGAGGCAGGGCTTTGCGGTTTTACCGATCCAGATAATCGTAGAACCTATCCTTGGGGAAAAGAGGATATTGAGTTAATTCAATTCCATCGAGATATCATAAGAATTCATAAGAAATGTCAAGAGTTAAAGACTGGTGCATTAAAGGAATTAGAGCGTGGTTTTAATCTTATTTCCTATGGACGTTTTGATGATAAAGCAACTTCGGTAGTCATTGTGAATAACAATGACCATGAGATCAATCAGAGTGTTTCCGTATGGGAAGTGGGGGTTCCTAAGGCGGCTGAAATGAAGAGATTGATGCTTACTTGCCAACAACACTATTCTGTAGGTGTGGTAAAGCAAGTGGTGAAAAATGGAAAAGTACAAGTTACCTTACCAGCAAAATCAGCCATGATACTTCGTTATGTGAAGCCAGTAATTTCATAGAAAAAGAAATATATATTTTTATAAAAAACTTCTTGCAATTTATTTCAAGCTATGGTAGTATTAGTTCTTGTGAGAGTAATACTCCATATGGGCGGATTCCCGAGTGGCCAAAGGGGACAGACTGTAAATCTGCTGCTTA